>JAPYTP010000078.1 GCA_029941885.1 Myxococcota bacterium
TCGTTCACGAGCAGCAAGCCGCCGGCCGGCCGATGCTGAAGGAGATCGCCACGGCCTTCGGTGATGGGGTCATCGCCGCCGACGGATCTCTCGATCGCGAAGCCCTGGGTGCGATCGTCTTCCGGGACGATGAAGCGCGAGCGCAGCTTGGAAATATCGTTCACCCGCCGGTGATCGCTGAGATGATGAGACGGGCCAAGACAGCGGTCGAAGCGAACGATCCACTGGTCGTGCTGGATATCCCCCTGCTCTTCGAGGGTCGCATCAGCGGACGGGGAAGCGGCGCCATCATGGATTTCGACGAGACGCTGTGTGTGTGGGTCAGCCGCGACGTCCAGGTCGAGCGCACGATGTCGCGGGACGACTGTGACGCGTCCGAGGCCGAACGACGCATCGCCGCCCAGCTCCCGATCGACGAGAAGCGGGAGATGGCCGATCACGTGATCGACAATTCGGGATCCCTCGAGGCTACTCACGCCCAGGTCGTAGCGCTCTTCCAGAAGCTGACCGGCTCCGCGTCAGACTAGCGCCAACCCGACTCGGCCGGACGCGTGGGGCGCGACCGCAGAAAGGCATGCGAGCACCGCTAGTTCTTGCGAAGCGGTGCCTTCAACTCTTCGATGAAGCGGGCGACATCCTCGACGGCGGAGGCTTTGGAGGCTTTGGAAGCTTTGGAGGCCGCAGCCTCGATCCGATCGACGATGGCGCTGCCGATCACGACGCCGTCGGCATAGGCACCGATCGCGGCCGCCTGTTCCGGTGTTCCGACACCAAATCCTACACAGACCGGAATATCTCCCAACGCCTTCGCGTTCTTGACTTTCTGCTCGATGCCCTGCGCGAGATCCGCGCGCGCACCGGTCACGCCCTGGAGCGATACGTAGTAGAGGAATCCGCGGGTCTCGCGCACGAGCATCTCGAGACGATCGGGACGCGTGGTCGGGGCGGCCAGCAGAATCGGATGGATTCCCGCTTCCCGGCTCGGATCCAGATAGGGAGCTCCGTCCTCGGGTGTCAGATCCGGAATGATGATCCCGTCCACGCCCACTTCCCTCGCAGATTTGGCGAAGGCCTCCGCCCCCATCGCGTGGAGCGGATTCGCATATCCCATCAAGACGAGGGGGAGATCGATCTTCGAACGGAGTCGCCCGACGAGCTGCAGAATCGAGCGCAGGCTCGTCCCCTGCTCGAGGGCGCGGCTGCTCGAGCGCTGTATCGTCGGACCCTCCGCAGTCGGATCCGAGAAGGGTACGCCCAGCTCGATCAGGTCGGCTCCCGCCTCGGCCATCGCCAGGACGATCGATTCCGTCGTCTCGAGATCCGGGTCACCCGCCGTCAGGAAGGGGATGAGCGCCGTTTCTCCCCTCTCGCGCAGGGCCGAAAAACAGACATCAATCCGATTCGGGGCCTCCGCAGCCATCAATGCGTCTCGCTCTCACGCGAGGCCAGGATCATGCGCACTTCGTCCACATCCTTGTCTCCGCGCCCCGACAGGTTCACCAGCACGATTGCATCCTTCGGCATCGTCTTCGCCAATTTCATCGCGTGGGCGATCGCATGAGAACTCTCGAGGGCGGGGATGATACCCTCGCTGCGAGACAGGACCTGGAAGGCATCCAGAGCTTCTTCGTCCGTGGCCACCTCGTATTCCGCACGGCCGACTTCCTTGAGATAGGCGTGCTCGGGCCCGACGCCGGGATAGTCGAGCCCGGCCGAGATCGAGTGAGCGGGGAAGATCTGGCCGTCATCGTCCGAGAGCACCAGCGTTCGCTTCCCGTGAAAGATCCCCGGCACACCCGCGGTGATCGTCGCACCGTGACGACCGGTGCTCACTCCTTCTCCCCCTGGCTCGACCCCGATCATGCGAACGTCGTCGTCTTCGATGAAGGGGTGAAAGAGCCCGATCGCGTTCGATCCGCCGCCGACGCAGGCGATCAGCACGTCGGGGAGCCGCCCCTCAACGCTCTGGATTTGCAGACGCGCCTCGAGTCCGATCACCCGCTGAAAGTCCCGAACCATCGTGGGATAGGGATGGGGTCCCATCACCGAGCCGATCAGATAGTAGGTGTGCTCTACATTCGTCACCCAATCCCGCATCGCCTCGTTGATCGCGTCCTTCAGCGTCTGGGATCCGCTTTCCACGGGGATACAGCTGGCCCCCAGCAGTTCCATCCGAAACACGTTCAGCGCCTGCCGCCGCATGTCCTCGGCGCCCATATAGACTTCGCATTCGAGTCCGAGCAGCGCCGCCGCCGTCGCCGAAGCGACGCCGTGCTGGCCCGCGCCGGTCTCCGCGATGATCCGCTTCTTTCCCATGTGGCGGGCGAGCAACGCCTGCCCGAGCACATTGTTGATCTTGTGTGCCCCCGTGTGGGCCAGATCCTCGCGTTTGAGATAGATCTTTGCGCCGCCGACCTGCTCGGTGAGCCGCGCCGCGAAAGTCAGGGGGGTCGGCCGCCCGGCGTAGTCCCGTAGCAGATCGTCGAGTTCCTTCTGATAGCCGGGATCGGCGAGGATTCGCGCAGATTCCTCGACTAGTTCGTCGAGGGCGCTGATCAGCATCTCGGGAACGAAACGCCCCCCATAGGGGCCAAACATTCCTCGTTCGTCCGGTTCGCTTTTCAAGAACCCTCCCCCGACTCCTTTTCGGCTTCGACAGATTCCTCACGCTGGCGGATGGCATCGACGAAAGCCCGCATCTTCGCCGGATCCTTGCGACGATCGTCGCTCTCGACCCCCGTTGCGACATCGACGCCCCAGGGCGGGATGTCACCGACGTCCGCGAGAGCATCCGCGACGTTCTCGGGCGTGAGTCCACCCGCAATGATCACATCGTGCCCGTGAGCGATCAGGTCCTCTGCCTCGCTCCAATCCCAGGCCTGCCCCTGTCCCCCGCCGGCGTGAGGATGGTCGAGGAGCAGGATCGAACCGGGATAGGTCTCCGCCGCTTCGTGATCAGCGCCTCGAATCGCCTTGATCGTCGGGAGATCGATCGCCTCGAGTTCTTCTTCGGTCTCGTCCCCATGGAATTGCACCCGCTCGAAGGGGACGCGCTGCAGGATCGGATCGATCTTGTCCCAGCTCGCGTTCCGAAACAACGCGACCCTTTCGACATCGTGGCCCTCGAGCGCCTCGCAGATTTCCAACGCCTCGGCGATATCGACCTCTCTCGGAGACCCCTCCACGAAATTGATCCCGATCAGATCCGCTCCCGCCTCAACGGCGGCGATCGCATCCTCTGGAGTCTTCACACCGCAGATCTTGATCCGCACGCTTCCGGTCACGTTGTCCTCCGTAGCTCCTCGAGTGCCTTCCCCGGGTGAGGTTGGCGCATCAGGGATTCTCCCACCAAAAAGCCGGCGGCCCCCGCCCGCTCGAGCCGCTCGATATCCTGTGCGGTGCCGATCCCACTCTCGGCGACCAGCACCACCTCGGGGTCCGACAACCGCGCCGCGAGACGCTCGGTCGTCGCGAGATCGACATCGAAGGTCTTGAGGTTGCGGTTGTTGACGCCGATCAAATCTGCCCCGAGTGACGTCGCCCGGTCGAGTTCCCCCTCGTCGTGGACCTCCACCAGCACATCGAGCCCGAGCCCCCTCGCGTGATCGAAGAGCCCCCGCATCGTCGCATCGTCGAGTGCGGACACGATCAGCAGCACCGCGTCCGCCCCGACCAGACGCGCTTGATCGATCTGATAGGAGTCGATCACGAAATCCTTTCGAATGATCGGACGATCCACCGCTCCACGAACGGCGGCGAGATCCCCGAGCGAACCGCCGAAGAACTTCTCGTCCGTGAGCACCGAGATGCAGGCGGCCCCGGCCTCGGCATAGCATTTCGCGATCCAGGCAGGATCGAAATCCTCGCGAATCAGCCCCCTGCTCGGGGAGCGCCGTTTGATTTCAGCGATCACCGCAGCACCCGGCGTACTTCGAAGGCTTTCGCGGAACCCGAGTGGCGCACGTTCACAGGCCGCCGCCTCCCGCGCGAGGCTCCTCGGATCGCGTCCGACTCGCGCGGCGCTGAGCTCCACGCGTTTGTGATCGAGGATCTCGTCGAGAATCGTCACGCCGAGGGACCCTCCCCGAAACGTGTGGTCGCCTTGGCAAGCGCCTCGAGCTTTTCCGTCGCCGCGCCCTCGTCGATACTGCGGGCCGCCAACTCGATGCCGGCTCGGAGCGACTCCGCCGCCTCGACGACCCACAGGGCAGCCCCCGCGTTCAGCAGGACGATGTCGCGCCGCGGACCGGCCTCACCGGACAGGATGGACCGCGTGATCGAAGCGTTCTCTGCGGGGCTGCCGCCCGCCAGATCCTCGAGGGTCGCACGCCGGATCCCGAGATCCTCGGGATCAACGGTCATCGTCTCGACGCGACCGCCCGAGACGAGCGCCGCCGAACTCGGCCCCGTCGTCGTCAATTCGTCCATTCCGTCCGAGCCGTGCACGACGAGCGCCCGCGATGCACCGAGCTCGGAGAGCGCCCCCGCCAGGGGAAGCACGAGTTCGGCGGAATAGACGCCGACCAGCTGGTAGAGCGCATTCACCGGCGAAAGCAGCGGGCCCAGACAGTTGAGCAAGGTCCGCACCCCCAATTCCGACCGGATGGGTGCAACGTGCCGGAACGCCGGATGCGCGGTCCGTGCGAAGAAGGGAGCGATCCCGACCTCGGCGAGGATCTCGGCGTTGGCCTCGATCGAAAGATCGATCTGGACCCCGAGCGCCTCGAGAACGTCGAAGCTCCCGGACTTGCTCGTCGCCGCGCGATTGCCGTGCTTTGCGACCGAGACCCCTGCCCCCGCAACCACGAAAGAGGCCGTCGTGGAAATGTTGAACGTGTTGATCCCGCTTCCTCCGGTGCCGCAGGTATCGACGGTCCGCGGGTCCACCAGTTTGGCGGTCGTCGCCCGGACGCGCAGGGCACGCGCGACGGACACGATCTCGTCTACGGTCTCACCCTTCATGCGCAGGCCGATCAGGAGACCCGCCGCCGACGCGGGCCCCGCCTCACCATCCATGATCTCTCCGAAGGCTGCGCCGAGCCGAATGGGATCGACGCTTCGCGTCGAGACGAGATCGGAGAGGGCGGCCCGAATCTCACTCATGCCGCGCCCGCGCGGCATCGGGCCAGAAAATTGCCGAGCAGACGCTTGCCTTCGCCGGTCATGATCGACTCGGGATGGAATTGAACGCCTTCGATCGGGAGCGTCCTGTGGCGTACCCCCATGATCTCACCGTCATCGGTTCGCGCCGTGATCTCGAGGACGTCGGGCATGCTCGACTCCTCGATCACCAACGAGTGGTAGCGCGTTGCCTCGAAGTCCTGGGGTAGCCCTTCGAAAACGCCCTTTCCATCGTGGGCAATTGTCGAGATCTTCCCGTGCATGATGGAGCGCGCGCGGACGATTCGACCGCCGAGGAGCTGGCCGATCGATTGGTGACCCAGGCAGACGCCTAAGACCGGCACCCCGGCCTTCGAAAAGCACTCGATCGCGGCCATCGAAACGCCGGCGTCATCCGGCGTTCCCGGCCCCGGCGAGATCACGAGGCCATCGCCGGCCCGACCGAGCAATGTTTCGACGTCGACCTCGTCGTTTCGAACGACGTCGATCTCGGCCCCGAGTTCGCCGAGATACTGCACGAGGTTGTACGTGAACGAATCGTAGTTGTCGACGATCAGGAGGCGCATCTCAGTCGAACCCCTCGCGAGCGAGATCGATCGCCGTGAGCACGGCACGTGATTTGTTCATCGTCTCCTCGAATTCGTAAGCCGGTTCGGAGTCTGCCACGATGCCTGCCCCGGCTTCGAGGGTGATCTTGCCGTCCTTTGCGACCATCGTGCGGATCGTGATTGCCATGTCCATGTTGCCCGAATAGTCGAGGTAGCCGCAGCAGCCTCCGAAGAAGCCTCGTCGGACCGTCTCGAGTTCGTCGATGATTTCCATCGCGCGAACCTTCGGCGCACCGGAGAGGGTACCGGCAGGAAAGGTCGCGCGTAGCACGTCGAGCCAATCGAGACCCGGGCGTAGCGTTCCGTGCACATTCGAGACGATGTGCATCACATGTGAATAGCGTTCGACGACCGCGTATTCGTCGACCTCGACCGAGCCGATCTTCGCGACCCGTCCAGCGTCGTTGCGTCCCAGATCGACCAACATCAGGTGTTCGGCGCGCTCCTTTGGATCGGCGAGCAGATCCTCCTCGAGCTGCTTGTCCTGCTCCGGAGTTTCCCCGCGCCATCGGGTCCCGGCGCTCGGACGCACATCGATCCGCTCCCCCTCGAGACGAACGAGGATCTCGGGCGACGCGCCGACCAGCACCGCGTCCTGCATTCGGATGAAGAACATGTAGGGACTCGGGTTGATGACGCGAAGATGCCGATAGATGGAGAAGGGATCGACCTGGAGCGGCATCTGAAATTGCTGTGCGAGCACGACCTGAAAGATGTCTCCCGCCTCGATGTACTCCTTCGCGCGCTTGACGACTTCGTGATAGCCCTCTTCGGTCATGCTCCGTTCGACTTCCATCGGCGTACGGATCGCCGGCTGGCGCCGCTCCGCAGAGAGGGGTTGATGGATCCGCTCAATCATCTCCTCGATGCGGGCATCGGCCTGCTTGAACGCGAGCGCCAGATCCGTCCCTTTCTCAACCTCGGCGTGGACGATGATCAAGGCGGTATGACGGACGTTGTCGTAGACAACGACATGTTCGGGCAAGACGAAAAACGCGTCGGGGAGACCGATCTTGTCCGGATTCGAATCCGGGATCTTCTCGACGAAGCGGACCCAGTCGTACCCGATCATCCCGACCGCTCCCCCGATGAAACGCGGCAAGACAAAGTCGGTCGGCTGCACGGCTTCGAAGGCCTTCAGCCGGTCGCGCAGGACCTCGAGCGGATCGCCGCCCGTATCGATGACCTCGGTCTCGCCGCCTTCGACCCATTCGACGCGGCTGCCGTGGGCGCGAAACATCGCGCGGGCTCCGACGCCGAGAAAGCTGTAGCGGGCCCACTTTTCACCGCCCTCGACGGACTCGAGCAGAAAGGCGGTCCGCCCGTCATCGATCTTCCGGAACAAGGAAAGCGGGGTGTCGAGATCAGCGAGGATCTCGCGAACGACCGGGATGTGGTTTCCCTGTCGAGCGAGCTTCTCGAATTGCTCAGGCGATGTGCGGAGCACGGGGAGTCTCGTGACCTCGGGCCGCCCGTCGCGGGAAAGAATGCGCCGGAGTCGGTGGGGGATGAGCCAAAAAGCCTTTTTACTTTAGGACCTTGAGCCGAGAGCGGCAAGCCGAGGCGGCTCGGCGACAAGAACTGTTAGCCGGAGAAGAGCGTCTAGAAGGCGTCTCCACCCATCCCGTAGCCACCGTCGAACAGGTTCCGATTCTCGTCGCCCGGCCCGAGGAATCGGAACGAGATCCCCGCGCCGATTCCCTGCCGACGCTCCTGGAAAATATTCACGCCGAACCCCCAGCAGCGACATTTCGAGACGTACTCGACCAGCGCCTCATTCTTGATCATCCCCCGCTGATTGCCGCCCTCCAGGGAGTAGATCGTCGCATATCGCAGACGCAAGCGAGCCGAGAGCTCGACCCGTGCAAAGAGATCCAGCTGGTTGACCTCACGGTCGCCCGTGGCAATACGCGACTCGCCACGGTTGTTCTCGAAGAATTGGGGGACGCGGCGGAGATAGCGATACGCCGATCCGACCGTCAGTTCCCTAAAGAATGCGTAATCGAAGCGACGGGAGGCGTCGAGACCGACCTCGCCCTCGCTGATCGCCACTGCTTCCGGATCGAAGGTACCCCGCAGCCGCGAACTGAATGGACCCAGCGAAAAAAGCCTGGCCTCCACCAGCACATCACCCAGCCCCTCCTCGGAAAAATCCCAATCGACCGCGGTCACGAGGTCCGCCCGGAGGCGAGCGACGCCGTGCGGCTCCCGAGTGAAGAAGCGCTGCCCCAGGGCGAGCACGACCTGGTTGGTCGCCTCGATCCGATCGGAGGGATTGCGCGTGACGCTCTCGAGCGACAGCGTGCGCAACCGGGTCTGCTCGACCGTGCCCTCCGGAACCAAGAGCGGGTTGTTCCTCTGGCGACGACTCGAAACGTAGGCCCACCCGACGCGAGGTTCGATCACGTGACGCATCGAGCCCCCCCCCGCTACCGAATAGTCGCGCGCCAGCCGACCACGCACATCGACGCGCCCCGTCAACAAGCCGCGCTCAGAGAATTCCTGGCGATCGGTGGCATACAGCGTCTGGCTCCAGCCGATCTCCGGAACGACCTCGGCGAACCTCCCGACTCGGAAGGCTCGCGCGACTCGGGGGTGGAGCACCGCCCGAGTCCCGCGCTCTGCCAACGCCTCGCCGGGCTCGAAAACACCATCAGCCTGGCCAAAGTCGTCGGCGTTCGAGAAGAATCCGTCGATTCCGGTGTCGTAGAAGCGCGCCCCCCCGGCAGAGGAGAGCGCCCCTTTGCTCGCGAATGTGGATTCGTGATGTCGCAAGGCGCCGAACTGGATGACCTCGGAGTCCATCCTGAACTCGAGGCCGAGTGGCCCGACGGCGCCCCCGGGCTGCACGTCGAAGCGCCCCTCGACCAGGCGCTGCAGGAGCCAATCATCGGCATCATCGTACTCGCTCCCGATGAGCAGGCCCTCCTGTGCGTCCGCGAATCGCGCCCCGACCATGCCCCCGACAGCACCGCTCCGACCAAAGGAGCGCGCGACATTCGTCGTCGATTCCAGAAATCGGAATTCTCTGAATTCCCGGAGTTCGTCGAAATCCTCCGCGTAGACGTTGTCCGAAGCCAGCTTCAGATCGGTCTGCCAGCGCAGCTCCCAGGGCAGCATCTGATCGTGATCCCAGAGAACCGACCAGCGCGCTTCCTTGGGCGCCCGGGACGGGTCGTCGTAACCATCTCTCAGTCCCGCCACGAAGAGGTCGCCCTCGGAACGCTCGCCAAACACGTACTCGAATTCGAGGTCCTGCTTGTACCCGCGCTCAGACATGAATCGCTGAGTCGCAATCACGTTCAGCTGTGGGTGCGCCGCCCAGAAGAAGGGAATGCCGAGGCCGTATCCGCCGCGCCCCCCGAGCTGAAGATCCGGCAGGAGGAGCCCGGTCTCGCGCTCGCTCTTCACGGGGAAGAACGCCCAGGGAATCCACAACACCGGCACGCCGAGAATATCTAAGGTCGAATTCTTGATCGTGCCGTACTCACCGAGTTCGACGTCGGCCTCCCGGGAGCTGAGCTGCCAGGGCAGGCGCTCTCCCGGCTCACATCGGCAGGTCGAAAAAATGGCGTCCCGAGCGGTGAAGGTATTCTCGCCCGTCCGGATCAATTCGCGTGCACGGACGCGAAATCCCTCGTTCCCCGCGTCCAGCACACCCTGAAAGAGCATTCCTCGAAGCGTGTCCACGTCGAAGACCATGAATTCTGCCGCGAGCCGGGTGCCGGCATCCAGGAGTTCGACGTCCCCCTCAGCCACACCGATGCGCGTCACCGCGCTGAAGGCCACCCAGTGTGCCCGCAGACTTCTCTCGGGCTGGACGACACGCACGTTGCCCGTAGCGACATAGAGGTCGCGGTCACCGTCGTAGTCGATCCGATCCGCCGTGATCTCGAAAGGATTCTCGAGGCGCGCACGCTCCGCCGCCGCACGGGCCGATGATGCCACCGAGCTCGACAGGAGCACGCCCCCGGTGATTCCCAGGAGCAAACCGATCGTAAAATTGAAGGTGGCCCCTCGCGCCACGCGCCCCCCGTTCGCTTGACGAGGAACGCTACCTGAGGGCTGCCCAGCGGGCCAAATTTCGGGGATCCAGCGTTAGCTGGCCCGGGCGAATTTCGTCATGGCTGCGGAGAGTGCGGTCCGATCCTGCGCGACCAATTCGTCGTCATCGAGTCGAATCAGCTTCTCGTCCATCAACCGATGCAGCGCCTGGTGGGTTTCCTGGAGTGACAACTCGCAACCCTCGGCGAGATCCCGCAACGAGGTCCGCAACCGGAGCTCCTCATCGAGCTCGCAATCGGCTTCCGTCGTGAGAAAGCGGACCAGCGGTCCCACGAGGTCATCGAGACCGAGGGCTGCAAGCCGGCGTTCGACACCGATCAGGCGGAGCGCCAGACGCTGAATCATCCGGATGGCAATCTCCGGGCGCTCCATGCACATCGCTTCGAGGGTTTCGCCATCGAGTTCGAGCAGATCCGTCGAACCGACGGCGACGGCTCGGGCGGTTCGCGCTTCGGCCAACACGACGCTCATCTCGCCGAAAAATTCTCCCGGGCCCAGCTGAGCGACGATCCGAGGGCCGCTGTTTCCGCTGCGGGAGATCTGGACGCGCCCCGCCTGGATCACGTAGAGATCGACCCCTTCGTCCCCTTCGTCGAAGATGATCTCGCCATCGTCGAAGTGGCGCTGAAAGGCGCGTCTCACCTGAACTTGCGTCGTTTCTCCGTCGGACAGCGGATCTTCCCCCCGCCGAGCGCGTCTGGGCAGGCTCGGCCTGCTGGCGTTTTCGTCCAACGGAGAGAGCGACTTGAGAGAAGCGGCCGGCGGCCGTTCGAGGGGCTCGACCGGCCCTCGAAGGGCTATTCCTGCGCGATTTCGTCGAGGATGTCCTCGAGCTCGGGGCGGCTCAACACGCCGGTGTGACGAGTATGGATCCCGCCCTGGGGATCGATGACGACGAGTGTCGGAAAGCCGAGGACCCCGTACTCGATCGCCAGATCCTGGCTCGCGATCGCGATCGGATAGTCGAGATCCCGCTCCTTCACCCACTCGATCACCTTCGGCGCCGGGTCGGTGTCGACGGAAACGCCGAGGATCATCAACTTCTCCCCCCCACGCGTTTTCCATAGCGTGTCGAGCACCGGCATCTGGATTTCGCAGGGGGCACACCAGGTGGCCCAGAAATCGAGGATCAGCGTCTTGCCCCGGTTCTCCTCGAGCGATACCGGGATTCCGTCGAGTCGCGTCAGGTTGAAATCCGGTGCCGAACGCCGCGGTTCGGCTTCCCCTGTCGAGCCCTCCTCGAAACAGCCGGACACCGACATCGAGATCGACAGGACGAGGGTGACGATCCCGACGCGGTCCCACGACGCCTGTCTCACTGGAGCATCTCCTCCGCCGTCACGACGAAATCCGAAAGAAACGTGAAATGGGTGTTGAACCAGGAGAGCTGGTTCGTGAGAAGCAGCACGCCGACGCCGATCAGCATGACGCCCGACGTGATCTCGAGGGCCCGGAAATGCTGTTTCACCCGGGCGAAGGCGCTGAAGAAATAATCGATGCTCCAACCGGCCAGTAGAAAGGGAACCCCGAGACCCGCCGAGTAGACGGCGAGCAGCGTGATGCCTTCGAAGACGGTGTCGCGACTCCCCGCCAGGGTCAGGACTGCGCCGAGGATTGGTCCGATGCACGGCGACCAGCCAAAACCGAAGCCGGCGCCGACCGTAAAGGATCCCAGAAAGCCGGGCGGGCCCATGTCGAGTTGGAGTCGCGTGTCGCGCAGCAACCAGGAGAGACGGAAGACCCCCATCATGTGGAGGCCGAACACGATGATCACGACCCCGGCGAGCTGCGCGATCCCCAGTGGATAGCCGAAGATTTCGAGCTGCCAGCCTCGAAGTACGCGGCCCAACGCGAAGGCGCTCGCGCCGAGCACAATGAAAACGGTCGAAAAGCCACAGACGAATCCCAGGCAGGCCTCCATCACCCGGGCGCGTTGTTCGCCGTCCGCGGCCCCTTCACCGAGGTCCTGGACGGACACGCCCGAGATCAGCGAGAGATACGCGGGCATCAAGGGCATCACGCAGGGCGACAGGACTGAAATCAGCCCCGAGGCGAATACGATTGGAATCTGTGCGATGAACTCTGACATGGGATGGCTGCGCATGGTGACGCCTCCACCGCGTCACCGCCAGCGCCCCACGGGCAAGGCACGAGCCCGCGCCGTGCCCCGCCCGTCGGAAAGCGCTTTCGACCCGACCGAACTACCAGCCCAGCTCGTCGTAGCCGCTCTCGTCGATCGATTCGGACGTCGCAGAAGAATTCGACGCGATCGCCTCGGTTCGAGCGGCGGGCGGATCGATTTCTCGGCCGATGAAGATGAGCTCCCTTTCCCCGGTCAAGATGTCCGGCGTGATCACGTACGTGCCCCTTAGCGATCGCGTGAACACTTTCTCTGCCACCTGGGTGTCACCCGCCGTGAAGGCCCAGGCGAAGGCGCCCACGACGAGCCCGCCCGTTGCGTAGAGGAGTTTCACGGGTCCATAAATGAGCGAGGAGATCGCTGCGGCAGCTCCCAACCCCCCTTCTCTCCCGGTCTCCGAAGCCTTTTCCCCCGCGAAGCCCGCAGACGGTGCGCCCACCAGGGCGATCACGAGAAATGCCATCAGAAAGCGTCGCCCCCAATTTTCCGCCGACCGGTCGCTTCGACCCCTGTGGCACACGCTGCTGACCTTGGGACGCACGTCCCCTGTCTTCGGACACGAGTCCGATCGATTCCTCTGAATTGTCATGATCTGTCCAACCTCTGTGTGCGGGATTCGGTGGATTCGTTTGAACCGACCTGCACCCGTCCTCTCACGTACCCCGTCCGGGATTGTGCCGGATCTTTTGAGGTCGGCAAGCGTGGCCGGGTTCCGCGTGTCGATTCACACGCATGGGTCCCCCTCCTGATGACTCCTAGTCCACGCGCGGGTCTCGGGAGGCCGCGGGGTTCGCGTTCAGAAGACTCGCTCGGTATCCAGGAGGACCGTGACGGGGCCGGCGTTGACGAGCGAGACATCCATCCGCGCGCGGAACCTTCCGGTGACGACCGGCACGCCCAGGGCCTCCGCGTGGGCAACGACCTTCTCGAAGAGCGGCCCGGCAAGATCCGGCGGAGCGGCCTGCCCGAACGAGGGACGCCGCCCCTTGCGCACGTCTGCCCAGAGCGTGAACTGCGACACGAGCCCGAGCGTCCCGTTCACGTCGGCAAGCGAACGGTTCATCTTTCCGTCCTCGTCCTCGAAGATACGCAGGCCGACGATCTTGCGCGCCAGCAGACCGGCGTCCCGGTCCGTGTCTCGCAAGCCGACGCCGACCAGTACCAGCAATCCCTCACCCATCTCCGAGACCCGCTCCCCGCCGACATCTACGCTCGCCTCGGAGACCCGTTGCACCACGGCACGCATGACTCAGATCTCTCGCTGGTCCTGAAAGCGCCCCCGGTAGACCGCGTGGCCCTCGGTTCGCATCAACACCAACTGGCAGATGCGCACCCCCGCAACGATCTCGAGGGCACGACTCGAGACGTTGCTCATCTCGAGTACCTGGCGATTCGAGACCCCGGGCTGGACCAACGCGGAAGTGACGTGGATCATCAGCCCAAGCCTGGCAAAGCGGCTGCGACCCTCGAGGAATCCGCACAGATCATCTGGCAGAGTGACGTGCTCCGCCGTGATTCCGTGGATCGTCACGCCGGGATCGAGTCGGTAGGGACCGTCGAGTCCGAGCACGCGGGTATGGTCTCGATAGTCGGCGTCGTCCGTCAAGGGAATCGGCGCAGCGTCGTTCACGATCTCGCGTATCTCCGAGCCAAGGGTCAGGTCGATCGATGCGACTCCGACCTGTGAGGAATCGAAGGGATCGATCCGAAGACGCCCCTCATCGAGTTCTTTCAGGATCACGTCACGAGTCAGTACGCCCATCGCGGTGCATGATAACCTAACCCCATGCCGCACCCATTCTTCGACCCTGCACGCCCGGTCGTGATCGGTCACCGCGGGGCCGCGGGGACCCATCCGGAAAACACGATCGCCGCCTTCGCGGCCGCGCTCGATCAGGGAGCGCATATCCTCGAGAGCGACGTCCATGTCTCGCGCGACGGGGTACCGATCCTGCTTCACGATCCCGATGTCGATCGGGTCACGGAAGCCAAGGCATCCGCCGGCGATCTCGATTGGAGCGAGATCCGGGCGCTCGACGCCGGGTATCGCTTCGAGAACGCCTCGGGTGACCACAGCGAGCGAGGGCGCGGGCACCGAATTCCTTCCCTCGAGGAGGCCTTCGCAGCCTTTCCCCAGGCCCGCTTCAACCTCGAGATCAAATGTCACGACCTCCCGGCCATCCAGAGGACCCTTTCGCTGGTCGAACAGTTCGATCGCAGCGCACGCACCCTGCTCGCCGCCGGCGAGGATCCGATCATGCAGGACCTGCGCGCCGCCCTCGCGCATCACCCGGCCGAACCCGCGGTGGGTGCCTCCCTGGGCGAGATCGTCGCCGTGATCAGCAGCGCCCTTTCGGGCGACCCGAACAAGACGCCCATGCCCCCCGGCGTCATGGCTCTTCAGATCCCGCCAGATTTCGCGGACCGGCCCCTTGCGACGGCGGAGCTGATCGATTTCGCCCATGCGAACGAAGTCGAAGTGCACGTGTGGACGATCAACGATCTGAAGGAAATCGAGGCTCTCCTCGCCCGGGGCGCGGACGGAATCATCACGGATTTCCCCGGCCGCATGGCCGATTGGTTGAAGCGCGATGGACGACGATAAGCACCAAATCGGTCGTCCTGCGGCCTTTTTCGCGGCACACGCAGGGCCTCTCCGATCGACGGCAGGACTCGGCCCGACCCTCGATCTCGCATGTGGTCGGGGCCGGCACAGCCTCGCCGCGGCGGAACTCGGCCTCGATGTCCTGGGTCTCGATCGGGACGGCCACTCCCTCATGACGCTCTCGCAGAGGGCGGTCTCACCCGGCCAGATCGACGTCCTCGAGGCCGACCTCGAAGGCCCCCTACCCCCGACCCTCGAACGGGCGCCCTTCGGTGCCGTGCTCGTGTTCCGCTATCTCCACCGGCCCCTGATGGCGTGGATCGAAGGGCTGCTCGCCCCGGGCGGCCTGCTCCTCTACGAAACGTTCACGATCGAGCAGCGCACGCTCGGATGGGGCCCCAGGCGGGACGATTTCCTGTTGGAACCGGGTGAGCTGCCGGGACTCTTTCCGGGGCTCGAGATCGTCTCCTACGAGGAGGGCCTTTCGGCGGATCCGGAGCCCGCCAAGACCGGGAGACTGGTCGCGTCGAAGCCCGGCTAGGCGCCCTCAATCGGCCCGTATCGGATTCGGGCTGGCCCCCGACTCGACGCGCTCGAGTCGGGCCAAAGCCCAGCGCGCATGCTCGGAAAGGATCGGATCCGGATCTTCGACGAAGCGCCGCACCCTCTCGAGCAACCTCGAATCGTCCGAGTTTCCCGCCGCCACGAGCGCGTTGCGCAGCAGGCCCACTCGGCCCGGACGCCGAATCGCAGTCTTCTGGGTCGCGGCCCGAAATCCCTCTTCGTCGAGATCGAGAATCCACTCGAGGGTCGGCGCGATCCACTCGTCCCGCTTGCCGAGCCGTTCGCGCAGACCCAAAGGGTCCGTCAGCGGGGATCGCGGCAGGCTCTTGTTCCAGGGACAGACCGATTGGCACAAGTCACATCCGAAGACGTGATCCGCCTGGGCCTCCCTCATCTCGAGCGGAATCGTCCCGCGCGTCTCGATCGTCGTGTAGGAGATACATCGCGTCGCATCCAGGACATAGGGCTCCGCAAACGCGTCGGTCGGGCACACGTCGAGGCAGGCGCGGCACGTCCCACACTGGTCCGCGACAGGTCGATCCCGTTCGAGTTCGAGATCACACAGGATGACCCCCAGCATCAGGTGTGAGCCGAGCTCCGGATGGATCAGGCAACTGTTCTTCGCGATCCAACCGAGGCCCGCTCGTTCGGCGGCGGCGCGTTCGGAGACGGGTCCGGTATCCACATAGCTGCGTGAACGAGTCCTGCGCCCCGCCAGTCGTGGCAACGCCGCTTCGAGGGCGCGAACCCGATCGAGCAGCACCTCGTGGTAGTCGTCTCCGCCGGCATAACGTGCCACGACACCGGAGGTCGGAGGATGATCGATGTCGGCCGCACTCCGCGTCTCGCACCCCGATCGCGCCTCGCGCTCGGGCGGACACGCCAGCCCGACGACCACCAGGGCGGTCGCTTCGGGCAGCACCCGTCGAGGGTCGATCCGCTCCTCCAGACGTCGGCCGATATAGTGCATTTCACCGCCGTAGCCCCGAGACCACCAATCGCGGAGGAACTCGGTGCGGGGTGTTGGCCCTGCATCCGCGAAGCCGACGGCATCGAGACCCAGTGCGAACCCGACGCGCCGAATCTTCGCTTCGAGTGTCCCACCCTCTTCCATCAGACCGGCCGTGCCGAATCCGCATCGCCCGTCACGCGTCGCAGCAGCTCACCCACCGCCAGCAGCGTAAAGCAACCGATCACATAGGTGAGAACGCCGGCCCATTCGTGAAGCGGGCCCCGGGTCGCGAACTCGACGCTCACCTCGATCGACAACATCACGGTGAGAATCACCCGGAGGAGATTGCCAGCGAGGGCGATCGGCACGACCGCGGCGACCAGTGCGACACGGCGCCAGGTAACCGAGTCGGTGAAGTAGGCGATGAACACGCCAATCGGAATCAACGTGATCAGGGAGGTGATCCCACTGCAGGCCTCCGCCACGAAGAGAGACCGATCCCCCGGGAGCGTCAGGACGTTGCCCTCACGAAAGATCGAAACCCCCCATCCCTGAAGCAGCCAGACGGCGGCGGTACTCACCCAGATCTGGAGTTGGAAGATCACCGGCGTCACCCAGGCGATCGGCAACGGGATCATGAACACCAGATAGCCGAGCGAAAATCGCAGCGTCCTGGCCCACTCGACGCCTCGCAGCGCCAGCACGACGCTGACCACGGTGGCGACGGCCAGGATACCGACCACCGTCGCGTTCCCGAAGACCATTGCCAGGACGTAGAGCGGCGCGAGCAGTGCGACGACTCGTAATCCACCCCGAACGGGCCGGGGCTCGATTCCCGCGAGGGTCTCACGATGAGCCGTCGCTGCCCAGATCGCAACGAAGGGCACGAGGAACCCATGCGAGGCGTATTCGACGCTCATCCAAACTTCCGACATCGCGAGGACGCCCGGAATCCAGGCCAGCACCAACAACCCGACCATCGCCCATTCGGTCCGACTCACGGCTCTCTCCCGATCTCGTCCCGCATCCAAGATTACCCCGACTTCCCCTCAGGCTTAGCGCCTAATCACCCCTGTGGGTCTCGCTCACGTCCTCGTGCGAGCCCCTCGACTCATTCGGCATTTAGTCCCAACGGAGCGTTCAAGTCACATCGGATCACTGCCGAAACGAACCCCATCGAGGCACTTACCCCATGACCCAGCACAGTGACGACCCACATTCCAGCCCCGATTCGACGGGCGGCGCGCCGATCGATCCCCTCGAGGTACGATCGAACCCCCGCGTCGGAAGCGACCTTCCCGTCGAACTCTACGCCACGGGCTTCGGCGGCGCGCTCATGGGCCGAATTCGCGACCTCAGCATCGGCGGCGCCTGCATCGCCACGCAGTCCCCTTTTCTGTTCAAGGGCCTCCAGAGGATCGTTCTCGGACTCCCGAGTCAGAATCTGGCCCTCGGTGTCGTCGGCTGCTGGCAGCGCGAGGATCCCCTCGAAAACCTGGTTCTCACGGGCATTCAATTCGATAATCCCGACACCAACCAGCTCGAGCTCGTTTGGGATCAGGTCCTCGACTCCGGAAAGAAACTCGCTCGATTTCTATACGAACGAACGGCGCTCCATGAACTCGGCCTCGAAGAAGCGATGGGGCTCGCCCAGGTCACCCGCTTCCGCACCATGCAAGCGGGTGACACGATCTATCGACAAGGCACGCGCGGCGACGGGAACGATTCGATCTACCTGATCACCGAGGGCACGATCACGCTCCAGTTGCGTATTCGAGGAGCGATCGAACAGACGCTTGCGACCCTCACGACGGGCGACCTGTTCGGCGGCCTGCCCTTGCTCGCCGATCTCCCCCATTCCGAATCCGCGGTCGCCGATACCACCGTGCAGCTCCTCGAAGTGGATCGCGCTGCGTTCCGTCATCTGCGGAGCATGAAGCCCTGGCTCGGTCACCGCCTCGGCGTTGCCCTCTTGCGGGTGCATGCCCAGCGCATGGCCGACACCCTGGGATTAGCCAGCGAAACCCTCTGACTCCGGTATGCTCCGCGCTCTTTCGGGTCCGCAGAGACGGCGGGACCCGCCACGCGAGGAATGTGAGTCCATGCAGGACCGGCTGGTCTTCTTGATCGGATCCCCTCGCTCGGGTTCGACCCTCCTGAGCCGCGTCCTCGGCGCCCACCCCGCGATTTTCGCGCCCGAGGAGCCTCATCTCATCACACCGATCGCGCACCTGGGATACTACGAGAGCGTCGAGACCGCCCCCTACGACCCGATCATCACGCGCGCGGCGGCCCGCGCGCTCGTTTCCGATCTCCCGGGCGGCGAAGACGAGTATCTCTCCGCTCTGCGCGCCTACACCGATGCGATCTATCGGGGCCTATACCAGGGGCGGGCGAGTCACGGGGCGGGAGATGCGTCGCTCGTCCTCGACAAGACACCGGCCTACGCGCTCTCTCTCGACTTCCTGGAGCGCCTCTATCCCGAGGCCCGCTACATCGTCCTCACCCGCAATCCAATCGCAGTATGGTCCTCCTTCGTCGATTCGTTCTTCGATGGGGACGATCTCGTCGCCCACGAACACAACCCCCTGCTCGAGCGTTATGTCCCGGCGATCGCCCGCTTCATCCGACTGGGGAAGGCCCCCATCCAGCGGGTGCGCTACGAAAGCCTCGTCAGGGAACCCGAGGAAAACGCTCGCGAGATCTGTGCCTTCCTGGGGGTCGAATACGACCCGGGAATGGTCGACTACGGTTCGGCGGCGAATGCGCGAGGCGAATCGACGCGCGGTCTGGGCGACCCGACCTCGGTCGCGGAGCAGAGTCGCCCGACGACCGCGAGCCTCTCGAAATGGGCCGTCGCTGCCACGGGCAAGCCCGCACGGGTCGGCCTCTATCGCGAGATCCTCGCGCGTCTGTTGGACGACGATCTGGAGACCTGGGGTTTTCCGCGTGCGCAGATCGCGTCGGAACTCGATGCGATCGACCTCGAGGGCAAACCGGCCCCGCGACCCCGACTGACCCGCTACGCACTCGAACGAAAGGTGCTGGTGGGAATCCGGCGCAGAATCCAGCCCGGCAACGCGCTCGGTGGGCTCGTGAAACGGATTCGAGAGTTCTGCGACGTACTGCTCCGCTGACTTCCTGCCCCCCGCTTTGGTCCCCCGTGATCCCGAGCCTCGGCACAGGACCGGGCCAGACAATTTTTTCCTGCGGGGCATGCGCTCCGACGGGACGGGCTGCTATAAATCCCTTCATGGAAGAACGAATCACACGACCGGCCACGTCCTTTGGCGGTGCCACCCGACCTTCGCAGACGGCGAATACCCAGGGTGCTCCTCGCTTCGAACGCCCCTCCGTGCAGGAGATCTCGCTCTGCTGTGAGATCTCAGCGTACGCGCCTGACGGGGACGACCGTCCTCTCTTCTAGGGCTTCTTGAGAGCGTAGACGAACGAACGGGCTGCTTCCCGGTCAGCACCGCATACGGACGCGTGGGGAGCGTCTGGAAGCGAACCTGTTCAGCGGGTTCGCTTTCTACTGTCCGTGCGAGACGAAGAGAATCGACCGACGGGGACCGCTTTGATCGGTGCCCGTCTCGTGTTTTCGGGGCGACGTTTCGGAGGGCGGAGCGCCGCTCAGAGTTCTTGCGACAGGCGGTCGACGAGCTTTTTCATGCGAGGGTGAGAGATCAGCGCCAGGGTGTTGCCAGACTCGACGAGCTGGATGATTTCCGGATCACTCGCGAGGGCCTGGATCTCGGGATCCTGATGCAGACGATGGACCTTGGGTGCCAGCTCTGCGAGAACCTCGGCAAGGGCCTGTCCGAATGCAGCTGAATCCTCACGTGCGTCTTCACTCACGAGTCCGAGGTCCGCGAAGCGCCCTCGCATCTCGGGATCTCGCACGATGGACCGGATCGCGTTCCGATTCATCGCGTAGTCGATCGATTCATTCATGATCAGCGTCCAGAAGAGCCGATCCTGAAAGATCTTCTCGAGGCGCTCGTCTTGCAAGATCGCCTGAAAGCTGCCGAGCGCGACGCCCGGGCGTGCCGTGATCCGCGCAGCGACTTCACCGGCCTGCCCCGTGCCTGCGAGCGCTTTCGACACGGCGGCTTCGACCAGATCACTGCTGACCCCGGCGACGAAGGAAGTCTCTGCGTCGGGCATCGCATCGAGCCCCTCTACGGCGTCGAGGTCCCGCGCCGCATCGAGCCAGTTGGCCAGAACGGCGAGCAGCACCACGATCAATCCGCCGCGGGCGAGCCCGAAGAGTCCTCCGAGACCTCGATCGAAGAGACGTCGCCCCCCCAGTTCGACCCGCTCCCGATCCCAGGCGACCAGGACATCGGAAATCGAGCTGACGACGAGCCAGACCACGACGAAGCCAATCGTCCCCGCGACCGCCGGGGCCACGATCGCCGAGACCACCAGCCGCTCGGCGACCCAATCCGACAGATTCACCGCCGCCCAGACGCCCCCCCCGTACCCGCAGAGGAGCCCGGCCAGGCCGGAACCGCTGACCACGGCGCCGCGCCAGGCGCCGAGCGCCAGCATCGAGACCAGCACGAAGCCGAAGAACAGATCGAGAACCATGTTTCTCCATCGACCGGGCGGGTCTTCGTCTGAACGCCCGCCGTGCGCAGGCAGAAAGCACCGAAGATCGTCCTGCCCAAAGGGATCTTCCGTTAGCGAATCTTCGACCGCACGGGGGAACAACTCCCGTTCGGGGCTTCGCTTGCGCGAGAGCCAAGACAAGCCTCCACCCACGCTGCCGCGACGGTTCGTGGTGACTCACCGTCGAGATCGACGGCTGCGTTCAGGGCCTGCATGCCCGCTGCGTCCAGCCGGCCGTGGAGTGCCGCGACGTCCGCCACGAGGTCGGGGGACTCGGTCGCGAAGCGTCGACTCGCGAGGACGATCGCGTCATAAGGGGGGATCACATGGCGATCGTCCTCGAGGACCCTCAATCCGTAGGCGTCAATCCGCCCGTCCGTCGAGTACGCGCTGATCACATCCCCACTGCCTGCCCGCAAGGCCTCGTACATCAAGCTCGAATCCATCGCGCGCGCGCTCGCGAATCCCAGCGCATAGCGAGATTCGAGCGCATCCCACTCCGGCCGCTCGAAGAACTCGTAATCACCGAGAATCTCGAGCTCGGCCGCATGCGCGGCCAGGTCACTGATCCGGCGGATTCCGAGCGCATCGGCATCGCCCTCCCGCATGGCCAGGCAATAGCTGTTCTCGAACCCGAGAGATGCGATCACCTCGACACCATATCGCTCGCGAATCTCGGCTCGAACCTCCTCGAGCACCGTGTCGCGATCGGCTCCGATTCCACTGCGACCCAGGATCGTCGACCACACGGTCCCGGTGTAATCGACGTATAGATCGAGATCCCCGGCCACGAGGGCGTCGAAGGCCACGGTCGACCCCAGCGAGGGCAAGCGGCGAATCGAGACCCCCGGTTCCCGGGATAACACGTCGGCGAAGATCTCCGCAAGAATGTATTGCTCGGTGAAGGTCTTCGAACCGACCGTGATCTCCCGCGTTGGGAGCGATTGCGCCGCCGCCCGGTGCCCCCCCACCGGGCCGACGAGCGCCCACAATCCGAGCAGCCCGATCACGCCGAGTGCAGCCGTTGGCCGCAGGCGCGACCGCCGCTCCAACCCGATCTCGATTGTCCGAATCAAGCCGTCGAGCAGCAAGGCGAGAAGCGCCGCGGCCAGGCTGCCCACGAGTACCGCCGATAAGTTTCGTGTTTGTAAACCGGCAAAGATCGGATTCCCGAGACTCGTTCCGCCGACCGGCGTGGCGAGGGTGGCCGTCCCGACGACCCACACCGACGCCGTTCGAATCCCGGCCACGATCGTCGGCATCGCCAGAGGCAGCTCGACCTGCCAGAGCGTTTCGCGCGGGCTCATTCCGACCCCCCGCGCGGCTTCACAGAGCGCCGGATCGACGCCGGCGATCCCAGTCACGGTGTTGCGAAGGATCGGCAACACGCTGTACAGCGACAATGCGAGCACCGCAGGCAGGAACCCGATGCTCGCTGGCGCCGGCCATCCGAGCCCTTCGAAGGTCGTCCCCACCAGCCCGAGCAGGGGCACCATCAGGGCGAGCAGTGCCAACCCGGGAATCGTCTGCAACACGCTCGCGATCGCGAGTGCCCCCGATTCCAGCCGCGGTCGGCGCGTTGCAGCGATGCCCAGGGGCAGGCTCACGCATATCCCAACGCCCAGTGAAAAGAGGGTCAGCTGAACGTGCCCAGCGAGGTAGAGGGGAAGCTCGACCCATTGCTCCGCGAATCCATTCACTCCCGCCCGCCCCCTCCGAGCAGACTCTCCATCCGCTCGACCTGACGCCGAGGCGCGCGCAGGAACTCGGCGACGCCTTCGTTTGCGGGATCCCTTAGCAATTCGGCGGGCGCCCCGACCCGCGTCAGTCGGCCTGCTTCGAGGAACGCAATGCGATCGCCTAATAGGAGCGCTTCGCTCATGTCATGGGTGACGAATGCCACCGTCAGCCGCAGATCGCGAACCAGCTCGAGCAGGGATTGTTGCAGCAGGTCGCGCGTCACGGGATCGAGAGCGCCGAAGGGCTCGTCGAGCAACAGGACCCTCGGCTCCGCTGCCAATGCGCGGGCGAGACTCACCCGTTGTTGTTCTCCGCCCGAGAGCGCGCTGATCGGTCGACCGCGGTAGTCCTGGGGAGCGAGCTGAACGCGTTCCAGGAGTTCGTCGACCCGCGCGTCGATGCGGTTCGCAGACCAGCCCAGCAATCGTGCCGTCACCCCGATGTTCTCGGCGACATTCAGATGCGGAAACAGACCGGCGTGCTGTGCGCCATAACCGATTCGTCGACGCAGGACGTGGGGCACGAGCGAGCGAGTATCGACCCCCTCGATGCGAACCTCCCCTTCCGTCGGCTCGATCAAGCGGTTCAACATCTTGAGAGTCGTCGTCTTGCCGGATCCCGAGGCCCCGATCAGGACGAGCACCTCCCCCTTCGCGACCTCGAGATCGACTCCGTCAACGACCCGCGAGTCTCCGTAGCACTTCGTGAGCCCGCGGCACTCGATCACGCTCCCTGCTCCCGCTCGACACGGGAGAGTTCCACACGAACGGCGTGTTCCACCTCGAAGACATGCGTGTCCGCGACCCCCATCGCCCGCAGACTCCGGGCGAGTTCGAAGACGTATTCTGGATTCGCACCGCTCGGCCCCTCCGCCGTGACAATCTGTGCCGCGATCTGTTCGACCGGGGCCGGGCCCAGGTAGTTGTCGTTTTCCGGCCCCGCGATGTAGGCGAGACCCGGGGCGCGATCGAGATCGAGGGAATCCATGCCCCGATCCGTCGCGGGTTCGTCCACCGTGTCACCGCCCGCGAGGAACAGCTCGAGTTCGAGCCGCTCGTACCCGCCCCGTTCGCGATGGTCGAGGCCGGGCAACACGCGGTCGGAATCGTCCACGGGAAGCTCGTACGCCGTCCCCCAGCATCGCGCTGGCTGGAGACCCGCTTGGGCAGACGCACCCCGATGCGGCTCGGGAAGCAGGGTCACGACACGGCCCGGACGCCCCGGGACTCCGCGGTGATCTGTCGAGCCCTGCCAAAAACGGCGGATATAGCCCTCGATGCAGGCGGGACGACGGCGAAGATGCGCAAAGGCGGGACGCCAGACGAGCGAACCGTACCCAAAGATCCAAAGCGACTCGTCCGACATGGTTCCTTCCGACTAGCGAGCGGGCAGACGGCTTCGAAGGTAACTCATCGCGACGCGTCATCCGGGGCGCAGACCGGCCTCCTGCCGCCGCGCCGAATTGCATCAATCCTCGTCGTAGTCGATCGCGAGAACTTCGTAGATCGTGTCGCCCTTCGGACGGCGTACGACGACCTCGTCTCCCAATCGCTGGCCCATCAGTGCCCGTCCCACCGGCGAATCGACGCTGATCAGACCTTCACCGGCGTCGAATTCGTCTGGACCGACCAGCCGATAGCGCTGGGTCCCGCCGTCCTCGCCCTCGATCGTGACCCAGGCACCGAAATAGATACGATCGGCCTCCTTTCGCGGCCCCCCATCCACCACGTTCAGCTCGTCGATCCGCTTGGTGAGGAAACGAATCCGTCGATCGATTTCTCGCAGCCGCTTCTTGCCGTAGATGTAGTCGGCGTTCTCGGATCGATCGCCCAATGCCGCCGCCACCGATACGGCCTCCGTCACACGAGGCCGCTCGTCCTTCCACAGCCACTCGAGTTCATGCTGGAGCTTTTCGAAGCCCGCGCGCGTGATGTAGTTACTCTGTTCGGCCAAGATTCTGCTCTTATGTTCGCGGCAATCGGGAACGATCGCGCCCCGAGACTTGCATGAGCCGTCCTCCGGTTCAACCGGCCCGTTTCGACCCCGTTCGAACGCCGCATCACACCCACGCAGGCCGCGCTATGCTGACCCCATGAGCGAAGCACCGAGCGACCCCGCCCCGCCCACGACCGACCGACCCGATCGGCGCGGCCCCCCGCCCAACCCGATCCATCACCCACTCTTTCTTCCGGTGCTGCTCGTCGCCTTCACACTCTGGTTCGGCTACGACGCCTTCCTCACCACCGATCCCGAGATGCATGAGCACCAGACCTTCAATCGCATCATGTACCTGGTGATGCAGCCGATCTGCTTCCGCGCGATTCCCCGAGGTATCACCGAATTCCTCGCGGATCAGTCGGATGCAGCCGCGGTGCATCGCGCTGGCAATCCCGTCTAGCTCGCACGCTGGCGGTCTCCTCCGTCAGGCGGATCCTGAAAACCATCGCCAGACGCGGGCAATCGACCCCATATTGCACTGCGGTTGAGCCCCGGGCTGACCGATAGACAATCCGATTCGTCCACGACGCGTGCACTGCACCGAGCAATGCGATCGACGAACGGAGAAGCCTTGGCCGCCCCCCCCCATTCTGCATCGGGCCAGTCCGCATCGTGCACGACGCTGCTCGCTCACGACGAGGCCGGCGACGTCGCGGAAGACATCACCCTGGACTGCACCGCGACCGCGGGTGGGGAACACAAGAGCGATGTCTCCGCGCCCCGACCCCCCCGAGCCGGCGACGAGCTCCAGGCGCGTTTTCGCTACCGCGTTCTGCGTCGACTCGGTCGCGGCGGCTTCGGCTCCGTGTTCCTCGCGCGCTGCCTCGACGGCGCGGAATCCGGCTCTTCCGAGGGTCCGCCCGAGCTCGTTGCGCTCAAGGTCATGGCACGACCCGGCGATCCCCAGGCTCGCAATTCCCTGAAGCGGGAACTCTCGGCATTGCTCGCCGTCAACCACGATCGAATCCCCAAGCTCTACGATTGGAATATCGACGGGGAGACGTGTTTTGCGGCGATCCAGTATTTCCCCGCCGGCAGCCTCGCCGACGCCTGGCCCTTCCTCGGGCGCCTCTCTACGGAGC
>JAPYTP010000079.1:0-6831 GCA_029941885.1 Myxococcota bacterium
CTGTAGATCTCTTCCGTGAACGTCGTGTTGCGTCTCTGGTCGAGGATGCCGAGCTCCTGGGTAGAGGCAGCCTCGACCTTCTGTACCAGGGTGTAGACGCCGGTGTCCCATTGGAGAGGGAGATCCCCAATCGTTTCGCCGCTGATTTTCACGTCGCCGTAGAGTTCCCAGGCCTGGTCGTTGCCGAACGAAGGGAAAAGTGTGTTCGGGGAAAGGTCGACATCGCGCCTTTCCGATTTTCGGTAGTCGACGAAGCCAGCGTTGATCTCGATGTCGGTTTCGTCGAGATCGATCAGGGCTGTCGCCGAGGCGGCGTTCGTATCGAGGATCAGTTGGCCGGGGGAGTCGATGTCTCCGCGATACGGGTGTGGGTCGAGGGGGTGCTTGTAGAGCTCCTTCCGAACCTGCCTGAGCGCAATTTTTCTTCGAGCGTTTTGTGTTCTGGGGAATCCGGGTGTGCCAATCAGCGAATTGATGATTTCCGTCATCCGGTTGAAGTTGTCCTCCTCGTGATAGTCGCGTCGATCCGCACCTCCGAGGTCCACGGCTGTACCGATCTGCTGGCCTCCGTTCGAGTCCCGGTTCACGCGCGTGATCTCGCCTCGAACAATGAGGTCCAGGGGCGTGTCCGGCGGGGAGAATCGGATCTGACCCCGAAATGCGAAGTCATCGACTTCACCTTCGAAACGCGGCAGATACGCAGCGATCGGGCTGGTGCGACCCGTCTCGACAGTTTCGCCGCAGAGATCGGCGTCTTTATCGAAGATGTCGATTTTTATGCTTCGACCGGGTACCGCCACGTCGTTTTCGGTTCCTTGAAAAGGCGAAAGTGGAAATCGGTTCGCGCAGCCGTTTTCCCACCAAGCGTTCTCGTGGCTGTACCGCGCGGACAGTCGGGCGGATATCCAGTCCTCGAAAACCGGGGCGTTGATCGCGGCTTCGTATTCGTACCGATTGGCGTCTCGCGCATCCACCGAGACAATGCGGGCCGTCGTCACCTTGGCAAAGCCGGATAGTTCGTGCAGCGGTTTGGCGGATTGGACGAGAAAGGCACCTGCTGAGGCGTTTCGATAATTCCCAGAACCCTGCGGTCCCTTGAGGACGCTGAGCCCTCCAATATCGAAGAGTCCGACGAGCTGGGTCGCGGAGGGATTGCGCGGAATACCGTCCATGAAGATCGGGACGGAGCTCGACGCATTGGCGCCAAAGTCCTGAAGTCCGACCCCGCGGACGAAGAAGGACGCGTTGGTCGCGTTCGAGGTGCGAATCTCCAGGTTGGGAACGTATGCAGCGATGTCGCCTAGATCGTCGACCCCATAAGCCTCCAGATCGGAGGCGTCGAACGCGATCGCGGAGGTGTTAGTGGGGGCGAGCAGCGCGGCGGTGCCCGACCCCGTGACGATCATCTCTTCGACGCCCGCAAAGGGATCATCGACTTCCTGGGCGGCGGCGGACGCGGCGCAGAGCAGGATCAGTGCGGCGACCAGGGTTCTCTTCGACCCGCGCCCCGGCTCGCGAGAAGTCGTTCGAGGCCCGCACATTTCTTGCGGGTGAGGAGTTTGCATACCAGTAACGCTACACGACCACATCGTCGATGCTCTCTCTAACGCGATGCCATTGGATCGAATCGGCGGTTGAAGACGACCGAAATGCTCGGCCGACGCAAGGGCCGACCTGGATTGCATGTGCTCGAGGTCTGATCACAACGGGCGCGCCCACGATTCGGGTTCCTCTATGGCCTCGGCTCCCGAAATCGAGGGCTCGATCTGCCCATATGACAGACTGGCTTGCCACCACGGGACGCCGACCAAGGGATGTGAGACCAGACCGCGGAATCGATCGGGGGCGCTTGCTCGACCGTCCGCATGCGGGATACGGAAGTAGACTAGGGATCTTGGATTGCGTATTCAATGACGTTGTTGAATACTCGTTTGGTTCCAATGCGTCCGTTTCCCGAACTGCCCCTTCCGGTCGAATTCGGGTTTCTCACGACGTTACGAGCTGATTCATAGCCAGTAAAGTAACACTTGAGCGAGTGCCGAAATACACGCGAAGGGTGCGTTGGGTGGTAGTCTCCGCGGGCCGAAGCTCGTGGTCGTGCGTCTGACGAATCATCAAACCCGCGGGTCCGATCGGTCGGATCCGTATTGGCTGGAAATAGGGTGAGGACGAAGAATCCATCGACGGCGGTCACGTCGTCCGAAGAGCGCTTCCTCAATCGCCTGACGAGACCTCCGATCAATGCGCCACTACTCCTCTCCGAAACGGAAGCCCAATCGCCGCGGTATGCGATGCGCATCGCCATCGGACTTTAGAGTTCCCCTCGACTTCGCTGTGCTCGGATGGTCGGTGCTCGTCATGGCGCTCGCCGCGACAACGCCGATATCCGTGGGCGCGGCGACCGACGCGAACTCGAGTCACGATGGCGAGATCGAGCGGTGGGTCTTTTCGAGCGCCCTCGAGGTCGGAATTTTCGCGCACACGGCGAAAGGAAATGTTCGAGGTTCGGACGTCATTGGGCCCCGAACCACGACCCCCAGCGAGAGTCAAGGCGACTCCCGGTGTACCTGTCTCGTGGACCCGAAAAATTCCCGGGAGGAGGTCTCTGCGGCGCTCGTCGGTGGCGACTTTGAGGTCATGACGCCCGCGTTGTTCGATGTGCCGTCTCGCCCGCGCCTGTTCATGGACTTCAATATTTCAGCGGTGCTGACGAATGACGTCGGTCTCGCTCGCGACGCCGAGCCCAGCCCGGTTCTAGAGTACCCCTTTGGGTTATCGGGAGGAGCGGCGGGCGAAGCACTTGGCGAGACTACGATCGAGGGGCGCGGAACGAAAACGATTATCCAGCACCAGGGACCCCAGCTGCACGCGGGTATCGGTACGGCGTTCACCTTTGACTTTGGTCCTGAGAGAATTCGAATCAAGCCGTCATTCGTCTACAGCCGAGCGGTCCTCGACATCAGCGTGGAGGCCGCTCGCGCGATCCGTCTGCAACAAGGCCCCGGCACAAGCTTCGACGACAATTTTCGAACGTTTTACGGGGCCGATGATTTTCGAGAGGTCTACCACGGGATCGGTCCCGCGTTGGAGATCGAATACGAGACTCGGAATCGAATCGGACCTTTCTCCGTGACTCTCTTCCTGAAGGGGCACGCCATCCACTTCTTGGGCGATCTCAAGACCCGCTTCACCGTGAGTAATCCGGACTACCCCGGTGAGCAGGTCGATTGGAAATATACGCAGAACGCCTGGGCCTATCGTGCGAGCACGGGGATCCGGTTCCGATTGGTCCCGAAGCGCAAGAGGTGAGCGGTGTCCCGAACGGGGCCGCCTCTGGGCACGGCTCCCCCCCGAAGCGCCTGGTTCCGCTCGCGCTGGGCATTGTTCTCATTCATGCTCCCGCACTCGCGCTGTCTGTGGCGACAATCGTTCTGGCCGGACAGCCCCTCTACGCGAACGACACTTGGATTCATCTCGCTCTCGGCGAGGTATTTGCCTCGCAGGGCCCCTGGCTCGCCGCGGATCCCCATCTATACGCGGCACCGGGCGCCCCTTCCTCGAGTTCGTGGCTCGGCTCCGTCGCCCTCTTTGAAATCCAATCAGCCTTGGGGTTTTTCGGGCTGCGATTCTTTCACGCGGCCTTCGTCGGCCTGATCCTTGCGCTCGCCTGGTTCGGGGTCCGCCGTGCTTCGGATTCTGCGCTCGCGGCCAGCGCAGGGCTGCTCCTCTTCATCCTTCTTTCTACCTATCGCCTGGTTCAGCTCCGGCCGGACCTTTTTACCCTTGCAGCGACCCTCTTCCTTTACCTGTTGTTGATCGCGCGCCGATCGGGCCCGAGTCGTGTCGCCGTCGCCGTCGCCATTCTGCTCTCGGCGCTGTGGGCAAATATTCATGCGGCCTTTCTGCTCGGCCCGCTGCTCATTCTCGGCGTGAGTGTGAGCTTGCTCGCCCTGCCGATTCTTCCCGGGGTGGTGGCGAACCCCGAGGATCGAACGCGCGCGGGTCGACTGGGGCTGGCCGGGCTCCTGATGCTGATCGCGAGCGGGGCGAACCCACAAGGATTTTCAGCGCACCTCGCCTATTTCACGGCGGGGGGTGACACACTCGCACTCGGCGCGGTCGCGGACGAATGGAACGCGACGAATCTTTTCGCCGCACCGCTGCCGTACCTGCCACCGACCTGGGCTGCCTGGGTCGTCTGTTGGCTCTGTGTGCTGGCGATTGCTCTGGGGGCTTGGCGGGTCTGGTCGGAGCTACGTGCGGGGCTCCGTCCGCGCGATCGCACGATCGACCCGGTGCTTCTCGCTCTCGCTGTTGCGGGGGTCGCGGCGGCGATCCTCGCTTCGAGGTTTCTCTGGCTCGGGATCTTCGCGCTCGGGGTTGCGGGGGCGCTGGTCTTTCGGGCGGGCAGATCGCAGGAAACCCTCGTCCAACGTCTGTTTCCCGCGATGATCGGAATCGGCCTCCTCGCCGCGGGTTGGTTGCATTTGGCGGCGGGGGATTGGGTTCTCGTTTCGCGATACCTCCGCTCGGGTGCGGGGACTTACTCTGAGCCCTACTACGCAGCGAAGTTCAATGGCCATGCCGTCTGGTTCCTGACCGACACGGGCGTTACGGGCCGGGTCTACAACGACTATTCGCAGGGTGGGTTCATGAGCTTCTGGCTCTCACCGGGGCTTCAGATGTCCTCGAGCGGCACGATGAACGTCGCGCTCGAAGCGATGGAGGCGAACCTCGCGATTGGGAGCCGGCTGCCGGTTCGCGAGGAAGAAGATTATCTCGAGCTGCTGGATCGCCAGGGGATCGACCTCTTCCTGGGGACGGGGCTGCCCATCGAGGCGATCCCAGGCAGGCGAAACCCGAGCACGGTTCGTCATCTCGAGGGGGAGGCCAGTTGGATCCAGATCTTCCGTTCCCTCAAGAGTGCCCTCTATCTTCGTCGCAACGAACGGAATGCGGACAATCTCGTTCGCGTGGCCGAGTACTACGCGCAGGAGGGAGTGCCCTTCGATCTCGAGTCGGGATTCGATCCCGAACGCGCGATCGCCCGGGCCACGAAATGGTCGATCGACCACGGGATCATTCCCGTGGACCTTCCGGGGCTCGTCGAGGCCGTTCGGCGTGGGGCGGAGGCGACCAGGGCGACCGAAGCGCAGCATCGACTCGCCACGATCTACGCAACCCTCGGCCTCTACGATCGAGCCCTGGCCGTCGATCAGCGCGCCCAGCGGGCGGACCCGAGGAATCTTGAGTCGTCTCGCCGGCGACTCTGGTGTCTACTGCGACTGGGCCGCTTCGATGATGCCCTCGAGTGGGCCGGCAAGTTCGAGTCCGCATCGGTCCCCCGTGGGTCGGCTCGCGGCTGGAAGACGACGGTCCGGCAGCTCCTCGATGCGGATCTTCGAGATCGCCACCATCTACTCGGCCTCATTCCTCTATATGGCTCGGATCGAGCGGGCTGGGCTCAGGCGGGCATGGTGGCCCCGCGCGCGCGAACCTCCCGTGTCGCGATTTCCCAGTAGGCCCTGGCGCGCGGCCCAAGCCAGATCAGTCCCGAATCGTTAAGTCCTTCTCGTCACCCGGGGGGTACCGAGGTCTATCTTTTTCGGCGCAGAGCGGAGCATTTTCCCCCACAGATTTTTGCGTTCGTAGTAGGGTAGTCCTTGATCTGGGAAGGTCACGCGGAGAAGCGCAGCTTCGATCGCGTGGGAGGATATCGGCAAAGCAAGGCTCTCCTGAGTCGAAATCGCTACGAGCACCGGTCGAAAACGAAGTGTCGGGAAACACTTCGATCCATTTTCGTCCAAGGGTCTCTGACCCGACTGCCAGAGCGAGTGCTTTATCCCTCAATCCAGATCAGAAGATGGCATGGGCCGACTCGACCGCAAGGTGCGTTCGGACCTCTCATGCTTACGCCTCGCATAAGCGGTGGCGACGCTATCGGCGTTATCGCTGAGGCACTACTGAAGTAGAGGTAGAAGCAAATGATTCGATTTACCAGGGTCCTAGCGGTCACGGCCGTTGCGCTGATTCTTCCGGTGGCGGCGAACGCACTCGGCATAAGTATCGTCAGCCAGGTCGAGAGCGACGGCGTACAAGACGGAGTTATCCAGTTAGGCTCGAGCGTTACATTTGACCTCGTTCTCTCGAACGATACGGGCATTATCGCACTCGATGTGCTCGCCTTCGGCCACGACACGGTTAATGACACGAGCGGCGATGTCTCGAGCGGACTCATCCTCAACGGTGGCCAGGTCGCCTCGACCGTTTTCGAGGGGCTCTCCGGCTTCCCGTCGACGGGCGTTGGTCCGAACGTTGTAGCCGCTCCGACGAGGATCTTTTCGGCCAACCCTCTCAATCCGGAGCTCGTACGAGCGCAGCTGTTTGGCGGGATCAAGGGCGACCTTGCTGTGACCACAGGCGACGGACAGGGTGACACCGGTATCGGCGGCACTCTGATCTCCGGCGGCGATGTTCACTTCCGGGTGGTGTTCCAGAACTCGGCTTACGAAAAGTCGGTCTCGAACATCAGTCTCGAATTCGGCGTGAACGCCGCGCTGGGTGCGGTCGCTGTCGGCAGTGGGGCTTCGATTCTCGCATTCAACAACGCCAGCTCTGCCCTGACGGTCATCCCGGAGCCGGGCACTGCCCTGCTCATGGGTCTCGGTCTGGCCGGTCTCGCGTCGATTCGTCGACGCTAGTCCGACACGCACGCAACGGTTTCGGGTCGAACGTCTCGCTCGATCAGCGGGCCTAGGACGGCCGCTCTCTCTTCGGAGGGGGCGGCCGTTTTGCGTTCGAGTGATGGGTCGCGGTGATGGGTCGCGGTGA
>JAPYTP010000079.1:6931-24765 GCA_029941885.1 Myxococcota bacterium
GTGATGGGTCGCGGTGATGGGTCGCGGTGAACCTCAGCCGAGGCGTCCAATCAACTCATCGATCGCGGCATCCGCCCAGGCGACCAGTGTCTCGTCCGAGCTTCCGCCGATCGGGTGAGAAACGACCGCGATCCGTGCCTCCGGGATCCGCAATTCCTCGGCCATCTGATCGGCGAGCTTCGAAAAGGCGTCGCTTGCGACGACCACGGTTGCGATTCCCCGCGCCTCGAGAGCTTGCGTGTCGTGGAGACTCCACGACGTGCAGCTCCCTCAATCGGCTGTGCCGGTGAGGACGAGATCCGCCTCGCCCGCCAGGGTCTCCAATAGATTCGGCTCACAGGGGGTCGCTGCGCTCCCCTTCCTGCGAATCCCGACGTATTCACAGCGCGCGCGAGTGGCCAGCTGCTCGGCCATTCGACCGAGCAGGATGTCGGCGCCGGACTTGCCGTTGTCGAGCACCGCGATCCGTCGACCGGCAAGCGGCTGGGTGGGATTGATGGAGGTTGCACCGGCCGTTTCGTCGGCCAGCCCAACCGGGGAGTAGATCGAGACTTTCGCCATGTTCGTTCCTCGCTTCTTGCCAGTTCTCGTCGGGGTCCGAGCGCTCGGGGCGGCGCGGCGGAGCGTCGACTCAGGGTTCGAGGGGGAGTGTCGCGCTCGCGGTCATGCCCCAGCTCGGCACGACGCAGGAATGCTTGCCCGCGCCCCCCGTCACCAGGACGCGAATCAGATCGGGGTCGCGCATGATGGGTTTCTGTTCATCGTCCGCGAGAGCGTGTTCCCAATTCGCGTACTGGGTGATCTCGAAGGCACGTCGGAATCGCGCGGCGGGCAGACGCGCCTTCTCGAAGAGGAAAATCTGGACGTCCCGCCGGCTCCAGCCGTCGTCGGCGAGGGTCGCGGCGTGCTCCGGGCCGAGAAATACGAACCACTCGGCCGACGAGACCGGGGCGTTATTCGATCCGAGAGTCGTCATCACGCTCGCGACCTGCTCGAGCGTGTGCGCGGGTGTCGAGCATTCGTGGTCCTGGACGTTATGCGGGTTCTCGCCGCAGGTGACGGTGACCGCGCTCCGGGTCTCTACGTCGAGGGCCATGCCGAGGCTCGAGGGATAGCTCTCCCAGGGGCTTTCGGGGATGTTCTCGGCAACGCAGTAGCCATATTTTGAAGGCTGGCCCTGGGTCGAGGCATCTCCCGCGCCGGGTCGCGCGCCGGCGACGTTCTGGAGGACCAGGCGCATCGCGCGCCCGACCGACGCGTTCGCGCGACTCCCGGGTCCGAAGGCGCCGAGGCCCGCGTTGAAGCCCAACTCTTCCACCGCAGCGCCGTGGACGATGATCAGCGGGGCGACGGGGTGGGTGGTCGCATTGACGCCACGAAGGTTGACTTCGGGACGCGATAGGGCGCGAACCGCGGTCGTGAGCACGGGGAGCGTATTCGGGCGACAGCCGGCCATGACGGCGTTGATGGCGAGCACGCGCCGGGTGACGAGTCCGCCGCGGGGCGGCAGATGGGCGATGACCTCGTCCGGGTCGAGGCCGGGCGGCAACGCCTCGAGAGCGGCTTCGACGCGCTCCTCGGTCGGCGGGATCAGCGGCAGTCCATCTCCCCAGCCCCGACTCTCTGCGAAATCGAGCCAGGCTTCGGGGCGGTCGTCGGGGAGATCGACGTCCGGTGAGACCGGGGCGGTGACCGGACCCGGTGGCGGCGCTCCGGGCAGATCGCAGACGTCCTCTTCGCAACCGAGGTCGGTCGCAATTTCCGGTGCGATCTCATGCTTCGGCAACTCGCTCAAGGCCGGGCTCCTTCACTCGCCGGGAGCGTAGGCCATCCGCTTCGGCTAGTCGTCGAGCGACCGAAAAGCGTTCGTGGCGGTCTCCTTCGGGAATTCGTCCGCGGAAAGCGGCACGCGGATCTCCTCCCAGGTCGGCCCGCATTTTTCGGCGAGGGGCCTGAGGGCGTCGAGGTCGAAGCCGTAGAGGTCTGCCGCGTTCAATCCCAGCATCTTGCGGACCTCTTCCTCGGGCATGTCGTTGAACGTATGTCGCAGCGCCAGTCTCGTGTGCGGATAGGTGCCCTCGTAGTGGGGGTAGTCACTGCCCCACAGGATGCGCTCCGTACCGATCACGTCGCGATCGCGAATCTCGACGGGGGAAGCCGAGCTCGCCCCGTAGTAGCAATTGCGCTTCGCATAGAAGCTCGGCGGTTCCGGCGTCGAGACCCCGTCGGCGAACTGGAACTCACCCGCGGAGCCGTTGCGGATGCGCTCCCAGGCCCAATCCAGTCGCTCGAGCGTTTCCGGTACCCAGGCGCAACCGGATTCGGTGACGATGTATTTGAGGGCCGGATAACGCTCGAAGACTCCCGACAGCAGCAGCTGGCTATAGCTGCGGGTCGAGAAGAAGGGCGTTTCGATCAGACGGATCGGCAGAGCGATCGGGTGGGGCCCGTAGTCGGGGGATCCGGTCCCGCCATGATGATTGATGACGAGGCCGGTCTCCTCGAGCAGCGCCCACATCGGTTCGTAGTCCGGGTGATAGAGCGGCTTGATGAAGCCGGCACAATCGTCGGGCACATGCGGCAGCAGGACGCCGCCGCGCAGGCCGGCTTCGGCGATCCACCGGATATCCTTCATGGCCTCATCGATGTCGTTCAGGTAGATGAGTCCGATGCCGGCGCGCTGGGCCGGGTATTCATCGCACCAGTCCTTGAGCCAGCGATTGTGCGCGCGGATTCCCGCCAGACGCAGTTCGTAGTCCTCGGGGCGCGGGTTGCCGCAGATGAGCACGCTCGTCTTGAAGAAGGGCGGAACGGTGTTGGGGAAGATGATCTCGCCCACGACGCCGTCGGCCTCCATGTCGGCCATGCGCTCGGCGTCGTCCCAGTTCTTGTGCTTCTTCGAGCCGATGTGCTTCTTCTGGGGGTTCTTGTAGGTGCCGCGCCAATCGTCGAAGAGCGATTGGTGGCTGCTGTCGAGATAGTCGCGGTAGCGCTGTACCTGAGCGCCCGCGTGGGTATCGGAGGAGATGACGATGAAGGGGTCGCTGCTCATGGGTTGCTTTCCTGAACTCGATTCTGATCTCGATGATTGAGGCACGCACTTCCGCCCGGGCACGCGGATGGCAGTCCTGTTCGTGGCGTTCGCTTGGCTCGCTTCGAGCCGGGTGACGAGCCGGGTGACGAGCCGGGTGACGAGCCGGGTGACGAGCCGGGACTCTAGCCTCGGAATCGAGGGTAAGGGGGACTGTCGGGGTCCTCCGTTGGTTTGCCCCGAAAATCTGCCACATCCGCGATGCCGTTGACACTCAATACAGGGCCGCGTCCACGCGTGTGGATGTTCGTCCTGATATCGGATGGAAGTTGCTCGCGAGAAGCGACCGATGGGAGGTTCCATGTCGATAATCCGAACTCGGGGACGGGGTTGGATGGTTCTCGTCGCGCTGGTGAGCCTGCTGGGCGCGCTAGCTTCGGGCGAAGATGCACAGGCCGCCTCCTATGGAGATTTCAGTACCGCAGGGGGTGCGGTCGATCTCAATGGTGTCGAGGATGATACCGGCGCCTTTGGGGCACCGACGCCGGCAGCCAATGGGCTCGTATTCGACCTGTTGCAGGTCTCCACCCGCTGCGGGGTCGTCGGGGGGAGTTGTCCTTCGTTTGGGTTTGGAAGCGTCTCCGAGGGACTGCGCTTCGGGATCTCAGCGGACGCCGCGACGGCGCCGAGTGCGATCGTCATCCGTCAGCGCGGTCGAACGACGCTGCTCGCCCCCGGTGACGAGCAAGCGATCTCGACGATCTCAACGACCGTTGGCGTCGACATCTTCGAGGTCGACGGAATCACTGTGAATAATCTCAATATCGCGGTGCAGCTCGCCTTCGATGCGGGCGGAACCTATTCAGCGGCCGACGCGGCCGGAGGGCTCGTTGATTTCGCGTTCAGCGGAGAGCTCACGATCGATCTCGCCGCGTTGCTTGCGGCCAACGCGACGACGGGTATTGCGACGCTCATGGGGATCGATCTCTCGACCCTGCTGACGGCCTTCGGGGATGGCGCCGAGAACGCGCTGATCTCGACGGACTCTCTGGAGATCCTGTTCGTGCCAGAACCGAACACCGCGCTGTTGATCGGACTCGGGCTCCTCGCGCTCCGGTGGCCTCGGAGCGACCGGGGCTCCACCCGGGATCGCGAGAAAAGCATCGGCTAGAGCGGCTGGCGTCCGACCCGCGGAATCGCCACATTCTGGCTCCGAATCGCGGCTGCCCTCCGCCCCGTTCGATCGAGAAAGGAACCCGACATGGCCAATTTCAGCGAGGTCCCCTGGATCGCCGAACACATCGAGCTCTACCGGTCCGACCCCGAGAAGGCCCACATGTGGGACTCTTCTCATCTCGGCGGGCCCGGTGTCCTGCCCACCCTCCTGCTGACGACGAAGGGGCGCAAGACCGGCGAGCCCCGAGCCCTGCCGCTGATCTACGGCAAATCTGGAGACAGCTATGTCGTCATCGCATCGAAGGGCGGGATGCCGAATCATCCGATCTGGTTCCTGAATCTCGAAGCGGATCCCGCCTGCGATCTCGTGGTCGGGCCCACCGCAACGTCTGCCGTCGCGCGGGTCGTCGAGGGGGAAGAGCGAGCGCGAATCTGGGACGAGATGGTCGAGATCTACCCGCCCTACACCGACTATCAAAAGAATGCCGGCGACCGGACGATCCCGGTGGTGGTGCTCGATCCCGTCGACTGATCTCCATCGCTAGTCGGATCGCTAGTCGGATCGCTAGTCGGATCGCTAGTCGGATCGCTGATCGGATCGCAGATCGGGTGCGGGGCGCGCCGTCGGTTCGGGCACGATCGCACGCTGCGCGGCTTCGAAGCCCCGGACCACAGGGCTACGGGAACTCCCGAATCGGCGGAGGCAGTCTCCACGGCCTAGGAGAATGCGACCGAGGAATCCGAGAGTCCGAGGAACTCGACCGTATGCTGGATCGCGTTGCCTGCGTTACAGACAGCGATGCGACGAAACGTGCGTGAGCCCCGCACCCGGGGGCAGGCAGAACGCGCGTGCTGCAGGGCGACGTTGTCCCACACGACTAGATCGCCGACCTGCCAGTCGTGGACATATTCGTTCCGCTCGACATACAGATACTCGTCGAAGATCCTTCCGAGCAGGGCCCGACTCTCGGCGTCCTGCGTCTCTTCGTCCGACAACTCGAGCACGCGTTCGGTCTGCTGAAGTGAACAGGATAGCGCCTCGATTCCGGGCTTTCTCGGATGAGCGCGCACCATCGGCCAGACATGGGACTGCGTCGGCGCATCCGGATTCGTCCGACCCTCGAGGTACAGACGCGCGTCGGACTTCATCTCGGCGAGATCGTGCGCACAGAACACGGTGTAGCCCGAGATCTCCTTGCGCAGCGCGTCGGGCATCTCCTCGAGCGCGGCGACGTTGCTGTAGAAGCGTGTGTGCGCCCCTCCTTCTGGGATCGCCGTCGCGTAGAGGGAGATCACGTCAGCCGGGTAGGGCGTATACGTGTAGTCCATGTGGGCGGTCAGCTCGCCCTCGCGATATCCGTCGTTCATCTCGTCGGTGCCCTTGCCATCGGAGTTCGACACGAACGAGTGCTTGTCGCCCGGGATACGTTCCTCGAGGACCGACCCGAAGCGCTCGAGCAGCGTCACGTGATCCTGCGTCGAGAGCCCGGCTTGATCCGGGAAAACGAGGGCGTGTCGAGTATTCCAGGCCGCTTCGATCTCGTGCCATTCGTCTTCCATGAGTGGACGCGACAGGTCGACCCCGGTGACTCGGACTCCGATCCGCGGCGTCAGAGTTTCGATTCGGATCATGTGGGCCCTCTCGCGTTCCGGGGTGCTCCGGCGACGGATGTGAACGGATGTAGTCGAGGCTAGCGACTGCGGTCCATCGTCTATACATGACTTTTTTCCGCTCGGCGACTCGGATGCGGGGACCGGGTGACCCGATCGGATCCGGCTGGTAGGGTTCGAGTGAAGACGATTAATGTGACCGCTCTCGACAGAGACCGGGCTTCGGCGATGTGGAGACTCCCTGGTGAAATTCGATGTTTTCTGTGAGGCCCAACGGGTGGGGCCGCGGGATGAGGCTGCCCTGTTCCGCGATGTACTCGAGCAGGCCCGCCTCGCGGACTCGCTGGGATTCGCCACATGGTGGATGGTCGAACACCACGGGGCGAACGAGTACAGCTGCAGCTCGGCCCCGGAACTCCTGCTTTCCTGGATCGCGACACAGACCCAGCAGATTCGCTTGGGACACTCGGGCGTGTTGGCGCCTTTTCGAATCAACCATCCGATCCGCGCCGCCGAGCGTGCGGCGATGCTCGATCATATCAGCGGCGGGCGGGTCGAATTCGGAATGGCGCGCTCGCTCGGGGGGGAGTGGGACGCGTTCGAGGTCGATCCGGAGACCACGCGAGATCAGCTCGTCGAGGCGCTGACCATGATCCCGCAGATGTGGACGCAGGAGAGCTTCTCCTGGGACTCGGAACTCATCAAGATTCCCGAGCGAAATATCATCCCCAAACCGTTGCAGAAGCCGCACCCCCCACTCTGGGCGGCCACGGGTAGCCCCGCATCGTTCTATCTCGCGGGCTCACTCGGGATCGGCGTCCTCGGCAACACGCTGCTCAGCGGGCTCGACGGGATCGCGCATCTGCTCGCGGAGTACGCGCGGGGCCTCGACGACTGTGAGACTCCCGTCGGTGCGTTCAGGAACGAACAGCGCTCGGTCTTTACGTTCGTGCATGTCGCCGAGAGCGAGAAGCAGGCCGTCGAGAGCGGTGCCTGTCTTGCGGCCCTCTGGTACATGGCGCGATTGCCGGACGTTTTTCATTCGCCGCCCGAGGTGGTCTGGGAGCTGATTCGCGGCGGTCTGCTCCCGAACAATCCGGCGGATGTCGCCTCGGTCGATTTCATCGATCCCGATCTGATGGCGCCCCAGGACGATGAACATCCCGTGGTCGAACTCGTCAAACGTTATGCCACGGGAGAAGAGATCTCGAATGAGGAGGCCTATGAGCTTCTGTCGCCGTTGGCCTCCGTCATCATCGGCGACCCGGAGACCTGTCGTCGGAAGGTCGAGGCCTACGCGGATCTCGGAGTCGATCATCTGATGTGCTTCATGCAGATCGCGGACCTCGAGCAGGAGACGATCCTGTCGGGCATGCGAAATGTTGGCAAGCATCTGATTCCCCATTTCGATCGGTAGCCGGATCGCAGTTCCCGCGATTCACGAGAGGAAGAGCATGTCATCGAGTCGTTCCGCCCTGGCCCGTGTCGTTCTTGCACTGTTCGCGCTCAGCGCCTGTGCCACGCCGCCCGATCGAATCGACGCGGGCGTCCCCTGTGAACCCGAAGGCCCTGCGCGGCCGATCTGCGGCTTCCAGAGCCCGGAGGATCTCGTGGCTCTGCCCGGAGGCGAGGCGATCCTCGTGAGCGAGTTCGGATCGATGGACGGAACCCGGCCGGGGCGGTTGTCGATCTTCGAGCTCGCGAGCGAGGAGCGGCGTGTGCTCTTCAACGGGGGCGACGCAGACGGGAGTAGCGCGATCTGGGGCGATTCTGCCTGTCCCGGACCGCCACCGCCGTCGTTCAGTCCGCACGGCATCCATCTCTCCGAGCGACCCGACGGGGCCTTGCAATTGCTCGTGGTCCAGCACGGCGGGCGAGAGTCGATCGAGTTCTTCGAAGTCCGCGGCGAAGGCACTGATTTCTCGGTCGATTGGCGAGGCTGTGCGGTCGCTCCTCCGCGAACCTGGCTCAACTCCGTGGCCGCCGTGCCCAGCGGTGGATTCCTCACGACGAACATGATGGAGCGCCTCTCGAGCGAGGAGGATCTGGCAGCGGCATTCGCCTCCGGGGTCGCTTCGGGTTATGTCGTGAGTTGGAGCCGTGAAGACGGCTTCGGGCGACTTCCCGGAAGCGAAGGAGCGATGCCCAACGGGATCGAGGTCTCCGCGGATGGCCGGTTGGTCTTCCTGAACAGTTCGGGCGAAGGAGAGGTCCGACGGATCGTGCGGGATACGGGTGAGGTCGAGGCGATCGCGAGCGTGGTCGGGCTGGACAATGCGCGCTGGGCCTCCGACGGCCGACTCGTCGTCGCGTCGGTGCCCGGCGACGACAACGTGGACTTCGAGGTCTGCATGAATCTCGCGGAGGGATTCTGCCCGATCGCCTTCGAGATCGTCGCGATCGATCCAGTCACGATGGAGACCGAGGTGCTCTACGGCAATGGCGGACCGCCGATGGGCGGGGGCACCGTCGGGCTCGTGATCGGAAAAGAACTCTTCGTGGGTTCGTTCGCGGGGGACCGAATCCTTCGGGTTTCCCTCGATTGACGGGAGGTGGGGGACCCGAAGATCACGCTCTCGCGGTCTAGCTCTTCCCCACGAGTTCATCGAAATGGACGTTGCCGAGGGACAGATCGAAGCTCAGATGTTCGGACATGTCGCCGATCTGATCGACGAGGACCATCCGGTCCGCAAATTGCCATTGGCCCTGGACTCGTTCGAAGCGGTCTTCGTAGCGGCCGCCGACGATGGCCTGGAAGGGTAGTTTCTCCGTCGCCTGGAGGACGACGTAGTAGGAGCGAGCCGTCGCCGAGTCGGTCGCCTCGTCGATTTCGATCTGTACGTTCGTCGCGAGATGCCGCGTCCGGAGCGTTCCGTCTTCGTGGACCCGATTCGTGGCGGCGTAGAAGCGACCGACCGCTTCTGCCCGCATGCCCTTTTCGCTCTCCTCGGCCGAGGTCGAGCGGATCGTCCCGTTCGCAAAGAGCTGCGAGAGCCCATCGAAGTCCGCCTGGTCGACGCACTCCGCATAGCGGAACATCAATGCTGAAATCGCGTGATGGCTTTCCCAGGTCCCGGCGCCCATAGGCTCTCCCTTTCGTGGCATTCCGCGATCTCCCCACGCTATTTGGCGCGGCTCTGCGGACGCTTCCGGCTAGGCAGCAGGGTAGCTTCCCGGGGGCAGCTTCGAATGATCCCAGGAGACGATTCGGTTCGGACGGAGCCTCACGCCGACCCGGTTGCGAAGCACCGCCTCGATTCCTTTTCGGCGCGACTCATCAAAGGCCCCCTGCCGTCGTTCGTTCAATTGGAGCGCGATCGTCCACAGCGATTCCTCGTCATCGAGGACCTCGGCTCGGCCTGCCACGTTCACGCCAGCAAGCTCCTCGTAGCGTTCGCCGCTCTCGACATGGATCGAACAGCGCGAATCGCGCCGCAAGTTGACGACCTTCTGGGCCTTTGCTTTCGAGAGGACGTGGATGGCCCCGTCGAACCAGGCGAAGTACATCGCCACCTGATGGATCAGGCCATCCGGACCGATCGTCGCCATCGTGGCGGCGCGATGGACCGAGAGGTAGGCGTCGACTTCGGCCTCGTTCATCGGGACGACGGATCGCTGATTCTCTCCCATGGGGTCCTCGTTCCGGACGCGGGAGTCGACGCGCGTCCGGAACGATTCTAGACCCGCTCGATGATTACCGCCGGCGCCATTCCGCCCCCGGTGCACATCGTGATCAGCGCGGTCGAGTCCCCGCGCCGTTCGAGTTCATCGAGGGCCGTTCCGATCAGGATCGAACCGGTGGCCGCGATCGGATGCCCGAGTGCGATCGCACCGCCATTGACGTTCACCTTCGCCGCTTCGATTCCGAGGTCGCGCATGAACTTGTACGCGACGACGGCGAAGGCTTCGTTGACCTCGAAGAGATCGATGTCTTCGAGGGACATACCGGCTTTCTCGCAGACCCGGCGTGCCGCAGGGCCGGGCTCGTTCAGCATGAGGGTCGGACTTCCTGCGGTCGTGGCCATCGCGACGATCCTGGCCCGGGGCTTCATCCCGCTCTTCGCGAGATAGTCCTCCGAGGCGAGCACCAGGCCGGCGGCTCCGTCGACGACGCCCGAGCTGTTTCCCGCATGATGGACATGGTTGATCTCGAGATCCGGATAGGAACGAGCGACGAGTTGGGAGAACGTCTCACCGCTCTCGTCGATCGGCGCGCCCATGAATTGGTCGAAGACGGTCTTGAGTTCAGCGAGCGTTTCCATGCTCGTCCCCGGGCGCGGGAACTCATCCTTGGCAAGCGCCAACCCCCCTCCGTCGTGATGCACGGGCACGAGGCTCTTGTCGAAGCGACCCTCTTCGATCGCAATCTGGGCACGGCGTTGGCTCTCGCAGCTGAGTTCGTCGACCTCCTGGCGACCGATGCCGTCGAGGGTGGCGATCATGTCGGCACAGATGCCCTGATGCGGCTGCGGATGGAGTTCACGCAGATGGAGGTTGCCGTTGTCCATGGTCGCAACCCCGCCGGGTCGTTCGATCGATCCGGTGTAGGACATCATTTCGACGCCCCCCGCCACACAGAGGTCGGCCATACCGCTCATGATGTTGGCGGCCGCTAGATTGACCGCAGTGATCCCGGAGCCGCAGAATCGGTCGAGGGTGAAAGCCGGTGCGGCGGTGTCCCAACCCGCGTCGAGGACCCCCATCCGGCCGATGCACGCTCCCTGCTTTCCGACCTGCGTACTGCATCCGATGATGACATCGTCGACGTCGGCCGTCGCTAGATCGTTTCGATCTCGCAAGGCCGCCAGCACGCTTCCGAGCAGGCGCTGCGGGTGGATCTCGGAGAGTGATCCCCGACCGGGTTTCCCGATTCCTCTGGGCGTGCGTGCTGCATCGACGATGTAGGCGCTGGACATTTGGATTGGCTCCTGCCCGATGGGGGCGCTGATGGAAACCTCCGAATTCTAGACGGTCTCAGGAATTGTCCAATGGAATCGGGTGGCTCACGGGTGTAGCCTCCTCGGGGCGGAAGCATGGAAGGAGTCGATGATGGGCCGATGTGACGGGAAGGTGGCGCTGGTGACGGGGGCGAGTCGGGGGATCGGAAAGGCGATCGCCCAGCGGCTGGCTTCCGAGGGGGCTTCTGTCGTCGTGAACGCCTCACGAATCGGGGTCCACGGAAATCTTCCGGGGACGCTCGAAGGAATCGCAACGGAACTGCAGGGCGCTGGGGCGAAAGCGGCTGCGATCGCCTGCGACCTGACGGACCCCGCGGCGCGGGAGGGTCTCGTCGATCGGGCGAGTGAATTCTTCGGCCCGATCGATATCCTGGTGAACAACGCGGCTGCGGGGCTGATGAAGCTTCCGAGTGAGACCACCAACGACGACCGCCGCTTCATGTTCGAACTCAATGTGAACGCACCGGTCGATCTGGCCCAGCAATGCCTGCCGAATATGAAGACCCGCGGTGGCGGATGGATTCTCAACATCGGAAGCGCGACCTCGACCCAACCCGAGTTGCCCTATCGCGACTCGAAGCAGGCCGCCTGGATCATCGGTGCGTACGGCGCCACGAAGGCCTGCCTCGATCGCTACACGGTCGCGCTCGCTCACGAGCTGCAGGAATACGAGATCTTCGTAAACTGCATGATGCCGACTTCGATCGTCCTCACCTCTGGTGCGGACTATGTTCGTGATATTGCACGAAGGAACCCCGACTGGGTCGAGCCCGTCGAGATGATGGCCGAGGGTGCCCTCGAACTGTGCTCCGGGCGACACGTCGGTCGCGTGACGACGAGCCGCGACATCGTCCACTATGCGGCGCGCAAGGTCCACAGCCTCGATGGTACGCAGATCTTGGGGGATGCCTTCCTGCTGGCCGACGTCGAGTCGACGGCGTGATCGGGCAGCCTTCCGCCGCGGGTCGCGCGACTCGGGAACCCGGAGCGGAGATCGCGCTCGCGTGACCGACGGCGACGAGCCAAAGGGGCTGCGGCGTCCGTCGATCGTGATCGTTTCCGGCCTGCCGCGTTCCGGAACGTCAATGATGATGCAGATGCTCGAGGCGGCCGGTCTGTCTCTGTTGACCGACGGTTCGCGCCCTTCGGATCCCGACAATCCGCGCGGCTACTACGAGTTCGAGCCGGTCAAGAGACTCGAGTCCGACGCGTCGTTTCTGGCCGGCGCCGTGGGCCGGGTCGTCAAGGTCGTCGCTCCACTGCTCCCTTCGCTGCCGCCGGACTACCGCTATCGCGTCGTCTTCATCGAGCGGGACCTTGACGAGGTGCTCTCGTCGCAGCGTGAGATGCTCGCGCGTCTTGGCGTCAGGCCCGCCGCCGCCGAGGAAAAGGCGCTCGCGAAGGCCTTCGAAGGGAGCCTTCGCCGGGTGAGGGATTGGGTCGAACGGCAGGAGGGCGTGCGTGCCTGTTTCGTCTCCCACGCCGAAACCGTCGAGGATCCCGGGCGAACGGCTCGCTCCGTCCTGCAATTCGTCGCCGAGGATCCCGCCTGGTCGAATCGCCTCACTGTGGAATGCGTGCGCGAGGGGGGGGAGGATCGGATCATTCAGCGGATGTCGTCCGTTTTCGAAGATTCGCTCTACCGAAGTCGCGTTGCGAGGCCGGTCTGAGAGGCGGCTCCTAGACGGCGGCTGCTCTTTGGCTTGCGGGTCTGGCCATCAGCCGGTCACAGTAGTCGAGAAGCCCTGGTGTTCCTTCGTTCACGAAACCCAGGTGTCGCGCGATATTCAGCCCGAAAGCGAGCATGATATCCGCGGCGCTGAAATTTTCGCCCAGGATAAAGGCTCGGTCGCCGAGGCCTCGTTCGACGACGCCGACGAGCGCGGGGGCGATCGTCTCCCCGCGCTCGACCAGCGCGGGAATCTTCATGTTCTCCGGAATCGGTCCGCCATGAGCGGCGATCTCGCCCATGATGATCGTGAGTGGGTTCTCACCGTAGCCGATCCACTGGGCGGCGCGGGCGCCCTCCCGGGTGTCGCGCGGTGGAATCAGGGCGCCGTCGCTATAGCGGGCGACGAGGTACTCGAAGATGGCCCCGGTCTCCCACAGGACGAATCCACCGTCGTCGATCGCCGGAACCTTGCCGAGTGGATGGATCGCCAGGTAGTCCGGGGTTTTCATCTCTGGCGTGAACATGGCGAGATGCTCGACTTCATAGGGCAGACCCAGTTCTTCGCAGAGCCAGACGACGCGCATCGAACGAGATTGTTTCGAGTGGTAGATCTTGAGCATGGCGACGGCCTAGCCGGGCGATTGCGAAGGTCGGATGGGCGGGTCTTCGACGTGCGCCGCGATCGCGGCCTCGCTGACACGATAGAGGTCGCCGCTCGAAGGCGTTCCGACGTAGCTGACCAGGTGGATCACGACTTCGCGGACCTGCTCCGGCGTCAGTTCGCCGGTTTCGAGAGCGCGCTTGAACTGGATCTCGATGATGTCGAAACGACGCGTCGCAGCGAGCACGCCGATCGTCAGCAGACGACGAGAGGGGATGGGCAGCGCCCGGCGAGACCAGACCTCCGAGAACTGTTGATCGATGATCAGCAGATCGAAGAATTCGGCCGAGTCACCGGGCGGCAGGATCGCGTTGTCCCCGTAGACTTCCCTGTACATCGCGAGCCCGCGCTCGCGTCGCTCCATCGCACTCTCGTCTTCGCTCATCGGTCTAGCAACTCCCGTGTGGTTCGAGGGCCCGCTCAGTCGAAGACGATGACCGAACGAGCGACTTCGCCGGCTCGCATGGCGTCGAAGGCCGGGTTGATCTCGTCCAGCGGAATTCGCTTCGAGATCATTTCGTCCAGCCGCAGTCGTCCGTCGAGGTAGAAGTCGACGTATTGCGGCATGTCGCGGCGGAACGCGTTCGATCCCATGAAGGACCCGAGGATCCGCTTCTCCTGCAGGGTGATCTCCGACGCGCTGAGCGAGACTTCCTGGCCGATCGGGAGTACACCGACGAGGACGGCGGCACCCCCTTTTGCGGCCATGCCGACGGCCTGTTTGATGGTCGGCTGGAGTCCGATGCACTCGAAGGCGTAGTCGACACCCCCCCCTGTGAGCTCCTGGACCTGCGCGACCGCGTCCCCCTCATTTGCGTTCACGACGTCGGTGGCACCCAGATCCCGAGCGAGTTCGAGTTTCCACTCCATCGTGTCGACCGCGATGATCCTGCCGGCGCCGGCGATGCGACAACCCTGGAGGGCCGATAGACCAACGCCGCCACAGCCGATGATTGCGGTGGTCGATCCGGGCTCGACCCTCGCCGTCCGGAGAGCCGCACCGACCCCGGTCGTGACACCACACCCGATCAACGAAGCGCGATCCAGCGGCATCTCGTCCTTGATCTTCACGAGCGCGCGCTCGTGGGTCAGCATCTGCTCGGCGAAGGAGGAGAGCGCGAACTGCACGATCGGTGAGCCGCCCTGCGTGAGACGAGAAGTCCCGTCGAGCCGTGCGAGCATCTCGGGCGGTAGGCATAGATGTGGGCGGCCAGTGAGGCAGTAGTTGCAGCTACCGCACCAGGCGTTGAGACAACCGATCACATGATCACCGGGCTTGAAATCCTTGACGTCGGATCCGACCGCTTCGACGATTCCCGAGGGCTCGTGCCCGAGGATGCAGGGCATCGCCATCGGGATGCCCCCTTCGATGATGTGCAGATCGCTGTGGCAGATGCCGGAGGCGGCGGTTCGGGTCAGGACTTCGTTGGGTCCGGGCTTGTCGATGTCGACGTCTTCGATGGACAGGGGCGCGTTGAGTTCGCGCAGGACGGCGGCCTTCATGGAATTCTCCGGGCTTCGATGGGAAGCGTGGTTGGACGCGGTTTGTGGATCGATCGCTCGCGGCGATCGACTCGATCAGTGGGGCGGCTCGCGCGGTTGTCTTCCATGCGGACCCGCCGCTTCGAGCGACCGATTCTAGCCCCGTCGCGCGCGTCATTGCGAGCCCCCGGATCAGCGTTTCGGGGCCACTTCGGCGGGGGGGTTGCTACGCTGATTCCTTGCCGGCACACCAACAGAGGTCGAGAATTCGTGGACGATTGCCCAATCGAGATCGGCAGCATGCTGCTCACCCTCGTCGACCCGAACGAGGGCAGCGAAGTCGCGTACAACCGTTGGTACGAGCGAGACCATTTCTATGCGGGTTGCATGGTCGGGCCGTGGCTCTTCGCCGGGAGTCGTTGGGTCGCGACCCGTGAGCTGAAGGACCTGCGGCTCTCCGACGGTCGCGGCGAAGTAGCCGATCCCGTCGATGCGGGTTCCTACGTCGCCATCTATTGGGTTCATGCGGGAAAGGAAGAGGAGCACTGGAAGTGGGCGGGCGAACAGGTCCACTGGCTCTACTCGAATGGTCGGGGCTTCAGCGAGCGCACCCACGCGCACACGGTCATCTTCGATTACGTGACGACCGCGTACCGCGACGAGGATCCGATTCCGATCCAATTGGCGCTCGACCACGGCTACTCGGGCATCGCGATGGTCGCGACGGACCGGGCGGAGGGCGTGTCCGAACGCGACTTCGCGGCCTGGACCGCAGAGTCCGGGAGGCTCGCAACGGGTTCGATCGCCTCGATTTCCAGTTGGCGCCCGCAGCCCCGCAACGAGATCACCGCCAATGCCCCCATGGATCTCGGGACCGGGACCGGTGGGCCGGAGCGCACGATGCAACTGGCCTTTCTCGAAGGGGAGACGAGGTCGGCCTGGGACGATGTCCGACGTTATGCGGAGGCGATCGACGCATCGGGAAAGGGGCGCGTCTGTTTCGCGGGCCCCTTCCACAAGACGGTCGTCGGGACCAACGAGTACGCCGACCGGCTCTGGTAGTCGCCGAGTTCGCGAGCGACTGCACTTTGGTCTGGATCGTCGGAAGGGTCAGGATCGTCGGAGGGGTTTGAATCGTCGGAAGGGTCAGGATCGTCGGAAGCCCCGAAGCCAGTTCGCCAGATCGGCGGGCGTGAAATTCCTGGCCGCGCCACTCGAGACTTCCAGGGTACGGTCGGCGATGCGCGCCCAGCGATCGATCGGGTCATCACAATTCTCTGGCCCGAGAATGGCCCAATGCGCGATGCTCTGGATCTTCATGGCGTCGAGAATTTCGCGATGCCGATCGAAGCGGCCGACGTTCACCGTCGTGTGCGGCCACTCGGAAAGCTCCTTCGCGAGTGCGGTCGCCCGCTTCATCTGGCTGAGACGTTGACAATCACTGCACCAGGCGGCCGAAAACTCGACGAGGATCGGATGACCCGTCCCCGAACTCGATGCATTTCGGGACCCGGCCATCGACGTCTCGCAGAGCTCGATTAGCTCCGTCGTCAGCTCGATTTCGCTGCGCAGCGGAACGTCGTACGTGCGAAAGGGCTCTGCCGGCTCGCTCGTGCACGCAGCGGCGACGAACACTGTCGTCGCGAGCATCTCCCACGTGCGCAGGATCCCCGGCATCGTCTCTCCTTCCCGGTTCTCGCGGGATTCGGTGCGGTCGCCTCACGAAGAGTCTAGGCTTGATTCTCGTGCCCGCTCGGACGGGCGAACGACGAAGAGCCGAGAGGAGGGAAAGCAAATGGGAGTTGAAAGGCCGCTGCGGATCATCCAATGGGCGACCGGTAGCGTCGGTCGATATGCGATCGGGGCGATCGCGGAGGACCCCACGCTCGAACTGGCCGGCGTCTGGGTTCATGGGGAAGCCAAGGAGGGTCAGGACGCCGGCTCGATCGCGGGAATCGAGCCGATCGGTGTGACTGCCACGCGCGACATCGAATCGCTCCTTCGTACCGAAGCGGACTGCGTGCTCTATGCGCCGCTCCTCGCGGACGTCGCCGAGATGTGTCGGATCCTCGAATCAGGCAAGAATATCGTGACGCCCACGGGCTTCTCCTTCATCAAGGATCCGATCCTGGCGTCGCGCCTCGAAGCCGCTTGCCGGGTCGGCGGCGTCTCTTTCCATGGCAGCGGGATCCATCCGGGCTTCGCAGGCGATCGACTTCCGCTCGTCTTGAGTGCGCTCTGTCGACGGATCGACAAGGTGACGATCCGCGAGGTCTGCGATCTCTCCCAGGGCAGCGAGAGCCCAGAGATGATGATGCAGCAGCTCGGATTCGGTATGTCCGCGGAAGAGGCGGCAAAGGAGCCCCCCGCCCTGATGGGTGTGATGAGCACGATCTTCTACGAATCGATGGACATGCTCGCGGCGGGGCTCGGCATCGAACTCGACGGCTACGAACATCATCACGAATTCTCGATCGCTACCCGTGACGTCCCGATTCACGCGGGCCTGATCGAGAAGGGCCAGGTGGCGGGGCAGCATTTCGAATACATCGGGAAGATCGGGGAGCGCCCCGTCATCGAGTTCCAGACCTACTGGAAGATGTCGCGGGACCTCGACAAGGACTGGCCGTACGATGCGCCCCTCGAATATACGGTCGAGGTCGAGGGGGACCCCTCGGTGCGTTGCACCCTCAGCGCGATCGATTCGGATACGACGGAGCCGGGGCTCGTCTGGACGGCGATGAACTGCGTCAACGCCCTCGCTCCGGTCTGTCGGGCGGAGGTAGGCGTTCGAAGTTCACTCGACCTTCCGATCATCACCGCCAAAGGGCGCTTCGCTCGCTAGCGCCTCGAGGAATAGAGGGACCCTGCTGCTCGAAAACAAGGTCGCCCTGATCACCGGCATCGGCCCGGGACTCGGTCGGGACATCGCGCTTCTCTACGCCCGCGAAGGTGCCGACCTGGCGATTGCCGCGCGAAACGAGGAACGGCTCGCGGCGGTTGCTCGCGAGGTCGAGGCGTTGGGCCGATCGGTCATCGCCCTCCCCACGGACATTACGGACCGTGGAGCGTGCGAAGCACTCGTTGCAGCCGCCCTCGATCGCTTCGGACGCGTGGATATCCTCGTCCAGAACGGCCACTACGATGGCGACTACCAGGCCGTCGAAAAATCAGATCCCCAGGACTGGCGCGACATCATGGAGGTCAACCTCTTCGGGGCGCTCCACCTGGTGCAGGCGGTGA
>JAPYTP010000080.1:0-11887 GCA_029941885.1 Myxococcota bacterium
CTCTAGCGGCGCACTGATTTACCTTTCCGTAGCCGACGAGTTCTCTCGGTGACAAACAGGAGCAAGAACCATGGGCGCGGGATTTCAACCGACCGTCTTCGAATTCGACGAAATCGAGTGGGTGGACGAACACAAGGAGCCGCACCAGGCCCCGAAGCTGATCGCCGCGGCCGAGCGGATGGGTGCGCGGCGCAAGAAGCTCGCGAAGGGGGAGGGCGGCTTCTTTCATCAGTACACCACGATGCCCGCCGGCTTCGAGGTTCCGATGCACAGCCATGATCACGACGAACTCTTCATCGTCCTCCGCGGGGGTTGTACCTTCTGGCCGGATGGCCCCGATCACACAGTCGAGCTGAAGGCCCGGGATAGCGCGACCCTGGCGGCCGATCACGAATACGCATTCGTCTGCGGCTCGGAAGGGTTGGATTTCTATGTGATCCGAAACGGCGAAGCCGGTGTGACGAAGATGGACTGAGCACCCGGGCGGGGATCGCGGAGGCCAGGCGCTGGAATGGATTCGATCGAAGTTCGTGTGCTGACCCCGGCGATCGGGGCGGAGATCCTGGGCGTCGATCTGCGCAATCCGTTGTCCGAGCGCGAGATCGAAGAGATCGAGATCGCCCTGCTCGATCATCTCGTCGTCTTCTTCAGGGACCAGGACATCACTCCCGAGCAGCAGATCGCGTTCGGGCGCCAGTTCGGAGAGCTCTTCCTTCCGCCTTTTACGACGGATCACAGTGATGATCCGGAGCTACTCGTGATCGACCAGGTCTATCCGAAGGGGGAGGGGACCGATACCTGGCATAGCGACAACACCTTCATGGCCGAGCCTCCGCTCGGTTCGATCCTGAAGGCAGTGAAGCTTCCCGCCATGGGTGGCGATACCTGCTTTGCGAGTGCATACGAGGCGTACGAAGCCCTGTCCCCCGCCATGCGATCCCTCGCCGATGGGCTGACGGCCATCCACGACCTGACCGCTACGCTCGAGCGAGCGAACGCCGCAGGACATACGCGGGCCGATGTAGCGGCAATTCTCGAGAAGTCGCCCCCCGTCGAGCATCCGGTCGTGCGGACTCATCCGCGTACGAAGCGGAAGACGCTCTTCGTCAACGCGAACTCGACGACGCGTCTCGTGGGATTGAGCGATCGCGAGAACGAGCTGCTCCTTCCCTTTCTATGCGACCAGTTTCGCGCACCCGAGGTCCAGTACCGCTTCCGATGGGAGCCCAACTCCATCGCGTTCTGGGATAATCGCTCGGTCCAGCATCTCGCCGTCGCCGACTATCATGAACGGCGTGTGATGCACAGGGTCACGCTTGCGGGCGACAAACCCTTCTGATTCTGCGGAGCCCCGATTACTCGTCCTCGTAGGGGTTTCGGGCTTCCTGCCCCTCTTCGGCATAGCGGGCGAGGCCCTGGCGGATGTTCAGGAAACGCACGCCCTCGGGCCAGACCTCGAACCCGTATCGGGTATTCGCCTCGAGGTAGACGACGGTGCCGGGGCCACATTTCCTTCGCCCCATGGAAAATCCACCCTCCAGGACGTACATGACCTCGTCGTGATCGTGGCTGTGGACGGGCGCGATCAAGCCGCCCGGTAGCCAGTTGACGTGAACCCACGGGCCCTTCTCGAGATCGCCAACGAGTTGCCCGCCGCCTTCCGGGTAGTCGGCCTCATCCTTTGGGCCCCCTCGAACCCACGGTGCTTCGTCGATGTGCATGATGATTGCGCGACCCATACTGTTTCCTTCCTGTTCCGATCGGATGGAGCATCCGCAAGGATGTCCGATTCGTCGAGAGGACGAGCCGGGCTAACGGCTTCTTCGATCCGTCTCGAGAGCGCCGAGTAGTCGACCGAGATGATCGTGAATCTGCTCGGCCTCTCGGTCGTCGAGGAGACCGAGGACGCGTTCGCGGCCGACTCGATAGCTTTCGGCCGCCCGGGTTGCGAGCGCATCCCCTTCGTCGGTGATCGCGACGAGCACCCCGCGCCGATCGACAGGATCCGGTCGACGCTCGACGGATCGGCTGCGCTCGAGGCGGTCGACGAGCTTCGTCATGGCGCCGGTCGTGCAGACGATCTTCTCCGCGAGCAGGGAGGGCGCGAGGCGTTGTTCGGGCGCCCGCTGGAGAAGTCGCAGGACTGAATATTCGGTGAACGCGAGCCCGTGTTCGCCGAGGCAGTCGCGCTGGAGCGCTTCCAGGAAGAGGCCGGTGCGAGCCAGCGTGGTGAAGACGCCGAGAATGCCCATCTCGGTCCGATCTTCGGATTCTCGTGGGACGCTTCGGCGGGAACCGCGTGCGTCGGGCCCGGAGGCAGTGGACATCGATGGGCTCCTGTCGTTTGGATGCGCGCCTGACCGTCCCGGCGCGACTCGGCGGATCTCGGTTCTGCAGTCACTTGCATTATAGCTTCCATAGAAGTATTTTACCAGGAAGCTAGTGGAGATCCCATGTCATCCGAGCCCCTTCTACCGATCATCGATGCCGACGGTCACGTCGTGGAACCCGAGGCCACCTGGGCCGACCATCTCGATCCGCGCTTCCTGGAATTCGTTCCGCGCGCGGTCGTCGAGGGTGACTCCTTCCACTTCCGGTCCGGGGCTCTAGAAGGCTTTCGCATGCACGCCCACCCCGAGAGCCTCGCCTCGCCCCGGGAAGCCGGCGGGCGGAGCGGCGGGGATCGGGCCGCCACGGGGGCGACCGATCCCGCGAGTCGCCTGGCGGACATGGCGGTGGATCGGATCGTCCAGTCCGTGATCTATCCGACCTATGGGTTGATGATTCAGGGCGTTCGGGATCCGGCGGCCGCGACGGCACTCTGCCGAGCCGTGAACGATTGGCTCGCGGAATATTGCCGACACGATCCGATGCGTCTGTACGGCGTCGGTGTGCTTCCGCAGACGAGTCCGGCGGATGCGATCGCCGAAGCCCGACGCTGCCTCGAAGAACTCGGCATGCAGGGTGTGTGGCGGCGTCCGGAGCGGATTCCGGGAACGCCGGCGCTCCACGATCCGGGCTACGAAGACTTGTGGTCCTATCTCGAGGAGGCGGATCGTCCCTTCGCATTGCATCCCGGTCTGAATGGTCTGGTGCCCTGCGACGAGCTGCGCCATCGCTACGACGATCACTACGGGGCGATGCACGCGGTTCATTTTCCGATGGAGCAGATGATGGGGCTCACGGACATGGTCTGTTTCGGAATCCTCGACCGACATCCCCGCCTGCGTGTCGCCTTTCTTGAGACCGGCGCGAGCTGGGCGCTCTCGCATCTCCATCGACTCGATGAACACCTCGAACTCTTCGGATTTCCAGAGCGGCCCAAGGAAAAGCCTTCGGATCAGTTTCGACGACAGGGTTTCGTGAGCGTCGAAGAGGTCGAGCCCCTTCTGGGCGCGATGCTCGAGGCCTATCCGGATTCGGTCCTCTTTGCCTCCGACTATCCCCATGGAGACGGCGTCTTCCCGGGATCCACGGCGGAGCTGATCGAGACCGACAGCCTCGACGAGGAAGCACGCGCACGAGTGCTCTACCGCAACGCCCAGCGCTTCTATTCGATCTGAGACAACACCGAGAACACCGAGCGCGGTGCGAACGCGCTTCGCAGGAGAATCATGATGTCCGCTCTGAACGAAATGTCCGTCCACGATGCGATCTTCGGGCTCCGAGCCACGCGAATCTTCCAGGACAAGCCAATCCCGGACGAGGTACTCGACGAGGTTCTCGAAGCGGCGACGATGGCTTGCAGTTCCGGCAATACCCAGCCCTGGGAGTTCGTGGTCGTCACCGACGAAGAACTGAAACGGCAGATCCAGGCGGAGATGGTCGATGCCTTCTCTGTGATCGACGCGGAGCGAGCCCAGACCGAGGCGCAGCTGACCGATAGCTCCGGTCGCTCTGTCACCGGACGCGCCGCGGTCACCCATCTCCACAAGGTGCCCGCGATCGTCGTCGTGTGCTGGAATCCGGAACGGGGAATCCGACTGAAGGGGGAATACGCTGAGAATGCGGACGGTACCTTGCGAGAGACGCGCGAGATTCCGGGGGGTCGCGGGGTGAGTCTCTTCCAGTCCGCGCAGAACTTGATGCTCGCTTCGCGTGCCCATGGTGTTTGTTCACTCTTCACCACTTTCTTCTTCTTGAAGCGCGAAGAGATCAAGAAGATCCTGGGAATCCCTCCGAACATCTTCATGGAATGCGCCGTATTCCTGGGGTACGGAGACGAGAAACTCGGCAAGCCGAAGCGGCTCTCCGTCCCTGAGGTCACCCACCGAAATCGTTGGGGCACGACCTACGAGCTGGCCGCCGAGCGGAGCTGACACGAGCGTTCGACCGGACGCCGGATACGGGGGGGAGCCGTGGGTCTCTCGATCAATCAATTGAGTGTCAATATCGGGGCCGAAATCGAAGGCATCGATCTCACGGGCGAGTTCGATCCATCGATGATCGCCGCGATTCGCGCGGCGCTCCTCGAACATCAGGTGCTCGTCTTTCGGGACCAGGACCTGACGCCCGACAGCCATATCGCGTTCTCGAAGCATTTTGGCGAGATCAAACTTCCGCCCGTCGCGACCTCTCATGGTGGACCCCCGGAGATCAACGTGATCGATCAGACCGATCCACGGGGCGAGGGTGCGGATGCCTGGCACGCGGATAATACCTACACGCCGACGCCGCCGATGGGATCATTGCTGCGCGTACTGCAAGTCCCCCCGGTCGGGGGGGACACCGCCTTTGCCAGCATGTACGCGGCCTACGAGGCGCTGACGCCTTCGATTCGAAGCCTCTGTGACGGTCTTACGGCGGTGCACGATGTCACGGGATCGATCACGAAGGCGATCGCCCGGGGCCATAGCGTCGCGAACCTTGCGGATATCCAGAAGCAGCTTCCACCCGTCGAACATCCGGTCGTGATCGTACATCCCGAGACCGGCCGGCGGGCGCTCTTCGTCAACGTCAACTCGACGACTCGTCTCGTCGGACTCAGTGAGGCGGAGAGCGAGATGCTTTTGCGCTTCCTCTTCGAACACACGAAGCAGCCGGAATTTCAGGTCCGGGTGCGCTGGGATACGCGGACACTCGTCTTTCTGGACAATCGCTGCACGCAGCACTACGCCGTTGCCGACTATCGCGAGCGCCGAATTCTTCATCGCGTCGCCGTCGAAGGCACTCGGCCCGTGGGTATTCGAGCCTGACCGCGGACTCGTTCCCGCGGCCTGGACGAGAAGCGTTCGCCTAGCGGTAGTTCATTCCGGGTGACTCCTCGAAGACGATCAGGATCCGCGCGTCCTCGAGGACGGTGTATCCGTAAACGGTACCCGCCTCGACGTAGGTGAGCGTCCCACGGCCGTAGACGACCGGCTCGAGTCCCTGTTCACGCCACTCGATCTGCCCTTCGACGACGAATTCCAACCGGTTGGCATTGTGGGAATGGTCGGGCGTGACGTCGCCCTTCGGGCGCTCGATGAAATACGCGTAGGGCGGTTTCAGGGGATTGACGAAATCTTCCCCATCGGGACCGAGGAAGCGCGTCGTCTTGTGTGCGCCCGATTCTCCCCGTGCCCCGACGCGCTCGATCTTCTCTTCGAGGTTCGGACGGTCTCCCAGACTGATTACGTGCGTTCCCATTCTTCCACACCTCCTCTCGACTCGATCCCGGCGACCACGCAGTTCGCGAACGGTTCCGGGTGCCGTCAACATATCGCCACCTTCGCTCGTGAGAAAGACATCCGGCCCGAACGCGCCTGGATCGGGCTTCCGGTGCGTCTCTCGCGCTTGACACGCCCGGGCGTTTCCGGCTACTGCACGTGTGTGGCCAGCCTCCATGCCGACGCGTCCGAGCGGGTTCAGCCGGCCGATTCAAGGGCCGGCGCCCACGCCTATTTCGTCCTTTTCGGACTTTTCCTCGTGCTGGCCTTCAGTCTGGTCGACCGGAACATCCTGTCGATCCTCTTGGTTGACATCAAGGCCGAGTTCCAGGTCTCGGATACGGCGATGGGCTTCCTGACGGGGCTGGCCTTCGCCGTCACCAACGCGATCGCGGGCATTCCGCTCGCCCGCCTGGCGGACCGCCACTCGCGTACCCTGCTCGTCACAGCGGGCCTGGCCGTCTGGTCCGCACTCACCGCGTTGCAGGGACTGGCGAGTTCGTTCTTCGTGCTCGCGCTGGCCCGCGTCGGAGTGGGAATCGGCGAAGCCTCTTCGGGCCCCGCGAGCCACTCGCTCTTGTCCGATCTCTTCTCTCCGTCTCGCCGCGCGACGGCGATCGCCGTCTACACGATGGGGGGTCATTTCGGCGTCGTGATCGGGATGGTGGTCGGGGGGTGGCTCAACGAGAATTTCGGGTGGCGGATGGCCCTCGTTGCGGTCGGTCTGCCCGGAATGCTCGTCGCGCTGATCTTTGCGCTGACGATGCGCGAGCCGGTCCGCGGGCTGAACGAAGCGCGTCAGGCCGACGAGGAACAAGCCCCCCTTCGAGAGGTCGTCTCGTACCTCTGGTCGAAGACGACCTACCGACACCTTCTCTTCGCGGGGCCGCTCTTCGTCTCCGCGTTCTACGCGCTGAATATCTGGGGACCGGCGTTCCTGATCCGGGTGCACGGCTTGTCGAGCGCGGAAGTCGGATTGCGGCTCGGGCCGATTCTCGGTTTCGGAGGGGCATTCGGAACGCTGGCGGGGGGATATTTCTGTGATCGTCTCGGCGCCCGGGACTCGCGCGCCTACGTCGTCGTGCCGGGAATCGCGGGACTACTGATGTTGCCCTGTCTGATGGGCTTCCTCTTTGCGGAAGACGTGGACGTCGCGCTCGCCTGCCTCGCACCGATGGTTTTTCTGGGAGCGACTTTCATCGGGCCGCTCTATACGGTTGCCCTCGGCCTGGCCAAGCTTCGGATGCGGGCGATGTCCTCTGCGGTCCTTCATCTCGGGATCAGCATCGTCGCAGCCGGGCTCGTTCCCCAGGTGATCGGCATCCTGAACGATCTGCTTTCCGGCCGCTTCGGCGACGAGGCGGTTCGCTATTCCCTCGGCCTCATCGTATTGACGAACCTCTGGGGTGCGGCGCACGCCTTTCTGGCGTCGCGTAGCATCCTGGGCGACCTCGCCGCGGTGAGGGCGGAAGAGCTGGCCGCCTCCCCGTCCGACTGAGCAAAGAGATCGCCCGATCGAAGGCCCCCCCTCGTGGCGGGATGGGGCACACTCGGGTCGTGGCGATCTTCGTTCTGATTCATGGCTCGATGCACGGATCCTGGTGCTGGCGTGACCTCGTGCCTGAACTCGAGAAGCGAGGTCATCGCGCGATTGGGCCGGACCTGCCCTGCGAAGATTCCGAGGCCGGTCTCGGAGACTATGCCGCCGTGGTGGAAGCTGAACTTCCGGTCTCCGCGGCCGCAGAACGGCTCGTATTCGTCGGCCATTCCCTTGGGAGTCGAACCGTTCCGATCGTCGCGGAGAAACACGCCGAGGCGCGAATGGTCTTTCTCTGTAGCGCCCCGACGGCGCTCGGACCGGTCGATCCCGAAGCCTTCTCGGGCATGGTCACCCCCGAATATGCAAACGCCGACTTCGACCAGCGTGCGGACGGCACCCAGCGCGTTTCGAAGTCGGCGGCGGGTCCGCTCTTCTACCACGATTGTGGCGAAGCGACGGCGGCCTGGGCTTGCGACCAGCTGCGTTGGCAGGGTAAAAAGCCGCTCACGGAACCGTCGCCGCTCTCGTCCTGGCCCGATCGGCGGATGCACATGATCGTGGCCCGGGACGATCGCGTCGCGCGTCCGGAATGGTTGCTAGGCGAAGCGCCAAAATGGCTCGAGGGGACGTCGCCTATCGTACTGCCCGGCGGCCATTCGCCCATGCTTTCGCGCCCCGCGGCGCTCGCCGAGGCGCTTGTCGGCGAGGCACTCGACTAGTCGGGCCGCTCGTCAGCAGGGCTTGTCACCCGCGAGGGTCACGCGGTGCATCACGCGAAGCTCGCCCGTGCTGTGCCCGGCGTCGATCGCCCGCCGCATCGACATCGAGATATCGTGAATCGCGTGAAGATCGTCGACCAGAGCCTGAAAGGCCGGTGAGAGGTCGTCGTAGGCGGCGTACATACTCGCGAAACAGGTATCCCCTCCGATTTCGGGAAGCCGAACCGCCTTCAAGATCGACCCCATCGGAGGTTCTTCCATAAAGGTGTTGTCGCTATGCCAGCGATCCCCACCCTCGCCCTTCGGAGTGGTTTGATCGAGCACGATCTAGTCGGGGGAGTCGCCGTATCGAGGTGTGATCGGCGGGGGGCTGATCTCGCCGAAACGGCGCGCAAACACGACCTGCTGATCGGGGGTGATGTCCTGATCTCGAAAGACCAGGACCAGATGGTTGTTCAGGGCCTTCTGGATCGTCGCGACGGACTCGTCGTCGAGCGGGTCGCGCAGGTCGATGCCACTGATCTCGGCGCCAATCTGTGCGGTAATGCGATCGATCCGGATTTCACTCACGACGGGTCGGCTTCGGTTGCAAAGGTGCCGGCGGGTCGCACCCATTGGCCGGGCAGGGCCTGGGTGAGCTTTCCGTCGAGCACGATGGCTTCCCCGTTCACGATCGTGGCGGAGATCCCCTGTGGTCTCGCGGAGTGGCGTGCCTCTCCCCCCGGTAGGTCGTGTACGACGCGCTTGGTATCCGGACCGACAGAAGCCGGATCGAAGATCATGATGTCGGCGGCATAACCCGGCAGGAGGACTCCGCGGTCCTGGAACCCGCCGACGCTCGCGGGAATCTGCGTCAGTTGGCGAATCCCGTCTTCCAGGGTCCAGGTTCCGCGTTCGAAGATCCAGTTGCGAATGAAATAACTCGACCAATCGGAGCTGTCGTCGCGATCGAGATGGGCACCACCGTCGGAGACCCCCATCAACATCGACGGGTGTTTCATGCTTTCCTCGACCGAATCGACCCACGTCGGGCTCTTGTTCTCCCAGCGGAACTTCATGGCGAGGTCCTCACTGAGAGCGAGATCGATCATCGTGTCCGCGGGGGATTTGCCTTGCTCGGCCGCGATCTCGGCGATGCTTCGGCGGACATATTTCCGGTTTTCGGCATCGCGTACTTCGTCTACGAAGGCGACGTCCCAATGCGGCGGTGGGACGGTCGAGCCCGCGTCGGGATCCCGGTTCGGGTTCTCGACGGCGTCTCGCATGAGCGCGCGATATTCGGGGTCGTTCAGCTTGGTCAGTCGCTCTTCGTGCGAAAGATTCGACAGGGCGTACCACGAGAAGACCCCGGCGTAGAGCGGAAGTGCGGAATCGAGATCGATCGGGCGGTCGAAGGGTTGGGTGCGCAGGAGCGAGTAGATCGCCGCCCCCTCCGTTCCGGCGCGATCGAGGAAGGCCTTCGCCTGGGGCCAGCCCGCGCCGGGCGCGTCGATCTTGTCCCGCCCGCCCACGCCCTGGATGATGATCGGGAGCCGACTCGTCTGGCCCAATTCGATGAGCAGATCCTCGTCCGCGGAATCGAGGCCCCCGACCACGCTCTTCGGGAGATAGGAGATCGTGCCTCCGCCGGAGAGCCCCGTCTCTTCGACGAGCTGTTTCAGTTCGTCGAGGGACGAGAATCGGCTGGCGATCGGTCGATCCTCTCCGTCGACCTGAGTCGGCGAATGGGATGATGAGAATCCTGCGGCACCGGCCGCCATGGCCTCGCGTACGATCGACCGCATCGATTGGATCTCATCCTCCGTCGCCTCCCGGTCGGAGCCTTCGCTTCCCATGACGAACCGTCGCAGCGAGGAATGGCCGATATAGGAAGCGACGTTCACGCCGAGTCGTCCGCCGCGGGCGCCGATATATTCGGGGAAGTGCTCGAAGTCCCACTCGACGCCGTCGAGGGCAGCGGGCGCCATCCCCTCGACCCTCGCAAACATCGACTGGATATAGGGTCGATCGGCGCTTCGTGTCGGTGCGATCGAGAAGCCGCAATTTCCTGCCAGAACCGTCGTCACGCCGTGATAGCAGGAGCAGGTCGCCCAGGGATCGAAGGTGAGCTGGGGGTCGTAGTGGGTGTGGAGATCGATGATTCCGGGAGACACGATCTGGCCATCCGCGTCGATCACGCGCTCCGAATCCGCGGCGCCCGGAACATGGCCGACATGCGTGATGCGTCCCTGTGAGACGGCGATGTCGGCGCGCCGGCGACCGAGACCCGTGCCGTCGACGACGATGCCCCCTCGAATGATCAGATCGTGTGCCATGGCTTGTTCCTCACAGGGTCGTGTTCCGTTCGGACAAGGATTTCCGAACTCTTGCGGCCGGGGGTGACCGTCCACTTCCGATCCGCCATTGCTGGTAGGCGGCTTTACGGGGAAGCGAAACGGGGAATCAAGAATTCAGTCCTTCGGAGTGCCCACCTCGTGGAACTCGGTCGGCATGTAGTCGTCGGGGAAGCGGTAGAACTCGAGCGGGTTGTCCCAGAAGATCTTGCGCTTGCTGTCGTCGCTCAGTTGGTCCGGCAGCAGGTCGATGAACTCCTGGGTGGAGTGAGGATATTTCGAATCCATATGTGGAAAGTCGCTCTCCCATAGGATCCGGTCGTCGCCCATCCAGCGAATCACATCGGTCACGAAGGGATCCTCGCATTCGGTCGTGATCCAACAGTTGCGATCGAAATACTCGCGTGCCGTCATCGTGAGGTCCGGAAATTCGGCCGCGCCCGCGAGTTCGAGCTGTTCGTCGATGCGATGCAGCCAGGAGGGCAACCATCCGCAGCCCGCCTCCATATAGGAGCAGCGCAGGCGCGGGAACCGCTCGAAGACACCCTGCACGATCATCGAAAGACAGGCGTTCATGGCTTCGTGGGCATGCACGACCGTATGCCACTCGGTGAACGTGTCGAAGCGGTCACAACCCTCACTATTCGCATTCAGCCCCATGAATTCGTGGGTCGCAAAGGTGACGTCGAGGTCCTGGAGTAGCTCGTAGATCGGGTCGTAGTAGCGGCTTCCCAGATTCCGACGATTCAGAAAATTGGGTCTCGCCCAGAAAGAGCGAACGCCGAGCTCGTGATAGGCGTGCTCGATCTCGCTGATGGCGCGGCTGACGTCGCCAAGGGGGATTGGGCTCGAAGTCAAGACGCGGCCACCGGATTGGGCTCTCATCTCGGCGCCCCAGCGATTGTACGCACGCACCATCGCAGCCTGGATTTCGGGATCGATTCCATCGACCCACAGGTCATATTCGGGGCCGTAGATCACCGCGAGGTCGATTCCATCGATCTCGAGCGCCTTCGCGACATGATCTCCGCGAAAGCCCGACTCGATCAGGTCGACGCCGTACTTGTCCACGACATCGGCGTGGGTCCAGCCGGTCGCCTTCTGGAACTGTCCGTAGAGCGTGGTGGTGTGCTGCGTGTAGCGACCGTCGACGCGAACGGGGTTGTAGGTCTCGAGACCGGCGGGATCGACTCGATCGATGCGCGATCGGAACTGCGGGTCGATATGGCGCTCCCAGAGATCGGCCGGATAGATGACGTGTGCGTCTGCATCGAAGACCTTGAATCCGTTTCGCATGACTGGGTACTCCTGGTGGGCGATCTCGAGAGAGGGAGAGGGGCAAGAGAGGCGGACTCGAGAGAATGGGTTTCGTGCGTCCTCGGGATCGTACGACGACGATGCGAATCCGTCCCTCGCAGACTCAGTAGCCGTATTTCGTGCCGACCGAAATCGCGGCGGCCGTCGCCGCCTCGATTCGCGGTACGACCCCGACGCGAAGCCCGGGTTTCCGTTCGCGTCGAGGCTCCCGTGCGGGTTCTTCGGGTCTTCCGGACAGGCTCTGGGACACGGAGCGGGGCCTCCTCGGGCGATGTGAAAACTATTCTTCAGTAAGATATTATTTGTATAGAATAGTTTTGTCAATACAAT
>JAPYTP010000080.1:11987-24749 GCA_029941885.1 Myxococcota bacterium
GATCGGCGCATGGTGTTGATTGCGATCACGGAAGAGGGCGAGCAGGTGGCGCAGCACGGCGGGTCGGTCTACGACCGCGTCCACGCACGAGTGCTTTCGGGGATGGACAGTGAGGAGCTAGACCTCGTCGACCGCGGTGTTCGTCGCCTCCTGGACGCGCTCGACGAGGATCACTTCGGCGCGGGTGAAGACTGACCTTCCGATCGCTGTGAGCCGCGCCGGGGCGCCGATCGTTCACGCCTACCAGTTTTCGCCATGTGGGCGGATGACGATCTCGTTCGTCCACGCCGAGCGAGGCTGATGGGCGATGTGGAAGACCTCACCGGCGATATCGGCGGGTTTGCAGAAGAAGTCGTCGGGTGCATCAGGGAGCCGCTTGCGTGTCCAGGCGAGGTCGATCACCGCGTCGATCGCAACGTAGGCCGCATGCACGCCGCGAGGGCCGACGTCACGCGCGATGCTCTCGATGAGGATGCGTTGGGCAGCCTTGCTCGGGGCGAAACCAGCGAAATTTGCCTTGCCTCGATAGGCGGAGGTGTTGCCGGTCGCGAGGATCGCACCGCCTCCCGCTTCGACCATGTCGTCCACGACGAGACGCGCTAGATGGAGCAGCGCCATCGTGTTGACCTGGAAATTCTGTTCGAGGATGGCCGGTTCGATCTCCTGAAAGCTGCCGAAGGCACCTCCGACCGCATTGTGAACGACGATCGTCGGGGTCCCGATCCTCGACTTGATCTCGCCCACGGTCGCGGTGAGTGCATCCACGTCGGTCACGTCACAGGGAAAGGCGTGGGCGCCCTCGAGATCCTTCTCGATCGAAGCGAGACGTTCTTCGTTTCGCGCGAGCATCGCGACGGGGTATCCGCCCTCGACGAAGCGCTCGACGATTGCCTTCCCGGTTCCCGGTCCGACGCCCGTAACGAGGCAGACCTTCTGGCGAAGTTGTTCCTGGGTCATGGATTCACCTCGTGGCGAGCTGCCAGGCGATCGCGCCGACCGCGATCAGGGTGACGAGGACGGTCGCGAGGGCACCGACGAGACGGCGGCGACTGCGCATGCGGTCGAAATGAATGCCGAAGGGATGGATGATTCTCGCAGCGACCAGCGTCGTGCCGAGACCGTGGAGGAGCAGGGGGTGCGCGCCGTTCAGCTCGAGGATGAGAAGCAGGAGGAGAGCGAGGGGAACCGTCTCGATGAAATTCGCGTGGCGACGGATCGCTTCGACCAGCCTCGGATCATCCCCGTGATTGAGGGAGACGTCGACTCGGAGGCGTTCCCTCCCGACGAGCTGGGTCAGCGCGAAACCGATCAGGGTGAGCGGGACGGCATAGAGAGCGGTGATCGGAATGAGCATCGGGCCTCCTCGTTTTCGAGATTCTAGATGAATTCGTCTGCCTGGCCGAGGCCGGGGTCGTGGGACGATCGCCCCTCCGACGCCGCGGATTCCAATGTAGAGTCGGGCGCTCGCGATCCCTTCCGCCGACGGATGTTTCATGCGCTTCTCCCTCTCGCTTCCGACGATCCGCCACCCCGAATGGGGCGATCCATTCCAGGAGACCTTCGAACTCGCCCGGATCGCGGAGGAGCAGGGATTCGATACCGCGACGATCGGCCATCACCATTTCATGCCGGGAAATCAGAGTGATCCGCTGACCTTCATGGCCGCGGTTGCGGCGCGGACTACGACCCTGCGGGTCGGAACCGGGATCTACCTGCTCCCCGCGCATAATCCCGTTCGGGTGGCGGAGCAGGTCGCAACGATCGACCAGATCTCCGGGGGGCGGATTTCGCTCGGGGTCGGATCGGGATGGTGGCCCCTCGAATACGAGGTCCACGGCTCCACCTTTCGTGAACGGGGCGCGAGAATGGAAGAGGCGCTCCAGATTCTGCGTCACGTCTGGACGACCGAGGAGACGGCCTGGGAAGGGCGTTTCTGGTCCTTCCCCGAACTCACCGTGCATCCCCGGCCGGTTCAGGATCCCCACCCGCCGCTCTGGGTGGCGGGCGTCGTCGACGCCGCAGTCGAACGCGCGGCCCGCCTCGGGGACGCCTGGCTATGTGGCCCGGTCCAGTCGCTGGGAAAGGCCAAGAGCTGCCTCGAAGTCTATCGCGCGGCGTGCCGGGCGCAGTCGCGGCCGGCCGATTGGATCCTGCGACGTTTCGCCTGGATCGGGACCGACCGGCGTCGCATCGCCGAAGAGATCCTGCCGCGATACATCGATGGTCTGTTGGTGCATTGGCGAGAGTCCACGGAGGACGAAGTCGAGAAGGACCTCTTTGCTCGCCTCGACGCGGGGGAGAGGATACCACCCGAAGAGATCGCCGCGGATCGATTGCTCTTTGGAACGCCCGACGAAGTCATCGCACAGATCGAGCGCTATCGACGCGAGACGGGCTGCGACCATATCCACGCCGCGTTCGGTGCGGGCATGCCCGCCCGCGACGACGAATACTCGACTCTTGGGGAGTTCGAAGAACAGGCGGAGATGATTCGGCTCTTCGGGCGCGAGGTGATCCCGGCTTTTCGCGATCTCTAGGGGGGTGATCATTGCGATCGACGCTCGTCGTCGTGTCTCGTAGAATCGCAGACGAGCCGACGATCAGGGAGAGCGCGTGGGGCGCTCGGGCCGGCGCGATTGCAGGTACTGGCTCTCGCGTCCCCGTCCCGGTTGGGCAGAAGCGAGGAGCCACGGTGGAGTCGATTCCCGATCACGTTGCCCCAGATCGGATTTTCCAATTCGATTTCCGGCTCGACCCCCGCATCCGACGGGATCCGTGGGGCTTCTTTCACTCCGCCAACGAACTGCCCGACATCTTCTACTCGCCGGCGCTCGGCGGCCATTGGGTCCTCGCGCGGGCGGAGTTGCTCGCCGAGGCCTGGTCACGGCCCGATCTCTTCTCCGCCGAGAGCGTGAGCGTTCCCAAGATCGAGAGCCCGTTCCGTCTGATCCCGAATAATCTCGATCCGCCCGAACATCGCCCCTACCAACAGATCTTCACGCGCCAGATGTTCGCCCCGCGAATCATCAAGGCGCTCTCCGAAGACTTCCGTCAACTGACGCGCGAGCGCATCGACGCTTTCGCGCCACGCGGCCGCTGTGACTTCAGCGAGGAATATGCCCAACCCCTGCCCGTCCAGATCTTCTTGCAGATGATCGGGGTGCCTCCCTCGCTGCGTGGGGAATTCGGCGAATCAGCGGATCGTGTCTTTCGAGGGACGACGCCCGAGGTCATCTTTCAGGGCATGACCGAAGTCGCGGGCCTTCTCGACGCCTGGCTCGACGAGGAGATGGCCGATCGCGATTCGCCGCGGGAAGCCCACATGCTCGAAGCGATGCTCACGGCCGAGATCGACGGTCGGTTGCTAGCCAAGGACGAATTGTCGAGCGTGGCGACGATGCTGATGCTAGGCGGGCTCGACACCGTGTCGTCAGCCACGATGCACCAGATGCTCTTTCTCGCCACCCACCCGGATCACAGAGAGCAACTCATCGACGATCCGAGTCTGATCCCGAACGCCGTCGAGGAACTCTTGCGAAGATTCAGCGCACCCAATCTCGGTCGGGTGGCGAAGCAGGATTTCGAGTTTCACGGGGTCCTGATCAAGCGGGGTGAGATGGTCCTCTTCTCGACCGCGATCGCAGGGCTCGACGAGACGCGTTTCTCCGATCCCCTCTCCGTCGACTTCCATCGGAAGAACCTGAAACGCGATGCGCTGTCCTTCGGGAGTGGTGTCCATATGTGCAGCGGCATCCATCTCGCGCGCGCCGAACTCCGGATCACCCTCGAAGAGGTCTTGCCGCGACTTCCCAACCTTCGGCTGGGGCCGGACGCACAGATCGAATACGCCTCGGGCGGGACGCTCACGATCGTCGGGCCGCTCCCCCTCGAATGGGATGCCTGATCCTTCGACCGGTTGCGCGCGCAGTTCGATCTCGGCTTCACGCAGCGCTCGTTTCGAGCCTGACCTGACGGCGCGTGCGCTTGCTTCGAACGGAGGCGGCCAGTTCGCGGAGGAGCCCATCGGTTTCTTCGAAACCGATGCAGGCATCCGTGATCGAGACGCCGAAGCGAAGCGGCTTTCCCGGTGCCCAATTCTGGCTGCCCTCCTCGAGATGACTTTCGAGCATGACGCCCATGATCCCCTTCACGCCACGCCTCACCTGGGCGGCGACATCTCGCAGGACCGGTGCCTGAAGGGCGGGGTCCTTGCGAGAGTTTCCATGGGAGCAGTCGATCATCACCCCGCGCTTGCCGATTTTCGACGCGACCGCCTCGACGCTCTCGCGGTCGAAGTTCGTCGTGCCACGCCCGCCGCGCAGGACGACATGGGTATCGGGATTGCCGGCGGTCTTCACGACGACGGCGGTCCCATCGCTGCGAATGCCCAGGAAGCTGTGGGGGTGGGCCGAGGAGACCATCGCGTCGACGGCGACGGAGTGGCTGCCGTCGGTTCCGTTCTTGAAGCCGACCGGCATCGACAAGCCGCTCGCCATCTCGCGATGCGTCTGGCTCTCGGCCGTGCGCGCGCCGATCGCCGCCCAGGAAATGGCGTCGGCCAGGTATTGGGGCGAGACCGGGTCGAGGAACTCAGTTGCACAGGGAAGCCCGAGTGCGTTGATCTCGAGGAGCAGTTCGCGAGCGAGGGCGAGGCCCTGGTCGACGCGACAGGATCCATCGAGGTGGGGATCGTTGACGAGCCCCTTCCAACCGACCGTCGTCCTCGGTTTTTCGAAGTACGTGCGCATGAGGATGAGCAGTTCGTCGTCGAGTTCCTGGGCGAGGGGTACGAGGCGCTTTGCGTAGGCGAGGGCGGCGTCGGGGTCGTGGAGCGAACAGGGGCCGACGACGACGACCTGTCTTCGACGATCGCGACCGTGGAGGATCTCCCGCACGGCATCGCGCGCCCGCAGCACGACGCGTGCAGCCGAGGTCGAGATCGGGTGTGACGTCTTCAGGTCTTCCGGGGTGGGTAGCGGTTCGATCGCCTTCAGGTTGCGATCTTCGAGTGAGTTCATCGGGTTTCTCCAGTCCGTGAATCGACCCAGCTAGATCGGGGCCCGCCATTCGAAATGGCACGAGGAAAACAAAACGGCCCCGAGAGGTTTGTCCTCTCGGGGCCGTTGAAAGCGTTTGTCGCCGTTTTTTCTAGATCGCGTCTAGCTCCCGGCACACCTTTCTACGGCCCCGGAGCCAAACCAGCCCCGGGCGTACATAAAGAAGGAGTGCGAATAGAAGTCCTGCGACATGCGGTCAGAAATACACGATTGCGTCGGGCGGAGCAACCGCCAAATGACCGTGCCCCCTGGCGGGTCTCACCCCGACATCTCCGCGGCCTTGTTCCAGCCCGCGACGAGTTGCGGACTCTCGTGGATCGCCCCCTCGCGGACCGCCTCGGCGAGGGGGAAGGGCTCTGGGCCTTTCGAGACCACGTCTCGCCAGGTTTTGGTGAGCCGCGTGCCCGCGTCCGTCGCCTCGAGAGCCCAATCCTCGATCATCGAGAACGACCAGTTCGCCTCGATCCGAGCGCGATCGAACGGCGCCTCGAGACCGAAGGCGGTCGTGACTTTGATGACGACGAGCGCATCGCTCGATTCCGCCTCGAGCAGCTCGAGCATCGACGTGCCCAACTCTCCTCGGCAATAGATCGCCTTGCCCTCTTCGAGCACGCCGCCGTCGATCCCCGACGGGAAGTAGTCAAGGATCCGATCGGGGCTGAGGATGAATGCGCGGACGCGATCCGGGGTCGCGCGGATCTCCATCACTTCGCTGTGGACGATGCTGGGGTTGGGGTTGGGGTTGGAATTGGATTGCGAGTCGCTCATGGTTCACCTCCGAGGTCGCGAGCGTAGTGCGTTGCTGGGGATCGCGTCGACCACCACCGCGCATTCGCCGGCCCTCGAAGTCCCCGCGACTTTGACGCACCATGGGGCCGCGCCCTGGAGGCGTTGGAGGCCAACGCGACATGCCGCTTGAGAACTCGATCTGGAAGAGCAACCCCTTCGGTCCGGAGGCGCTTCGCCTCGACGGCCGGATATCGGTCGTGACGGGCGGAGCGCAGGGACTCGGACGCGCGACGGCCCTCGCGCTGGCTCGTTTTGGATCCGATGTCGCGATCTGCGACCGGGACGAGGAGGGAATGGCGTCCTGTCGGACCGAGATCGAGAAGCTCGGGCGGCGATGTCATATCGGTGTCCTCGATGTCCGAGAGGAAGAGGCGGTTCGGGAGTTCCTGGACGGGACGAAGCAAGCGCTCGGGTCGATCGACGTCTTGGTCAACAACGCGGGTGGGGGATTCTGGTCGCCCTTTCTCGACGTGAGACCCAAGGGCGAACAAGCGCTCATCCGCGAGAACTTCACGTCCGTCACGGCCTTCATCCGTCATGCGGTGCCCCATATGAACCCCGGTGGTTCGATCGTGAACATCACCTCGATCGAGGCCCATCGCGCGGGTCCGGGGTTTGCCATCTATTCGGCGATGAAGGCGGCGGTGGCGAATCTGACCAAGACGCTCTCGATGGAGCTCTCCGAGAAGAAGATTCGTGTGAATTGTGTGGCACCGGATGTGATCTCGACGCCCGGCGACGAGGTCCTGGCGGGCGACGCGGAGGTGGGGCTCTCGGGTGTCGAAATGTCGAGCTGGCCCGAGGAGGGGCACCCCGACGATTGCGCGGCGGCGGTCGTCTTCCTGGCGGGCAATGGCGCGCGTTTCGTCACGGGATCGACGATCCACCTCGATGGTGGCAACTGGGCCGCGGGGGGCTGGAAGGTCCGAGAGGACCGACGTTTCTCGCTCTAGCCACTCGCGGGGTTCAGACTCCCCTGGCCAGGCGGGGCCTACGCGGTCCGCGCTGTCGCGGCAGATTGAGAGGAGAGGACGATGCACGCCTTCGTGACCCACATGCGAGCGAAAGAGGGAAAGCGCGACGAAGTGATCGCGCTGACGACCGTGATGCTCGAAAAGACCCAGGGCGAGGACGGGATTCCGGTCTACGTCTTCTCGACTGCGGCGGACGATCCCGACGACTTCTGGTTCTACGATGTCTATTCATCGGACGAGGCTCGCCAGGCCCACGAATCGACGGCGGAATTTGCACGGACCATGCCCGCGCTGATGCAGGTCGCCGAACTGGTCAGCGTGACCAAACTCGATCCCTATGGTCCGATGAAGATCACACCGCCGGGCGCCATCGGGTAGGCAACCGAATCCGGCCGCGTCGGCATCGATGCCGAGCGATCGATTCCAGGCTGCGACGGAGTCCGCCCCGGGTGGAGAAGAAAAGAGGGAATCATGTTCGATTTGACGGGCCGGCTCGCACTCGTGACGGGCGCGGGCCAGGGAATCGGCGCCGGCGTCGCGAAGCACCTGGCGAGCCAGGGTGCGAAGGTGGTCGTGAATGACATCGTGCTCGATCGAGCGGAGTCGACCGCCGAGGCGATTCGCTCCGCCGACGGATCTGCGGAGGGACTCGCCTTCGACGTGACGGACCGGGAGCAGGTGAGAGACGTCCTCGGCCCCCGTGACTTCGACATCGTGATCAACAACGCCGGAAATGCCGGCGCGCATCGGATGGAGCCGCGGCCGTTTCGGGAGATGAGCCCGGATCAGTGGGCGTCACCGATCGACGTGAACCTGCATGGGGTGATGAACACGACCCATGCGGTGCTTCCCGGGATGTGCGAACGCGGTTTCGGGCGTCTGATTACGATCTCCTCCGGAGCGGGCGTGGTCGGTCTCGGAATCGGGGTGGCCCCCTATGGAGCCGCGAAGGGCGGGGCGATCTCGTTCATGCGCCACATGGCGATCGAGAATGCGTCGCTGGGCGTCACAGCAAACTCGGTCGCCCTCGGCCTGATGGAGATGACAGAGATTCACGATGAAGCGCTCGTCGCGAAACTGGCGTCCACGGTTCCCTGCCGCCGACTCGGGAACGGGGACGATCTCGGTCCGGCCGTCGTCTGGCTGGCTTCGAACGAAGCGTCGTGGGTCACCGGCCAGACGATTCAAGTGAATGGGGGGTCGGTCACCAGCTGACTCGACTCCCGACTCGCGACCCCCGGCGCGAGTCGTCACCCGCGCGCGGAGAGCAGTCCATGCCCGTCCCCACCTCCGGAATCGATCACGTCCATCTGAACGTCGAGGACATCTTTGCGGCGACGGCTCTTTTCACGTCGATTCTCGATTGTGAGCACAACATCCCGCTCTATATCGATTCGATCCAGGCGTTCAATTCGATGAGTACGCTCATGCTGGATGTCTTTCAGCCGCGGGAACCCGAGGGCATCGCGGCCCGACAGATGGCGGCTTTCGGGGGAGCAGGGCTGACGACGGTCTCCTTTCTCGTCTCGGATATCGACTCCGCGACCGCGCACATCGAGTCGTGCGGCGTTCCGATTCTCAGCCGGATCGGTTTCCCCGGCGTCGAGAAGCAGACCCAGTTCCGTCCCCGGGACTGCTTCGGGATGGTGCTCGAACTCGTTCAATACGAGCCGACCCACGACGAGGTGATCGCGCGAATCAAGGACGAACAGGCTCGTGAAAACGGCGGGCGACGAAGTATCCCGGCCAAGTCGGGCGCGCTATCGGGAAGCGGGATCGATCACGTTCACCTGCGCGTCGCGGATCTCGCCGCCGCGCAGCGCTGGTTCTCGAAGCTCTTCGTCTGCGAGTGGGCCGAGGTGGAGACGCCTCCCGGTCGCCCGCGCGCGGCCCTGGGTTCGATCGGAATCCATCTCGTCGAGGCGAAGGAAGAGAAGGAGGGCCTGGGGAGCCTGGCCTTCGCCATCGAGGATCTCGAGGCGGCCGGCGAGTTGGCGGATCGCCTGGGCCTCGGGAGGATCCGCGGACTCGATCACGCGGCGAAGGACGAATGTCTTCGGTTCGATCCCGCGGACGTGTGCGGGTTGCCGCTCGAGCTCGTGGCGACTCGTTAGGCGGAGATTCAGACGCCGTCGAGACGAACCTGGAGTTCGATCTGCTGTCCGCCGCAGAGCAATCCGACAGAGATGAGGTCGGTGTAGACGAAGGCCTGGACGACGCGATCGTCGACGGATCCGGGATCGCCGGGCATGAAGACGTCGGAGAGCTCGAGCCGCTCTGCGAGCTTCGGATTCGAGGTGAGCTGCTTCATCGCGGATTTGACTTCATCGGCGCTCGGGTAACCGACACCCACGTGTGTCATTGCCTGGGGCTGCTTCGCGTAGGTCGCCTTGAATGCCGCGTGATGTTCCGCCAAGGTTGCGTCCGCGGCCATTTGATCACGAATCGCCGACTCGAACCGCCACTGCGCTTCGCCGACCTCGGAGGCATAAGCGACGTTGTCGATCAGATCCTCGTTGTCTGGATCGAGGAAAACGATCAGGTAGGGGCCGGCGGCTGGGCCGAGCGCTTCGGGAGTCGGATCGGTCTGGGGATCCAGCACGCGAAATCCGAGCGCCTCGAAGAGTTGGCGCACGAGTGGGCGGTCTCCGGGTGCATAGACGAACTCGACGTGGTTGAGCATCCGTGCGGCCGATGTGGTCAGGGGGCGTGCGGTCATCACAGGGTCTCCTCGGGGCGTTCGCGCATCGAGTCTATTCGGGGGCGAAGAGCGATTCCGGTTCGCCCGGATCCGGAGCGCCGACGGGCATCTGTCCGTCGAGGTCCAGGAAGCCGTACTCCTCGGCGAGCTGTCGGGTCGTGTAGACGCGTCCGCTCTTGGCCATGATGTTCTCGTCTTGCAGCAGGCCGGCCAGCCCGCGTCCCGAAAATCGGGGACTCTCGGCACCGTCCAGATCGAGATTCCACTCCTCGGCGTCGAGGGAGAGCATCCGCTCGGTCGTCACGAAATTGGGCCAGAGCGTGACGACCGCGATGCGGTGGGGCCTGAGTTCGTGGGCGCAGCTCTGTGCCGTTCGGTCAAGCGCCGACTTGGCTGCACAGTAGGCGACGTGAAGCGTGTAATAACGTGCGCCCTCGGAACTGATATTGGCAATCAGCCCCTTCCCCTGCTCGATCATGATCGGCGCCGCATTCCAGGTGCCGACGTACGCCGAGCGGGCGCCGACTTCGTGCATGTCGTCCCAGCAATCGAGAGTGGATTCCCAGAAGGGCGCATTCGGATCGATGTCGTCGGGGATCAGGAACGCGTTGTTCACGTGAAGATCCAGTCGCTCGTTCTCGGCGACCACGCGATCGAAGACGGCCTTTACCTGCTCGTCCTTCCGGTGGTCGCAGACGATCCCTTCGATCCTGCCGCCGAGCTGTGCCGCTTCGGCGATGGTCGATTCGAGGCTGCCGGGCCAGCGACTATCGCCCTCGTGCAGCGTCCGGCCCGTGATGTAGACATGGGCGCCCTGGGCTGCGAGTTCGATCGCGCATCCTCGTCCGACGCCGCGGGTCGCGCCCGTAACGATCGCTGTCATTCCTTCGAGAGGTTTCATGGGGAGCGACGCTAGCGAATGGGATAGGATTTGGCGCGACCGGGTGCGGTGGGAAGACCGGTCGAGGAGTGGAATCCATGACGGCGCAGACGATCCTCGAACGGTTCTTTCCCGCGATGTTCGAGAGCGATCGAGAGACGCTTGGGTCGCTCTTCGCCGAGGACGTGGTCTGGCATGTCCCGCCCTTCGTCGAGCAGCGCTTCGGCGACCTGAAGGGCCGGGAGACCGTCGTCGAATTCTTGTGTGCCGCGGGCGACGAATTCTACGTGCCGGGTTCGTTCTCCCTCGGGATCGAGGTGCAGGCGGCCGAGGAGGATCGGGCGATCGTGCTCGGCCGAATGAGCGCAACGACCGCCAAGGGAGATCCCTATTCGAATCGCTATTCGTTCGGCTTCCGCTTTCGAGACGAGGTGATCAGCGAGGTCTGGGAGCTGCTCGACTCGGCCCATTTCGAATCGCAGATGGGTTCGGCCTGAATTCGCCCTGCGCTGGCGACTACGCCTCCCAGCGACTGTAGAAGGTGCTGGGCTCGTCGTATTTGCGCACGTCGAAGTAGGTCCGTTCGTAGCCCGTGTGCGAAATCTTCCATTCGTCTTCGGCCCTTTGGTACTCGTCCGCGTAGAAGGCAGCACCCGTGAGGATCGATCCTCCGGGCATGTGTGGCTGGTCACTGCCGCGATTGATCACGCGGTCCTCGAGATACCAGGTGCCCCGGGCCGAGGTCTCGCTCAAGATTTCGATCTCGGGATTGTGGACCTGGTGCAGTGTCACCAGCGTGTTGTCGAGCGCGCTCCGGAGCCATCCCACGATCGCATCACGTCCGTTGTGGCTCTGCTTGCCGCCGTCGTATTCGGCGACCGCATCCGGCGTGAACGTGCTCGTGAGCAGGTCCCAGTCCTTGAGGTCGACCGCACGCAGATAGCGGTATTTCAGTTGTCGGATGGCTTCGATTTCTTCCAGGTCGCTCATGGGATCTCCTTCGAGGGCGCGGGTCGGCCCAGCGGAGACTCTAGACCACGAAATCCGCCAGCCAGCGTTCGAGGGAGACGTGGAATCCCGAGGCGTTCTTGTGGCCCCCGCCGCCGAATTCGACGGCGATCTTCGAGATGTCGAGGTCCCCGATCGAATAGATCGTGGCGAAGATCTCGGGTCCCTCGAGGCGATAGACGAGTCCCCACTCTTCGCCGTACTTCGCCCTCTTGGCTAGCTCATGGCCAAGTTGAGCCCGATTCACGCAGGCATTGATCGCCTCGACTCGATCGGTTCCAAGCGCGAGCGGCTTGGCATGATCGAGTCGCCTTTCGACTTCGACGCGATTGGCTCGGAGAATCGGCTTTCCCTGCTCGATGAGCATCTCGATCGGCTCGTCTGCGAGTCGATCCCAGACCTCGAATTCCCGGGGATAGGAGGCGATCGCTGCGTTGACGGCGTCGGAATCGGGCAGGGCCCAGTTCCAGAGATCCTGGTCTTCGACATAGCGCAGTAGATCGGGGACGGGTTGGTCGGGACTGAAATGGTTCCAGGCCAGGACGGCGCCAGAATGGGACAGGTCGAAATGCAGGAGGTGGCCTTCGGCTTCGAGATCATTCACGAAGCCCGAATCCGTCATCAGTCGATCCTGGGCCGTCACATGGTTATCGAGGACAACGACTTGTTCGGCGACCTGGGCGAGCTCTCGCAATTCGTCCTGGCCGGGAGCAATGTCGACGAAAGCGACGACGGCATCTTCGCATTCCCCGAGTCGAACGCGATCTTCATGGCCGCGCGCAACGTATCGCCCGGACTCTCCCCAGACCTTGTGTACGGACCAGACGGCGCCAAATCCATCCGGACAACCCGCATGATAGAAGCAAATATTCTTGGTCAATTCTCGATGTCCTGGTTCGACGCCGGCTCTCGCAAAGTGTGCTCGATTTGCCTTGAGGGCGTCTTGCTTTGGTTCGGTCTCGGTGCGGTCGGTGGCTGTGACAATTGTGAAGATAGTGACGATCGTGCCGACCCGGGTGTTAACCGCGATCTCATTCGTAGAATCATTTCGACCAACGATCACCCAGATTTGCGGGGGGCGAATGGCGAGTGGCGAGTGTAGCGGGCGAGGGCGTCGCTGGAATCATTCTTTGACGCCTCGATCTGTGACGCGAAATGGTGTTTGCGGTAGCCTCCCGGCCTTCCGGAGACCCGATGTTTCACCCTTCCTTGCGAATGGCGCTCGCCGCGCTGGAGCGTCCAGCGACGCTGGACGATTGGTTGTGCCTCGTCCAGGGAATGCGAGTGGAGACCGGCTTCTGGTGGCTGGACAGCGCACTGCCCGATGCTCGGCTGGGTCGCTATTCCTTCGCG
>JAPYTP010000081.1 GCA_029941885.1 Myxococcota bacterium
GGGCGCGAGTCTGCTCGACGCCGCGCTGGTCGCTGAGGAGGCGGGGCGCCACCTGGCTTCCGCACCCCTCGTAGAAACCCTCGTCGCCAGTCACCTCATCTCGGGCCTCGCCGGCGCCGAGGCCGAGGAATGGCTCGCTCGGATCCTCTCCGGATCGAGCCTGGTGAGCTTTGCACTCTTCCCCGGTGGCGACACCCAGCTCGTGCCGGGAGGCGCGGTGGCGGACGCGGTGATCGGTCTCGACGGGGACGCGCTCGTACTGGTCGAGAGGGGTCCGGACGTAAAGCCCGCCGCGAATCTCGGTTCGAGTCCGGTCGCGCGCTGGAATCTCGCGAGCGACCCCGGCCGGCTGATCCTCGCCAGCGGGGACGACGCCGTCCGCGCCTGGTCTGCCGCCCGAGAGGAATGGAAGGTGCTGACCGCCGCGGCCCTCGGTGGACTCGCCCATCGAGCGCTGGAGATCGCGGCCGAATACGCGTCCGAGCGAATCCAATTCGATCGTCTGATCGGCACTTTCCAGGGTGTCGCGCATCCGCTCGCCGACGCGGTCGCCGGCGTCGAAGGAGGCCAGCTCCTGCTTCGTCGCGCGATCTGGGCCATCGCGGAAGGCCGTGCCGATGCCGGCGAGCTCGTTTCGATGGCATTCGCCTGGGCGGCGGAATCCGCCACGCCCGCCGTCGCCCGCGCGCTGCACACCTTCGGCGGCTACGGGCTCGCGATGGAATACGACATCCAACTGTATAACCGTCGCGCCAAGGCCTGGGCGCTCATCGCAGGGGACCCTCGGGAGGAGCTGCAACGCGTCGCCGAACGTCACTGGGAACCGGAATCCTGTGCCGTAACGTTTCCCGACGCCGGCGATGTGGGCATCGATTTCGGCCTGGGCGAGGCCGCGGAGACCTTCCGGCTGACCGCGCGCCGTTTCTTCGAGGAGAACCTCACGGACGCGCTGCGCGCCGAAGCCCGCCACGACTGGGACGGTCACCACCCGGAATTCCATCGCCAGCTCGCCGAAGCCGGCCTGGCTTTCGCTTCCTGGCCCAAGAAGTACGGGGGCCAGGATCGTGACCCCTACGAAATGACCGCTCTCGGCCAGGAATTCCATCGCGCCGGTTGGACCACCCACCCCATCGGAACCACCCGGATCATCGGAGAGACCCTGCTGCATTTTGCGAGCGAGGAGATCAAGCAGGAGGTCATCACGAAGGTCTGCGCGGGAGACGCCGTCATCAGCATGGGGTATTCCGAGCCGGGCTCCGGGTCCGATGTCGCCGCGGCCCAGACCCGCGCCGTGCGCGATGGGGACGACTGGGTGATCAACGGACAGAAGATGTTCACGAGTGGCGCCAACAAGGCGCAGTACGTGTTCATGCTGACCCGAACCGATCCCGAAGCCAAGAAGCACCGCGGTCTCACGATGTTCCTGGTGCCGCTGGACAGCCCCGGAATCGAGATCCAGGCGATCCACACGATCGGGGACGAGCGCACGAACGCGACGTACTACAGCGACGTGCGCGTGCCGGACAGTTTCCGGGTCGGAGACCTGAATGGCGGCTGGGCGGTGCTCGCCCACGCGCTCGAACTCGAGCACGGCGGCGGCGGTCTCGGCGCCTTCTACGAAGAGCACCTCGACGTGGTCGAACTCGCAGCCACCTGGGCGCGCACGACCCTTCGCAACGGGCGGCCGGCATTCGACGATCCCCGGGTCCGCGAGCGTCTGGCGCATACATTGGTGCGCGCCGAGGTGGCCCACAGCCTGGGTCTGCGAGGTCTTTTCGTTGGAGTCGAGGGGTCGGCAAAGGCAGCCGAGGGGCCCATGACGAAGCTCTTCGGCGCGGAGACCTTCATCCAGGACAGCGCGGATCTGCTGGATCTGGCCGCGCCGGACTCGATCCTGAATGCCTCGGAGCACGGCTCTGCGGGAAACGGCGGGATCGAGCTCGCCTATCGTCTCTCGGCGGGAACCAGCGTCTACGCGGGGACCAGCGAGATCATGCGCAGCATCGTCGCGCAGGCCGGGCTGGGGATGCCGAGAAGTCGCTCCTAGTCGGAGGCAGCGGCGGCCCGGAAAGGGAAAAAGACGTCCTCTACGTAGTGCTGAAAAACGGCGCAGCATGTAGCTTGGTCGTTGAATCCGAGGGGAGACGACCGTTCCGATGCTCGAAGGCTTTCGCGTTCTCGACTGTTCGGCAGAATCGGGCTTCCTCGTCGGGAAGATCCTCGGCGACATGGGCGCGGACGTCGTCAAACTCGAGACGCCGGGCGGCGACTCCGCCCGTCGCGGTCCCTACCTCGGCGACATCGTGGATCCCGAGCGCAGTCTGCTCTGGCTCTCGCTGAACACCAGCAAACGTGGCATTACACTGGACCTCGAATCGGAGCGCGGACGCGATCTGTTCCGCCGTCTCGTCCCCCGCTTCGACGTCGTGCTCGAGAGCGCACGACCCGGAACCTTCGACGAGCGTGGCCTCGGCTTCGAATCGCTGCGCCAGGCGAATTCGGGACTCGTCTGGTGCGCGGTCACCCCTTTTGGCCAGACGGGACCGTATGCGTCCTACCGGGCGAGTGACATCAGCATCGTCGCGATGGGGGGCAACGCGCACGTGACCGGATGGCTCGATCGCGCACCGATTCGCTGCACGATGCCGACGGGCCACTACCATGCAGCACCCGAAGCCGCCCTCGGAATCACGCTGGCGCTCTACGGGCGCGAGGACACGGGACGGGGCCAGTTCGTCGACGTCTCGATGCAGGAGTCACAGCTCCAGGCTCTGTTGTCGGGGCCCTCGCAATTCGAAGCGGCCCCCGAACGCTACGCCGATCGCCACCGGGCGGGAGATCGGATGGGCAAGTCCCGTGAGATCTGGGCCGTGAAGGACGGCTACGTGAGCTTTGGGCTGCGCGGGGGGGCGTCGCGCATCCCGAACCTCGAGGCCACCGTCCAGTGGATGAACGAGTGCGGCATGGCACCCGAGTGGCTGCTCGACCACGACTGGGCACACTACAACCACAACACCATGAGCACCCTGGATTTCGCCCCCTTCGAGGAGGCATTCGGCGCCTTCTTCGCGAGCAAGACGATGCGTGAACTCTTCGAGGGTGCGGTCGACCGGCGGGTTCTGCTCGCGCCCTGCAACGATGCCCGCGAGATCAGCGAGCATCAGCAGCTTCGGAGCCGCGACCTCTTCGTGACCCTCGACTACCCGGAACTCGGAGCCTCGATCGAACATCCGGCCTTCTTCGCGAAAGCGAGCCGGAACGGCATACGCGTCCGAATGCGTGCGCCACGCATTGGCGAACACAACACCGAGATCTACGGGGAAATCGAGGTCGGAGCGGATGAGCTCGCCGAGCTGAGAAGGGAGGGTGTGCTGTGAGCGGATCCGAGACAGCCGGATCGGGACGGGGCGTCTGTGCGGGCCTCAAGGTGCTCGAACTCGGCTCCGGCGCGGCCGGACCGGTCGCCACGAAATATCTCGCGGAGCACGGGGCGGACGTGATTCGCATCGAATCGTCGAAGCGGCCCGATTTCCTGCGCGTGCTCTTCTTGACACCCGATTCGAAGCACGGCGTCGATGGGTCACCGATGTTCATCCTGCTGAATCCCAACAAGCGCAGCGTCGCCCTCAACATGAAGCACCCCGAAGGCGTCGCGCTCGCCAAACGGCTGGCCATCGAATGGGCCGATGTCGTCTGCGAAAACTTCGCGCCGGGGCCGATGGAACGCTTCGGGATGGACTACGAGACCCTCGCCCGGGAGAAATCGGACCTCGTGATGGTCAGTGGCTGTCTGTTCGGGCAGACGGGGCCCAATCGTTCCTACCCGGGCTTCGGAGCCCAGGGGTCCGCCCTGTCGGGCTTCAATCATCTCACGGGTTGGCCCGATCGCGCCTCGGCGGGGCCCAGCGGCACGATCACCGACTCCCTCTCTCCCCGATACGTCGCCTTGGCGATGGTCGCGGCGGTGCTCGAGCGCCGTCGTACCGGCCTGGGTCAATACGTCGACTTGTCGCAGATCGAGGCCGCGGTCTACAGCACCTCCGAAGTCCAGGTTCGCTATTCTGCCCGCGGCGAGGTCGTGACCCGCAACGGGAACCGTTCCGAACAGATCGCTCCGCACGGGGCCTATCCGTGTCTGGGCGAGGACCGCTGGCTCACGATCGCGATATGGAACGACGACGACTGGGAGCGGCTCCGCCAGCAGATGGGCCATCCGGACTGGGCCGCGGAGCCACGCTACGCGAGCAACACGAGCAGACTCGCGGCCAGCGACGCGCTCGACCAGGCCCTTTCCGAATGGACACGCGAGCACGACGCCCGTGACCTGATGACCCGCCTCCAGGCCGCCGGGATCGAAGCGGCGGTGTGTCAGGAGTTTCGCGAGATCGTCGACGATCCCCAACTCGCCCATCGCAAACATTGGGCGCGCGTCGAACATTCGAACGTGGGCTCTCTGCTGAACGAGCGCAGTGGCTTTCGGCTCTCGGAAACCGACGGTGAGATGCGCACGGCGGGCCCCAATCTCGGCGAGCACACCGACGCGATCCTCTCCGAATGCCTGGGACTCGAGCCCGGGGAGATCGAGCGCCTGCGCACCGACGACGTGTTGGTCTAGTCACCGACACGTCGTCCGAATCGGCGAGCCGCGGTCGGTGGACAGGATGTGGACTCGTGCGGGAGGCGGTGAGGATGAGTGACGACGGAAGTCCGATGACACGAGGGGTCCGACGCGTCGTGACCGGCCGGAATGCCGCGGGTCGCTCTGTCGTTACGAGCGACGGCGAACCCCCGGTGCTCGTTTCGGGCGACTCGATCGAGCGCATCGAATTGTGGTCCTTGCCTGCGGGCCCGCTCCACCCGGAGTCCGGTGGAGAATGGACCCCCGACGATGACGACTTCGAGCCGCTCCCGGGTGCGATCGCCTGGCGAGTCGTGCGACTCTCGCCGACGGGCGTTCCCGCGCATCCGCCGCTGGAGCAACTGGAGCACGCCCCTCGCTCCGGCGCGGAGCGAAAGGGCATGCACACGACCGATTCTCTTGATTGGATCTCGGTCTTCTCGGGCACGGTCGAACTGATCCTCGACGACGAAACGGTTCGGCTCTCGGCGGGCGACTGCGTGGTTCAGCGCGGCACTTCCCATGCGTGGCGCGTGGTCGGCGACGAAGAGTGCGTCTTCGGGGGTTTGATGCTGCAGGCACGCGAACACGCTAGTCCCACCGGCGGGGGGCCGGGTCCCCAGAAGGCGGGTCCGCCCCAGGGCGTCGGGCCGCGGCGCGTGGTCACCCACCTCGGCCGGGACGGCCGCTCGGCGGTCGCGGCCGATGGTGAGCCCCCGAACGTGCTGCGCTTCGATCAGGGGGCGGGCATGGCGTATTCGGATCTCTGGCAGACGCTGGGCCCGGTGACGACACCCGACGCGGGCGGCGACACCCCGCCCGGACCCTTCGAGTTCTACGCCCTGGGCGGGGGCGCCGCCTGGAAACACATGGTGATTCCGCCCGATGCCGCCATGGCGAAGGTCGATGCCGAGGCATTGGCGGCGGAATACGCCGAGCGGGCCCCGGGCATGGCCGCCGGGGGAGAGCACGACCCGACCCGGCCCGGCCGACACCGCACCGACTCGATCGATCTCGTACAGATCCTTTCGGGCAGGATCACGCTGATGCTCGACGAAGACGAGGTCGATCTAGGCCCCGGAGACTTCGTCGTCCAGCGCGGCACCTGGCACGCCTGGAGCAATCGTGGCGACGAGCCGTGCGTGTTTCAGGCCATGATGATCGCCACGCGACCGCTCCGCGGCTGACCCCATCGGACTCTCCTGATCGAATCGACGAGTGCGGGCTCGAGGGGGAGCGCGGACTAGCGAGCCTCGAGATGCGCAACGATGCGCTCGGCCAGATCCTCGGCAGTCGCCACCATGACGGGTTTGATCATGGCGTCGATCATCGGTCCCATGGTTCCTTTGGGCGTGAGCCCCATACGGAAGGTCAACCGGACTGCCGGGGTTCCGGTCACGCTTGCGGCGCCGCCCGCTTCGAGCCGCCCTCCTCCCAACACCCGACGAACCAGCGCGGCCCAGAGCCGAAGGAAGAATCCCGGAGCGGGCGCCTCGACCGCGGCCCCCTGCGCAGCCGCTTCCGAGGGATCCAGCGTTTCGAGATCGAACGCGCCGTCGCCCGCCATCGGCTCGCCGATCCCTTCGAGGGTGAAGCGGACGCGCGAGGGCTCGACCCACTCCGTGATCGACACGCGAAACTTGACGAGGCGTGTCAGCGAGCCGACGTCTCCCTTGATGGTCCAGATCGACTCGGTATCACTCTTCTTTTCATGCGCCTGATAGCCCAACAAGAACGGCGCCCAATGATCCATGTCCGCGACGAATTCCCAGACGGCGTCGGCCGAAGTGGTGGTCAAGACGGTGTGGGAATGTTCGGCCATTAGGGATTCGATCCTCCCGGAACCGGCGGGCTCAGCCGAACTTGTGGATGACGGCCTCGGCAAAGCGCTCCATCGCAACCTGCTTGGAGTCGAGTTTCCCCGGATCGGCGTTGTCGTCGTACCATGTTGTCGTACCGAGAGGCGACGGGACCCAAGGTGCGATGACACACAGACTGCCCACCCCCATCTCGACGAGTTCGGCGGTGTTCTCCTGGGTCTGAGCCTCGGCCAGGGAGATCGAGACCTCGTAGCCCTCCCACGCCAAGCCCGCCGCCTCGCGCTCGCTCCGGAGCGTCTGCAGGTAGGGGCGCATCTGCGGGGTCGCCGAAGGAACCCCGAACCAGCCATCCAGACGCGCCGCCCGACGCAATGCGGGCGGGCTGGCGCCCCCCCCCCAGATGGGGATCGGCTCGCTCGGCACGGGGCTGAGGAGCGCGTGCTCGAAATCGAAGAACTCTCCGTGATGCTCGACTTCCCGTCCCGTCCACAACTTGCGCATCACCTCGAGTTGCTCATCGAGGCGACGGCCACGGCTCGCGAAGTCGATGCCGGCCAGGGCGTATTCTTCGGCGATCCAGCCGGAGGCGACGCCGCAGACGATTCGATTCCCCGACAGCACCGCCGTCGTCGCGGCGGCCTTGGCCGCCGTAAAGGGATCGCGCAACCCTGCGAGATAGATATTCGTCGCCAGTCGAAGTTTGCTCGTCACGGCGCCCATTGCGCCTAGCGTCACCCAGGGATCCGGCCACGGGGCATCGAGAGGCCAGAAGATCTCGCCGTCCTCCGTATAGGGATATCGGCTCTCGATCTGCGTCGGCATCACGAGATGGTCGGCCACACTGATGCCGTAGAAGCCCACCTGCTCAGCGATTCGTGCGAGTTCGATGAGCTGATCGCTCTCCGGTACCTGCACCAGCGTCAGCCAATACTTCATGTCATCTCCCTCCGCCCCGCACTCGGCGATGGCTTCACGCCGCGAGAAATTTCTGGATGGCCTGCGCCGAAGCGGCCGGGTCGTCGATCCATAGCTGATGACCCGCACCCGGAACGAGTTGTGTTTCGGACGAACCGCCCAGACCCGACTCGAAGCGCTTGGCGTAGCTCGGTGGCACGATGCGATCCTCGGCACCCCAGAGCAACAGCACGGGCACGCGGATTCGATGCAGACGCGTTGCAAGACCGCGCTCGCCGAACGGCCAGAAGATCCTGGCGGCCGCCTCCGAAGCGCGATACTGACGAAGCTGGAATTCGGCCCCCGCCTCGGGATCTTCCGGGGCATCGAAAGCCGCGGCGAAGCGTTCGGGACGGCTGGTCTGCAGCAGGATGGCTTCCTCGGCGGTCGTGGCGAAGATATTGGTGGTCGGATCGTCGTTGTCGTAGAGCCCGAAGGGCGAGGTCAGCACGAGGCGGCGCACCAGACCAGGGGCCAGCGCGACGGCGTCGGCGACGAGCATCCCGCCGATCGAAGCGGCAGCGAGGTCTGCGCCGGCGAGCCCCGCCTCCTCGATCAGATCGAGAATGCTGGCGATCCACATGAGCTGGCCATCGAGCTGCCGATGTTGTTCACCGGCGCCGGGGAACCCGGGCACGGAAGGCACAACGACGCGCCGGGACTGCGAGAGTTCTTCCAGGAAGGGGGTCCAGACGGGACATCCGCCCAGGCCATGAAAGACGCCGATCGGTTCCCCGTCGCCCTTCTCCCAGATCCGGCAAGGTCCGCCGGAAACCTGAACGGTGCGTTCCGTCGGGGCGCTCATTGGCCGATCTCCGCCGGCCGCGCCGGCGACGCCATCGGCTTCGGCCACCACTTGTGTTCCCACTGGTCGTCGAAGATTCCCTCGATCTGGGGTTTCACGCGCTTGCCGAGAAGCTCCATGTTGTAGCGAGCCAGATCCGAGTCCATGTTTCCAAACTGGGCGATCAGGAGCAGATTGCCCACGTTCTGGGAGACACAGATTTCCCGCAGCTTGTCGGCGACTTCGTCCGGGCTCCCGATCACCACGAAGCCCTTCTCGACCATATCCGCGAAGGTGTTTCCCTGAAGCGAGTCCAGGGCCGAGGCGCTGAGGTGCGACCGACGGGCGGCCTCCTGAACCTGCGACATCAACTTGGTGCGAGCCGTCGCCTCGGTGACGTAACCGGGAGGCTGGGTCCAGCGCGGGTGGGTGTGGAGGCAATTATTGAAGTAGTAGTTCGCCGGCCCGGCGTAGAGTTCGAGGGCCTCCTCGCGGGTTTCGGCGACCCCGACGAACTGGACGATCCCGGTCTGATAGGGATTGGGCTCCCTCCCGAGTTCCTTCATCTCGTTCCAGAAGCCACGGATGATCGCCTCGCCCGACAGGTAGCCGAAGTAGGTGAGGTAGCAGTACACGTAGTCGTGTTCCGCACAGAATCGCCACGTCTCGACCGAACCGCCCGCCGGGACCCAGACGGGCGGGTGCGGGTCCTGGACCGGCCGTGGAGTGATGTTGACGTACCGCTCCTGATTGAATCGGCCGTGAAACGCAAAGGGCTCCGGTCGCGTCCAAGCCTGCATCACCAGATCGTGGGCCTCGTAGTAGCGATCCCGAAGCTCGCTCGGATTGGTGCTGTAGGCATAACAGGTGTCCATCGGTGTTCCGACGGGAAAGCCTGCGATCAATCGACCGCCGCTCACGCAGTCGAGCATCGCGAACTCCTCTGCCACTCGCTGCGGAGGGTTGTAGAGAGCGAGCGAATTGCCGAGCACCAGCAGCGCCGCGTTCGAAGTCCGCCGCGAAAGCGCCGCCGCCATCAGGTTGGGCGAAGGCATCATGCCGTAGCCGTTGCTGTGGTGTTCGTTCACGCCGAGCATGTCGAAGCCCACCGACTCCGCGAACTCGAGTTCGTCGAGCGAGGTGTTGTAGATGGAATTCATCTCTGCGGGATCGATCAGCTCCGAGGGGAGCTCGATATAGACCGAGTCGTATTTCTCAGAGAAATCATCCGGCAGATGCCGGTAGGACATGAGGTTGAAGTTTCCGATCTTCATGCTTATCCCTCCGCGTGCCGGGTCGGCAGGCGCGCCGCGTATCCCTGCACGCGAGGCGGGTTTTCGGGTGCGCGTCGTGTGAGCGTTCGACGGTTGGATGCTGCCTTGCGTGACTGCCGCAGGCATGGCCGCACTGACCGTCTCACTCCTTGTTGCTGCCCGAGCCCAACGCTAGCGTCGTCTTTCATGCTCCTCTCGACGAATCACTTTTTTGCATCGACAGGCGCCCAACGGGGCAGGCTGCGCGCGTGATTCGTGACAAAGCCGCCATCGTCGGCATCGGCCATACCGAATACGTTCGCCAGATCGGACGCAGTGAGCTCCAGACGGCTCACGAGGCCTCCCTCGCCGCGCTCGCAGACGCGGGAGTCAGCCCGCGCGACGTCGACGGGATCTTCTACGTCGAGGGCCAGAGTGGTCAAGCGACCGATCTAGCCCGCCGGCTGGGCGTAGCGAACCTGCGCTCCTGGGCGGCAGCCGGCGTGGGGGGGGGCGCGGCCTGCGCACCGGTCGTACACGCCGCGATGGCGATTGCCAGCGGCATGTGCGAAGTCGCGATCGCCTACCGCGCGCGCAACCGCGGTGCGGTCGGCGGACGCCCCTGGGCGAAGACGAGTCCTCTCGTTGCCGGGCAAGCAGCCTTCGAGAACCCGCACGGCTTCGTCAACCCGGTCCACCAGCAAGCCTTCATGGCGCGACGCTATCTCTACGAGACGGGCGCCCCGGAGGATGTCTTCGCGAAGATAGCGGTCGCCCAGCGGCGCTACGCGAGCCTCAATCCGGTGGCGTACTTTCGCAATCCGATCACGGTCGAGGACGTGCTCGACTCGCGCATGATCTCGGACCCCCTGCATCTGCTCGAGTGTTGCCCGGAGAACGACGGCGCGTGCGCGGTCATCGTGACGACAGCCGAGCGCGCTCGAGACTGTCCGCACATACCCGCTTGGGTCTCCGGAGTCGCACAGGGCGTCGGCCCACGACACGTGCCGATGACGAATCTCTACAACAAGCCGGAGCCCTGGGACTGGCCCGGGGCCTACGCCGCACGCGACCTCTTCTCCATGGCCGGACTGGGCCCCCAGGATGTCGACGTGTTCCAGCTCTACGACATGTTTGCGCCGGTCGTGGTCTACGGCCTGGAGGCCTTCGGATTCTGCAAAGCCGGTGAGGGGGGGGACTTCGTGGCCGACGGCCATACGGAGACGGTCGAGGCCTCGATCCCGACCAACACCGCCGGAGGCAGCCTCTCCGAGGCCTACATCCACGGCTTCAACCACATCCTCGAGGGCGTGCGCCAGCTGCGTGGGACCTCGGCCAATCAGGTTGCCGGCGCCGAAGTGTCGCTGATCTCCGCAGCCCCCGTGGTACCTACGTCGGCGATCCTGCTGACGAGAAAATAGGGAGGCCCCGTGGACGAACCCGGAATGGTCGCGGAGCGACCCGCGCCCGAAATCGAACCGCACACCGAGCCCTTCTGGCGCGCTACGAAGCAACGTCGATTGGTGTTGCCGCGCTGTGTGGATTGCCAGCAGCTGCAATTTCCGCCCGAGCTCAGTTGTGTGTACTGCGGCTCTCCGAACCAGGAGTGGGTCGAGGCCAGCGGTCGCGCGACGCTCTACACGTGGACGGTATGCCACCCGCCCTTGCTCCCCTACTTCTCGTCCCATTCACCGTGGGCCGTCGCCGCCGTGACACTCGAGGAGGGTGTTCGCATGGTCGCGCGCATCGTCGGGATTTCGGTGAGCGATTATGAGATGGAAATGCCGCTCGTGGCCGACTTCGAGGATCTCGACGACGAACGCACGCTCGTCGTGTTCCGACCCGCGACCCCCGTCTAGGTCGCCGACTCCTCCCCGGCCCCGGCCTTTTCCTCGCGCAGCCGTTCTTGAATTTCCTCCAGCTGGTCTCGCGTCAGCGAATAGCGGGACAGCGCGTAGCACCCGACCAAGACGAGCGTCATGACGACCGGCCCATAGACCAGCGCGAGGCTTCTCAGCGTCTCCTCGGACACACTTCCCGGCACGGCATCCGTCGGAAATCGGATCAGATCGAGCATCATCCCCGCAAGCAGATGGCCGATCCCGGAGGATGCCTTGCTCGAGAGGGAGATCGCGCCGAAGAACATCCCCTCCTGACGACGGCCGGTGGCGATTTCGTGCTCGTCGGCAACGTCCGCAAGCATCGACCCACTGGTGACCTGCGAGCCCTTGAAGAACATCGCGAACCCACCGAACGCGATCAGCAGAGGCAGAAAGAACCGGCTCTCATGCTCCGGGAACCAGCCCAGCAACGAGGCGAGGGGCGGGAGGCTCATGCAAGAAGTCCAGAGCACCAGCCCCGAGATGTAGGTGGCTTTCTTGCTGAGATGCTGGGCGATGCGCACCCAGACGAAGATCCCGATGATCGAACCGATCAGGAGTGCCGTGCCCCAGGCCGCGATCTCGTCCGGGGCGAGCTGCCAGAAGTAGGTGAACATGTGTACGCCGAGGGCATTCTGCGTGCCACGAGCGATGGAGTACAAGAAGATCCCGAGAAAGAACCAGCGAAACGAAACGTTCTCGAGACTCTCGAAGACATCGGTGACGACGCGCTTCAGGGTGAATAACTGCGGCGCGCGAAGGGGCTCCGGTAGACGGGAGATCTGGCCATGGGTGCCAAGGCCCGTGCCGACGATGGCGAGAAAGATCACGAGAGCGGCGGCGAAGGCGAAAGGGCCGTAGGCGGCCGGGTCGAGTTGCCCGTTGGGGTACGCTTCGCTGGCCCCGAAGAAGAGCCAGAAGCAGAGGGGAAGCACCGCTGACATGGACGTAATCGAGAAGAACGTCCGATAGGCGACGATCGTCGTCCGCTCATCGTAGTCCGAGGAGAGCTCCGCTCCCAACGCGAAATGCGGTATCAGGAAGAAGGTCATCGCGATTCGCACGAGGACCGAAAACCCGGCCAACCACAGGAAGAGCCCCGTCTGGCCCATCCCATCTGGGGGTAGGAACACGACGACGAAGAAGAACGCCATCGGGATGGCCGAACCATAGATGAATGGATGACGGCGGCCGAAGCGAGATCGGTGGTTGTCGGAAATCGAGGCGACGATCGGATCGGTCACCCCGTCGGCAATCATCGCGATCAGGAGAGCCGCTCCCGAGAGCGTTCCCGATAGGCCTAATACCTGGACGTAGTAGAAGAACAGGATGTACTCGAACGCACCCGTCTTCAGGCCTTCGGCCGCCTGACCGATGCCGTATCCCAGCTTCGGTCCCAATCCCAATCTGTTCATCAGTCCTCCAAGCCGCAACTACACCACGATTTGGCTGCACAGGCCACATCGAGGCCTTCGAACAGTCGCCTGCTCCGGAAGGGAGGCCATCCTGGTGCGAGGGCCGACCCAAGGAGCAGGCCATCAGAGGTTGACTCGTGGCCTCGCGAAGAGGACCCTCGCCTGAGGAAGGATCAGCATGAGACCCGTTATGAAGGTGGATGTCCATGCCGCCGGCTTCGATTCACCGAGATCACAGCCAGGAACGAACCTCTCGCGGCGGAGTAGAATCGTCGTGAACCCCCTCTGCGGCCAATCGCTCGCACCGAAACCGTTGATCGCCGATCGACCGACTGGGTCGAACAAGGAATCAAGATGAAGAACGAACGGGGAGCGAATCCTCTCGCGATCACTCGCAACGACCAAGTGCCTGCCGCGCGCTACTACGATCGCGAATTCTACGACCTCGAATGCGAACGGCTGTGGACGCGAGCCTGGCAGATGGCATGTCGACTCGAGGAGATCCCGAATGCCGGCGACTACGTCGAGTACGAAAACGTCGGTCAGTCCTTCCTCGTCATCCGGCAGGAGGACGCTACGGTCAAGGCCTTCCATAACACCTGTCGCCACCGGGGGACTCGACTCCTCGACGACCGGGGCAGTTGTCGCGACGGCATCGTCTGTCCCTTCCACGGTTGGAGCTGGAATCAGGACGGCACGAGCCGCGCGGTCTACGCACCGGAACTCTTTGAAGCGTCCAACGTCGACCCCGCGCGACTCGAACTCCACGAATGCCGCGTGGAGCTCTGGGGCGGATGCGCCTTCCTCTGCATGGACGACGATGCGCCCCCACTCCGCGACTCCCTCGAGCCCTTTGCAAGTTTTCACGAGGCCCGAGGCGTCGAGAAGATGCGCGCCGAGTGGTGGTACTCGACGGTGCTTCCGGTGAATTGGAAGCTCTCCATCGAGGCCTTCATGGAGAGTTATCACGTCGCCCGGACCCATCCCCAGATGATCGCCCGCAAGAGCGGCGCCGGGGACGGCGCGCAGGACGGCCTCACGTCTCGAAAGGTGGGAGAGGTCCTCACGCGCGCGGCAAGCTCCGACCAGGTGATCGAGAGTTCGCTCTATTTCATGCGGACGCTCGGAGAGGGCATGGCCAGCATGGTGCTCGACAAGGATATTCGCGTCGCCGAGGGGCTGCGTGACATGAAGCTCCCCGAAGATCCGATGCAGGCGTCCCTGGAATGGAATCGCCGCCTGAACGATGCGCTGACGACATGGAATCGAAGCGCGGGGATCCCCCTGCCCGATCAGAACGAGTTGGCGGAGCAAGGTCTGGTATCCGTTGTGAACTACGGCTTTCCCAATTTCTTCCTGCTTCCGATGTACGGCAATGCGGCCTGCTACCGCGCGCGACCTCTGGGCCCCGAGGAGACCCTGTTCGAGATCTGGTCCCTCACGATGTTCCCAGAAGGGGAGGAGCCGACGGAACGACTGCGAACACCCATTCCGATGGCCGGTGACGATCCTCGCTGGCCCGAACTTCCTCGCCAGGACTTCGTCAATCTTCCGCGACAGCAGGCAGGCCTCCACTCCAGCAGCTTCGACTCCATGCAGCTGTCCAACCGGATCGAAGGCATGATTTCGAACTACCAGCGCCTGATCGACGGCTATATCGCCGGTCTCGGATACGACAAACTATTGCCGGCGGTGCAGAAGGTGTCGGGTCCCATCGACGATGTCACGAAGGATCTGGGCTTCTAGGCCGGGCGATTGCAAATCCAGTGAGTGCAATCTGTTCAGCGCTCCAGGTCGAGCAACCGGGCCGCGTCCTTCTCGAGCGCCGTTCCCTCGAAGAAGCCGGGATTCGCCTTCAGAAGCATTTCCGCAGAATGGACGAACGTGAACTCCCGGAACTGTTCTTCGTCGAGGACGCCCTTCTCGATCAGACCATGCGCGTCGGGAACGACCTTGCCGTGATCGACGACATCCCAGTGGCCAATGTCGGAGCTGAACATCGCCTTGAGCTTCGTCCCTCGCGGGTTGCTCGGCGCGAAGGCCGCCGCCACACCCCGATCGTCGGCCTCGCAGCCGAAATAGAGATTCTCCGAGAAGAGATCGCATAGGTCCTGCTCGGATTTCGCGCCGAGATGAACGAAGTCGTCCGGTTCCTCGGGTGGAGTGGAATCGATGGCCTCACGCGCGTAGGCCGCCCTTCGTTCCCTCTCGTCGATCTTGGCGAGGGGCCCGCCGTATCGCATCACGAGTTCGTCGAGTGCGTCGAAGTCGAGACCGGCGGGATCGAGTCGACCGAGTGCCTCGATGCGCCGCTTCTCCCAGTGTTCGATCGAGTCGCAGAGCATCTGCGTCGCCCAACTGACGCCACATTCCAGGAACGCGAAGGGCAGGCCGGGATTGCGACGCGTCACACCCCCCAGAAAGAGCGACTTGACGAGCGGCGCCATCAGCGATGCGAACATGCCGACATGGTTGTAGACGTAGTTGGTGGGCGACGTGTAGGTGCCGGGGACATTGGCGAGCTGACCGTGAAAGCAGACGACGAAGCCGTGTTGCTTGGCCCTGCGCCAGACGGGGTCGTAGTCGTAGAGACTGTCCAGGCCGAAGCGATCGAGCCAATGCCGCTGACCCGGCCAGACGATCCCGTTCGGAACATCCGGCGGGACCTCTTCGACGCTGCGCAACACGGCCTCCGGCAGGACGACGACCCGGAGCCCGATCGCGGCACAATGATCCAGTTCCGCGATGGCCTCCTCCGGCGTGTGCATTGGGATCATGCCCGCCGGTGCGATCCGGTCACGAACGGGACGATAGATCTCAGCATAGTAGTCGTTGAAGCCCCGGCAGATTCCGGTTCGAAGCTCGGCGTCTGGAACGGAGCATTGAGAGAGCGCGTTGGTCGTGAACTGCACGCAATAGTCGAAACCCAGATCCTCCATCCGGTCGGCGAAGAGCTGGGGCAGCATGATCGTGGCGCGTTCGAGCGCGTCGTTGGAACAACCCCACCACGATGTCTGTGGGATGCGCGAGGCGAGAGCGCGATCCGCGGGCATCGAAGGAAGATCCCGGCGGACAAGCGGGCCCTGATTTCGGTAGGCCTCGAATCGATCCGGTCCGAGCGCATCACGCAGAAAGGGAAAGACGGCGGGCATGAACTCGAGCATGTGCGCGTCGACGTCGATGACCGGATGTCCCAAACGGTCGCGAATCTGTGCGGCTTCGGTCTGGCTCACGATGGATCTCCCCGTCCCGACGCGGAATCGATCCCGCCCCTCGATCGACCTTCGCATAGAAGGCCTCACCGTCCAACCGACAAGATTCCCTGGATCCGCCGATTGCCGACCTTTCCGGGACCTCGGCCATCTCGAAGCAGGGCCGACGGTTGGCAGCTAGAATTCGACGGCAGACCTCGCGTGCCTGCGAGTGTTCGAAATGGGAAGCGCATGACCTACAAGCATATTCAGGTGACCAAGCTGACAGCGCCCCTCGGTGCCGAGTTGTCGGGAATCGATCTCTCGAAGCCCCTCGACGAGCCCGTACGGGACGAGATCGCGCGCGCCCTGCTAGACAATCTCGTCATCTTCTTCCGGGACCAGGACATCACGGTGGACGATCATCTCCGGATCGCGCGTAGTTTTGGCGATCTCTACACACATCCGGTCTACCAGCCCCGGAAGGACGAGGGCCTGGCCGAAGTCTTCGAACTCGAGAGCGACGCAGAGCGACCCTTCGTGGCCGACATGTGGCACACGGACATCACCTTCGAGCCCAACCCGCCGAAAGCGTCGATCCTTCGTGCCGTCGAGGTTCCCGAGGCCGGGGGCGACACGATGTGGGCGAGCATGGAGGCGGCCTACGACGGGCTCTCCGACACGATGCAACGGCTTCTCGGAGGACTCTCCGCGATCCATCATCCCTCCTACTTCTATCAGATCGCCAACGACGAACAACGCAAGCGATTCGACGACCGGGGCGACGTGATCCATCCGATCGTGCGCACACACCCCGAAAGCGGCCGCAAGGCTCTCTTCGTCAACGGTGTCTTCACTTCCGCGATCGTCGGCATGAAGGAGAAGGAAAGCGAGAAGATCCTCTCCTTCCTCTACGAGCACATCGATTCCCCCGAGTATCATTGCCGATTCCACTGGACGCCGAACGCGATCGCCATGTGGGACAATCAGAACACGCAACATCGTGTGGTCGCGGACGACCCCGCCGCACGGAGATTCATGCAGCGCCTGACGCTCGCGGGGGGCGTTCCTTTCTAGATTCGAATTCCCGAAGTCAACGAAACGAAGGAGAGATCGACATGGCTGACAGTCCGGCACAGACCGCATTCGACCGCCACGTAGCCGCCATTCAGTCGGGGGACCGCGAGGCGTTTCTCTCGAATTTCGCAGACGACGCGGTGATGGAGGATCCGGTCGGGCCCTCCCCCCTCGACCCGTCCGGGCTAGGACATCGCGGACACGACGCAATCGCCGCGTTCTGGGACAAGATGATCGGTCCCGGTGCCGTCCGATTCGAGATCGATCGCGCCTTCGTTTGCGGAGACGAAATCGCGAATGTCGGCACCATCTACAACGAGTTGCCGGATGGAGCGGGCGAGCTCGCCGCCCCCGGCGTCTTCGTCTATCGAGTGAACGAGGCGGGCAAGCTCGTCTCTCTCAAGGCCTACTGGGACTACGACAAGACGATGTCGGGGATCGGGATCTAGATCCTCACGCCCCGGCCGTGGCCCCGGGGATCTGAAGCTCGACAGAATCCTCGGCGGGCTCTGGAACGACCTCGTCGATTGATGGGAGAAGAGAGATGAGCGGTATCGATGCGATTTCACACATTGCCGTGGGAGTGACCGACATGGATCGATCCCTCGGATTCTATTGCGACGTTCTCGGCCTGCACGTGTCCCTCGACACCGAGGAAGAGCTGCCCGGTTTTGGTGGGAGCGACGCGCAGAAGCGACGTGCCTGCTATCTACGATGGCGCGAAGGACCTCATGAGACCTTCATCGTGCTCGACCAGCAGCTCTCTCGCGAACCGTTCGGCAGCCCGCCGGAACTCTTCCAGATCGGAACCCACCATTGGGGTTTCTGGGTCGACGACGTCGATGGCATCGTCGAGCGCGCCAAAGGCGCCGGTGTCCCCATCGTCGTGGAGCCTGTCGACGCCGACACGCTCGCCTACGGAGAACCCGCCGGCGGCAAGTGCCGGAGCGCATTCCTGCGCGATCCCGACGGGAACGTCGTCCAGCTCGACCAACGCGCCTGATCCTCGTCGTCGCTCTCCACCACTCCCACCACTTCCACCCCTTCGGACTCGTCCGTCGACCGATTCGTTCCGCTCAGGCGGTCACCGCTCCAGCGCTCAAGTGAATCGTCTGACCGGTGATCTGACGGGATCCGGGCAGGCACAGGTAGAGAACGGTGTCTGCCACATCTTCGGGCAGGGACGGGCGATGGAGAAGGTTCGCAAGCGGACCTTCCTCGACCAGGACCTGGAACGCGGCGTCGTCGCCGATCCCCTTCGTCATCGGGGTCTTCGTCACCCCCGGTGCAATCGCATTCACGTTGATGCCATGTCGGCCCAGGTCGGCGGCAGCGGTTCGCGTGAGCTGTGCGAGCCCGGCCTTCGCAGCGCCGTAGGGGGCGATCGATTGCCGGGCGCGATGCGCCGAACTCGACGTGATGTTGACGATCCGCCCCCCGCCCCCGCGCTCGACCATGTGCCGACCGACCTGCTGGATCAGCCGGAAGGGGGCCTTCAAGTTGATCGTCTGAACGCGGTCCCAGTTCTCTTCTGACTGTTCGAGGATCTCGTCGGAATTACCCGAGATCCCGGCTGCGTTGACGAGGATATCGATGCGCCCGTGTGCAGAGAGCACCTCGGCAACGGAGTCCGCGATCGAGTCCGTGTCGAGCAGATCGATGACGTGTGCCGTAGCGCGGCCCCCCGCCTGTTCGATGGCGGTCGCGACGCTCTTCATGCCCTCTTGATCGCGGTCGAGAAGGGCGACCGCCGCGCCGGCTCCCGAAATCATGTTCACCGCCGCCTCGCCGATGCCCGAAGCGCCGCCCGTGATCAGGGCAACCTGTCCGGTGAGAGGGAGTTCGTGGTTCGCCATAGCAGCTCATCCTCGATTCTGTCGATGTGGGCGGGCCTCGAGTTCGCTTCAGAACGCTAGCGGAAGCGTTTCCAGGCCGCGCAAGAAGAGACTGTCGCGATAGTGATGGGGTGCGTCGTCGTCGAGCCGAAGGTCGGGGAGCCTGCGTAGAATCGTTTCAAAGGCGCTGCGAAGCTCCATGCGAGCGAGGGAGGCACCGAGGCAGGTATGTCGGCCGAGCCCGAAACTCAGATGGAGATTGGGCGTTCGGGTGATGTCGAGGCGATCCGGGTCGGCGAAATGTTCCGGGTCGCGATTGCCGGCGCCGTTGAACAGCACACAGACCTCGTCCGCCCCGATCCGGGTGTCGCCGACCTGGAACTCGACGTCGGCGACCCGTTGGCTGATCTGGACCGAGGTGTCGTAGCGCAACAATTCCTCGACGGCGGTCGGAATCGCTTCCGGCTTCCGGCGCAGGAACTCGAGCTGCTCGGGATGCTGGAGCAGAGCCAGCGTACCCATCCCGAGAAGATCCTGGGTCGTGCCATGCCCCGCCTGCAGCAGGATATAACAGCCCCCGACGAGGTCTTCGTCGGAGAGTCGAGAACCGTCCTCGTCTTCGGCATCGATCAGCGCGGTCATCAGATCGAAGCGCGGATTTTCCCGATGCTCCTCGATCAGCTTCATGAAATAGTTTGTGTAGCCAAGCGTCGCCTCCTCACCCTTCCGAACGATCTCATCGGTGATCCCACCGATCTCTCCGCGCCGGCTCGAGTCCTGTGCCCAGTCGTAGAATTGGGGCAGATCTTCCGCGGGAACGCCGAGCATCTCGCAGATCACGACCATCGGGAGTCGGAAGGCGAAATCGTGCACGAAGTCCATCCCGCCGTTGGGCTCGGCGCGGTCGATCAGCTCGTCGAGCACCGCCTGGATGCGGTCCTGACGCAGCTCGACCGAGCGCGGAGTAAAGGCCCGCGAGATCAGATCGCGCACGTGATCGTGTTTACGAGGAGAGAGGAAGAGCAGCGTGTTGCGCTGCATGTCGACGAAATGGTGTCCCTCGGGCCCTACGTCAAAGACCTCGGCCCCGCGTGCGTCACTGCGCACGTCGGGATGCTTGAGCGCCTCCCGGATGTCCGCGTAGCGGGTCAGCACCCAGGCGGGCCGCCCAGTCGCCTGATCGGTCTTCAGGATCGGTGCGATCTCGCGCAGCCGATGCAGATAGGGATAGAGCGTTCCGCGGCGCTTGGGATCGAGGATCACAGCGAGGATCTCCTGGGGGTCCTCGAGATCCGCCGCGAGTTCGATGTCGCGCTGCGTGTCGATTTCGGTCGATTCTGTCATCTGGACGGGAGACCTCTCAATCGGATCGATCTTCATCGTCTCCGATCCGCGGGGACCGGTCAACCGCAGCTTTCGACGGCCCGAAGGGGCCGGATCTGCGGGGCCCCGCCCTCCCCCATGCAGGGTATGCTCTCCTCATCGAAGGAGATCCACGATGTTCGATACTCTGATCCGCGGGGGAATGCTAGTCGACGGCAGCGGAGGCCCGCCCCGGCGCGCCGACGTCGCCCTCACGGACGGCCGTATTGCGGCGATCGGCTCGATCTCGGGAGAAGCGCGAGAAACGATCGATGCCGACGGGCGCATCGTCTCGCCGGGCTTCGTCGACGTCCACACCCACTACGATGCGCAGGCCTTCTGGGACCCGACTCTCTCCCCCTCGCCCTACCACGGTGTGACGACGATCGTGGGCGGGAATTGTGGATTCAGCATCGCACCGCTCAGCCCGGATGCCGGCGATTATCTGATGCGCATGCTGGCGCGGGTCGAGGGGATGCCGCTCGAGAGTCTCCGCGAGGGCGTGCCCTGGGATTGGGCGAGCTTCGGTGACTACCTGTCGCGTTTCGACGGAAATCTCGCCGTCAATGCCGGCTTCATGGTCGGACACTCCGCGCTTCGACGCGTGGTGATGGGAGAGCGCGCTGTCGGTCACGAAGCGAACGCCGAGGAACTCGACGCGATGAACGCCTTGCTGCGGGCCTCGCTCGCCGAAGGAGGACTGGGATTCTCGTCGACCCGATCGGCGGCGCACAACGATGCAGACGGCCAACCCGTGCCCTCGCGCCACGCGAGCCTCGACGAGCTCTACAGCCTGTGCCGTACGATCCGCGACTACGCCGGCACTTCGCTCGAGATGCTGCCAGGGACGAACCTGTTCACGGAGGAGGACAAGGAGATCCTCACCCAGATGTCACTCTCCGCGAATCGGCCGCTCAACTGGAATCTCATGGCGCCGCGTTCCGACATGCCCGAAGTCATGGAGAATCAACTCAGCGCTTCGGACTACGCCGCCGAGCGCGGAGCGGTCGTGCTGGCGCTCACGGTGCCCCAGGAGCTCTCCGGACGCGTGAACCTGCTCTCGGGCTTCGCCTTCGATGCATTGCCACGTTGGGCGGAGGTGATCGCTTTGCCTCTCGAGGCGCGAAGGAAGGCCTTTGCCGATCCAGCCGTGCGCGAACAACTACGCCTCGGCGGAGAGGAGCAGGGGCCCGGAAACCTCAAGGCGCTCACTCGTTGGGCGGAGATTCGGGTCGAAGAGACCTTCGAGCCCGAGAACGAAAAATGGCGTGGCTGCACGATCGGCGAGATCGCCGAGGCACGCGGAGTCGCTCCCCTCGATGCCCTTCTCGACCTCTCGCTCTCCGAGGGACTCCAGACTTCCTTCGCGTCGCCCACCGGCGGACAAACGGACCTCGAGAGCTGGCAGATGCGCGCCGACTCCTGGACGGATCCCCGAACCATCGTCGGGGCCTCCGACGCGGGCGCCCACCTCGACATGTTGGACACCTTCGCGTTTTCGACCCAGCTCCTCGGTCGCGGCGTGCGCGAGATGGGACTGATCAGCATCGAAGATGCGATCCATCAATTGACGGACGTCCCGGCGAGGCTCTACGGCCTGCGAGAACGCGGGCGAATCGAAGAGGGGTGGCACGCGGATCTCGTCGTCTTCGATGTGACGCGGGTCGGCAAGGGCCCCACCTACACCCGCTTCGACTTGCCGGCCGGCGCTCCTCGCCTCTACGCCGACGCGGAGGGGGTCGATCACGTCTTCGTGAACGGCCACGAGATCGTCCGCGACGGCGCGGACACGGGCGCGCGGCCGGGCACCGTCCTGCGCTCCGGTCGCGACACGGAGACGGTCGAAGTTCCCGGTGGTTCGACATCGCACTCGCCACGCCCGGACGAACGAGAATAGAGGAGCCCGAATGGAGTTCGACCCCCAGGCGCTGAGTGCCGTCGACGATCCGTATCCGATCTTCGACGAGCTGCGCGAGAACCATCCCGTCTTTCACAGCGCCGAACGGGGTCTCTGGGTCGTCTCTCGCTACGAGGACGTACGCACTGTCCTGTTGGACGCGGAGACCTTTGCCTCGGGCATGGGCACGGTCCCGACGGGCTTCGTCTCAGCCATGCCGATGATGATCTCCCAGGACCCGCCCTATCACACGCATCTGCGAGGTGCCGTGCACCAGACCTTCACTCCGCGCCGAATGCGTGCGCTCGAGGAATTCATCCGAACCACCACGCGCGCACTGCTCGACGCGATCGATCCCGAGGCCGAGATCGACCTCTTCGATGCGCTCACGGACCCCCTTCCTGTCGCCGTGATCACAGAGCTGCTGGGGATCGGCTTCGAGGATCGCAAGCAATTCAGCGAATATGCGGGTGCAGTGATTCACGCGGTCGAGGGCAGGGGCCCGACCGCCGAAGAGGGCATCCTGTGGATCTACGACTATCTCGAAAACGTACTGCCCGAGCGCATGGAGCGGCCGGGGGACGACCTCGTGAGCCGACTCCTTCACCCGGAATCCGGAGAGCCCCGGCTCAGCCACGACGAAGTGGTCGGCTTCTGTGCGCTGCTCCTGATGGCCGGGACGGAAACCACGACCAACGCGCTCGGGAACGCGGTCGTGCTGCTCCATGAGAACCCAGAGGTGCGTCGCTTGCTCGGGAAGGAGCCGGAAGGGTTCGCGAAGGCCGTCGATGAGTTCCTGCGGCTGGAGTCCCCGGTCCCCGGTCTCTCGCGGGTCACGACACGAGATGTCGAGATGCACGGCGTCATGATCCCCAAGGACCAGCGCGTGCACATGCTCTTCGCGGCGGCGAATCGAGATGAGCGTGCGTTCCCGAACGCTCATACGCTCGACCCGGGCCGCAACCCCAACGCCCACCTCGCCTTCAGCCTGGGCATCCACTTCTGTCTCGGGGCGAGTCTGGCCCGAGCGGAGATGCGGATCGCGCTCGACGAGCTGATCAGACGCTTCCCGAACTTCCGGGTGATTCCCGAGCGTTGGGTTCGGCTCCGCTCCGACGCGGCGCGGGGTTTTTCGTTTCTTCCCTTCGTGGCTCGACCCGGGTAGGCTTCGGGGCACACGATCGACTGGAGGTTTGTCATGGCACCCCGAATCATTTCCGCCGATTCCCACGTCGCGGAGCCCGAGGAGGCGTACAAGGAAATCGATCCCGCCTTCCGAGATCGCGCGCCCTACTTGCGAGACGACGCCGAAACCGGAGCGGGCATGTACGTCGACGGCTTGCCCACGCCCGTCCCCATGTCCTTCATCCTGGCGGCCGGCCGAAAGCCGGAAGATATCGGGACGCCGGCCCGGTGGGAGACGCTCAATCCCGCCGGATACGATCCCAAGGCTCGCATCGAGATCCAGGAGGAAGAAGGAATCGACGCCGAGGTGATTTTCCCGAGCGTCGGGATGATCCTGTGTCGCGTGAAAGACATCGACTATCGCAAGGCCTGCAACGACGCCTACAACCGTTGGCTCCAGGGGTTCTGTGAACATTCTCCGGATCGGCTGCTCGGACTGGCCACGGTCACCCTGCGAACCCTCGAGGAGGGGATCGAGGAATTGCGCGAAGCCAAGCGCATGGGCTTCGTCGGCGTGATGTTCCCGGGAGACCCGAACGTCGAGGACTACGACCATCCCTGCTACGACCCGATCTGGGAGGCCTGTGTGGATCTCGGACTACCGGTCCATTTCCACATCCTGACCTCCGACGCCGACGACCTTTCGACGATGATCGTGCGTAAGACGCGCGGACCGAAGATCGCTCAGTTCATGTCGATCATCCGCGGTGTGCAAGACATCATGTTGATGTTGGTGTTCAGCGGGGTCTTCGAACGTCATCCGCGGCTCAAGGTCGTCTGTGCCGAGGCGGATGCCGGTTGGGTTCCGCATTTCATGTATCGGATGGACCATGCCTACGAACGCCATCGCTACTGGCTCGAGGTCGGAACGCTCACGAAGCCACCGAGCGAGTATTTCGCCCAGAATATCTACGTGACCTTCCAGGACGACTACGTCGCGACCCACATGACTCATCTCAGTCCGACGAACCGATTGATGTGGGCAAGTGACTTCCCCCACAACGACGGCACCTATCCCCACACGAAACAGGTCATCTCGAAGCTGACGGACGGAATGAGCGAAGAGGATCGGGACCGTATCATCGGCGGGAATGTGGCGGAGCTGTACGGGATCGCTCCGTAGGAGCAGCCCGAAACAGCCCTCGATCAAACCCGTTCCCGGCGTCGACCGGGCGTTCGAAGC
>JAPYTP010000082.1 GCA_029941885.1 Myxococcota bacterium
GAGACGATCGTGGAGAATGCGCTGGCCGCCGCCGGCGGCGCGTTCGCCGCTGGCGCGAGCTTCGAAGACGTGGCAGCGGGACTCTCGAGTCATGAAGGCGTCCCGGGGCGGATGCAGCCCCTCTCCTTCCCGAACGACGTGCTCGTGATCGACGACGCCTACAACGCGAACCCACAATCCATGCAGAACGCGCTCGAAACACTCGCGCGACTCGAGTCGAGCGGACGCCGCTACGCAGTTCTCGGTCAGATGTCCGAGCTCGGGGAGACCGCGGATGCGGCGCATCTAGCCCTCGGTGAGCTCGCCGGCTCCCTCGGCCTGGATGGCGTGTTCCTGCTCGGGCCGGGGTCGGATTCCGTCGCGGAGGGGGCTCGGCTTGCGGGTCTCGCTGAGAACCAGATTCACATCGAACTGAGCCATGAGGCGCTTGCACGCACGCTCCAGTCCCGACTAGGCAAGGGCGACCGCGTCCTCGTCAAGGGCTCTCGTGCGGCTCGAATGGAGGAGGTGATCCAATTGCTCGACGAGGCCAGCCAATAATGCTGTACCACTTTCTCTATCCCCTCGCGGATTCATTCGGCGGACTGAATGTGGTCCGATACATCACGTTCCGCACCGCCGCGGCGACGCTGACCGCGCTCTTCATCTCCTTCATCGTCGGCCCGTGGCTGATCCGACGCCTCGCCGCGCTGCGGGTAGACCAGCCGATTCGGGAGATCGGCCCGGACCACGCGGCCAAGGCTGGCACGCCGACGATGGGCGGCCTGCTGATCCTGCTCTCCCTGATCATCTCCGTTCTGCTGTGGACGGATCTGACCAACTCGTTCGTGTGGATCGTCCTCGGGCTGACGACGGGATATGGCGCACTCGGCTTCATCGATGACTATCACAAGGTCACGAAGCGCAACAGCGACGGTATCTCGGCGCGCGTGAAACTCTCCTGGCAGATCCTGCTCGCCTTCGGCGTCGCTATCGCGATCTATACGAGTCCCGCCTTCGATTCAGAACTCGCGGTTCCGTTCTTCAAGAATTTCACGCCGAACATCGGCTGGCTCTACGTTCCGCTTGCGACCTTCATCATCGTCGCCGCCTCCAACAGCGTAAACCTGACCGACGGACTCGATGGCCTCGCGATCGGACCTGTCATGATCTCGGCCGGGACATTCCTGCTGCTCTCCTACGCCGCCGGCCATTCGGGAATCGCTGAGTATCTTCAGATCAAGAACGTCCCGGGCGCAGGCCAGCTCGCCATCATCTGTGGTGCGCTCGTGGGCGGCGGTCTGGGCTTTCTGTGGTTCAACGCTTCTCCGGCTGAGCTCTTCATGGGCGACGTTGGCTCCCTCGCACTGGGCGGAGCACTGGGCACGATCGCCGTCTTGATCCGCCAGGAGATCCTCCTGGCCGTGGTCGGCGGCATCTTCGTGATCGAAACGCTGTCCGTGATCATCCAGGTCGTTTCGTTCAAGCTGACGGGCAAGCGCGTCTTCCGGATGGCTCCCGTCCATCATCACTTCGAGCAGCTGGGCTGGCCCGAGCAGAAGATCGTCGTCCGTTTCTGGATCGTCTCGATCATCCTCGGCCTGGTCGCGCTTTCATCGCTGAAGCTGCGTTGAATCAGTCCGCGCTCGACGAGATCACAGCGCGGCAGAAGAGAGTTGATCGATGGAGTTCGATGGACAAAAAGTCCTCGTGCTAGGCATTGGAGTGTCCGGACGCTCGGCGGCGATTTTCCTCGCCGACCGAGGCGCAAATGTCGTCGCCGCAGACGAGCGGCCCGTAGAGGCCATCGCTGGGCTCGACCAACTCCCGAGTGGAATCGAAACGCATTTCGGGCGGCCCTTCCCCGAGCTGGGCTCCTTCGATCTCGTCGTACCGAGCCCGGGTATTCCCGCCGCGCGCTGGGAAGGTAGGACGAAACGCGCCTGGGGCGATATCGAACTCTGCTTCCGGGCTCTGCAGGTCCCGGTCGTCGCCGTCACCGGAACCAACGGAAAGTCGACCGTCGTGCGCCTCATCGAAGCCATGGCGAGGTCGGCGGGACTCCGCGCGAAGGCGGCGGGCAATCTTGGGATCCCTGCCCTCGATCTCGTTGGACAGCCCCTGGACCTCGCCATCCTCGAGGTCTCCTCCTTTCAACTCGAGAGTGTCGATTCTTTCCGACCTCGAACCGCACTCCTGCTGAACGTTTCTCCAGACCATCTCGACCGCCACGGAGACCTCGAAGGCTATCTCCGTGCGAAGGCCCGCATCTTCGCCCGCCAGAGCACAGGTGATTCAGCGATCGTGAACGGCGATGATCCGATGTCGGCCACGGTTGCCCTGCCCGACGGGGTCGAGCGACTCGAATTCAGGCGGCGAAATCCTGTTTCCGCCGGCGCATGGCTGGACGGACGGAACGCGATCGTCCAACACGGGGACAGGCTACAGCGCGTCTCCCTCGAAGGCGCGCCTGCTCTCTCGCACCAGGACGACAATCTACTGGCTGCGCTGTTGGCGCTTGCGACGGTGGACGCCGACCTCATCGCCGCAACGGGCGCCCTCGCCACCTTCGAGGGCCTGTCCCATCGCTGCCAGCCGGTCGCCGAGATCGAGGGGATCCGATACGTGGACGACTCGAAGGCAACGAATGTCGGCGCAGCCGCCCGCTCCCTGCAAGCATTGCCGGGACCGATCGTGTGGATCGCGGGCGGGCGGCACAAGGGAGGGGAGCTCGCGCCCCTTGCCAAGAGCGCTGCGGGGCGGGTTCGGCGCGCACTCTTGATCGGCGAAGCTGCCAACGCCCTCGAAAAGGCGCTTGGTCATTCCGTCGAATGCGAACACGTCGGCGACCTCGGCCGCGCGGTGGAGCGCGCCGCCTCGATCGCCCGCTCCGGGGATCTCGTCCTGCTGGCCCCCGCCTGCGCGAGTTTCGACCAATTCGACAGCTTCGAAGACCGTGGACGCCAATTCCAGGCCGCCGTAGAGAAGCTGCAAGCCGCCGCCACCCGATCACGAACGAACCGATCCGGACGAGATGGGAAGGGCGTATGAGTCGTGGACCCCGACCCAACGCGCCGGCAAGCATCGATCCCGGGATCGCGATCGCCACGGGATTTCTGATGGGCCTCGGCGTCGTGATGAGTTACAGCGCGACCGCCGCGCTCGCCCTCGACGCCAAGATTCCGCCACTCTTCTTCGATCATCTCCTCGGCCTCTTGCTCGGCCTTTCCGCGGCCACCGTCGCCTACGTCATGCCCTCGTCACTGATCCGCCGGCTTGCGATGCCCTTCTGGGGTCTCACGATCGCGCTCCTGTTCGCGACGCTCCTGTTCGGAATCGAAGTCAACGGCGCGCAGCGCTGGATCGAGTTCCGGGGCATCCGATTCCAACCCGGCGAACTCGCCAAATGTGCGACACTGATCGCGGGCGCCGCCTGGTTGTCCCGAAAGGACGATCGTCGCGAGCTCTCCACACGTCGCTCGGTCCAGGCAGCGGGGATCGCGCTGCTCCCGGCTACCCTTCTTCTTCTTCAGCCCGACCTCGGGAACGCCGTCGTACTCGTGGTCCTCGCTGCGGGTCTGCTCTTCATCGCCGGCACGCCCTGGCCGCGCTTCGTCCTGCCGGGTCTCGCCGGGGTCGTCCTCGTCAGCCTCTACGTGGTCAACAACGATTACGCCTGGCGCCGGATCATGGGCTTCCTCGATCCATTCCGCGAAGCTCAGGGCGCCGGTTGGCAGCTGGTTCAGTCCTATGTCGCGTTCGGACAGGGCGGTCTCCTGGGCCAGGGACTCGGCAATGGCCGACAGAAGCTCGAGTACCTTCCTGAGGTCCACACCGACTTCGTACTCGCCTTGATCGCTGAAGAGCTCGGTCTGATCGGAGTACTCTTCGTGCTTGGCGCGTTCGCTGCGCTCTGGGTCGCGGGGACGCGAGCAGCGCGCCGCGCAACCGATCGCTTCGATCTGTTTTGCGCCTTCGGCATGGTCACGTTGCTGACGGTTCCGGCATTCTTGAATGCATCGGTCGTGATGGGGCTGGTTCCGACGAAGGGACTCACGCTTCCCTTCATCTCGTATGGCCGAACCTCGCTCGTCGTCAGCTGCTTCGCCCTCGGCATCCTCCTGGGGATCGCGCGCCGGCACCCGCCGCGCAACACCCATTCGACTCGGGAGGGCGCATGGTAAAGCGCTGGGTAGTCGCAGGCGGTGGAACGGGCGGGCATGTCACCCCCGCCCTCGCCCTCGGAGAAGTCCTTCGCCAGCGCGGGGACGAGGTCCTATTCATCGGATCGGCGCACGGACTCGAATCCCGCCTCGTTCCAGATGCCGGTTTCGAACTCGAGGTCCTCCCGAGTGAGCAATTCATGGGGCGCGACTGGCTCGGACGTATTCGAGGCGGGCTGTCGATCCTGCGCAGCGCGGGATCTGCCCACCGCATACTACGTCGTTTCAACCCGAATGCCGTGATCTCGGTCGGAGGCTACGCGGCGATGCCCACCGCGATCGCGGCTCGCCTCACGGGCCGACCGCTCTTTCTCGTCGAGCCCAACGCGATTCCGGGGCGAGTCAATCGACTATGTGCCCGCTTCGCTCGAGCGATCTTCGTCGGCTTCGAGTCGACCCGGGGCGACCTGCCGGATCGGACCGAGAGCGTCTGTGTCGGAGTCCCCCTTCGCCGCGCCCTCTACCGTGCCTTTTCCACCGGGACCGAGAAAGACGTTCCGTCGACTCCATTCCGGATCTTCGTCTTCGGCGGAAGCCAAGGCGCCCGCCAGCTCAACGAGAGCGTTCCGGAAGCCCTCTCGCGGTTGCGCAAGAAGTCTGTCGAGGTCTTCCATCAGAGCGGCGAGGTCGATCGCGCAGCGGTTGAAGCCCGTTATGCGGAGCTGGGATTGCCCGCCGAGGTCGTCGCTTTCGAACACGACATGCCGAAGCGATACGAGTGGGCCGACCTGGCGATCTGTCGCGCCGGCGCCCTCACCGTCGCCGAATTGGCGCTCGCCGGCATGCCGGCCCTCCTCATCCCCTACCCCTTCGCGGCGGACGATCACCAGTCCGCGAATGCCCACGCGCTCGAAGAAGCGGGTGCGGCGCGACGAGTCGATGCGCGGCCGCTCGATCTTCACGTACTCGCCCAGGCTGTTGCCGAACTCGTCACGACCCCGGGCCGGCTCGTGCTCATGCGCGAAGCCGCACAACGCCTCGCACGACCGAATGCAGCCCGAGACATCATCGAACACTGTGCCGCCCGACTCGAGAGACGTCCGCCAGAGATCCCTCGACTCTCTGACGACCCGGAGGACGCCTCTTGCAACGCAGGCTGAGCCCCCTCCACTTCGTAGGAATCGGCGGGATCGGGATGGCCGCCCTCGCGGAACTCCTGCACGCGCAGGGTCTCGAGGTCTCGGGCTCCGATCTCGTCGCGGGACCGACCGTCGAACGGCTGCGGGAACTCGGCGTGCGTGTGTCGATCGGGCACGATGCACAGAGCGTCGAGGGCGTGCGCACCGTCATACGGTCCTCGGCCATCGCAACGGATAATCCCGAGCTCGCAGCCGCGAGAGCGCAGGGGATCGCGATCGTCGGGAGGGGCGCCCTGCTCGCAGAGATCATGCGAACCAAGGATTCGATCGCGATCGCGGGGTCCCACGGCAAGACCACGACCACTGCCATCACCTCACACCTCCTCGAATCCGCGGGCCTCGATCCCACGGCATTGATCGGGGGGCGCGTCCCGCGTCGGAGCGGTGGTGCAAGCCCGGTCAAGCTCGGACATGGCGACCTGCTCGTGGCTGAAGTCGACGAGAGCGACGGCTCGTTTCTGCTGACGCGTCCCGTCCTCGCGGTCATCACGAATATCGATCCGGAGCATCTCGATCACTATGGCACGCGAGAGTCACTACTCGACGCCTTTGTCGAGTTCGCGAATTCGATTCCCTTCCACGGCACCTGCATCCTGGGCATCGATCATCCGGGAGTTGCGGAGATCGCTCCGCGGATTACAGCCCGAAGCGTCCGTTTCGGATTCGATGCCACTGCCGATGTCCGTGCCGAGTCGGTCGAGCCGATTGCGGGTGGGCAGCGCTGCCACGTCGCCCTGCGCTCGGGAGCACATTTCGCCTTCGACCTTCCAATGCCCGGACGACATAACATCCAGAATGCTCTCGCCGCCATCTCGGTCGGTCTCGAACAGGACGTGTCGTCGAGTCTGCTCGCCGAGGCGATGCCGAGGTTTCCCGGTGTCGCGCGCCGCTTCGAACACAAGGGACAGGTCGACGGGGTCGAAGTCGTCGACGACTACGCTCACCATCCCGCTGAGGTCCGCGCCGTTCTCGCAGGCGCCCGAAGCGTTCATGCGGGACGGATCACCGCGATCTTTCAACCCCACCGATACACCCGCACACGGGATTGTTGGGATGATTTTCTCGTCGCCTTCGAAGACGCCGATCGCGTCGTGATCTCGGACATCTACGCCGCCAGCGAGGCACCGATCCCGGGGATCGATGGCGCGTCCCTCGCGCGAGCCCTCGCCGACTCGGGAAAGGGCGAGGTGTATTTCGGGGGATCCCTCGATGACATCGAACGGGACTGGACCGCTCGCCTCGAGCCCGGCGAGCTCGTTCTGACCCTCGGCGCTGGCGATGTCGTCTCCCTCGGACCGCGACTGCTCGCAGCGCGAGAAAGACTCGATCCCGGAGCCGGGGCATGATCGACTCCCAGGCGCGTTTGGCTCTCGAATCCACCCTCGCCGACCGCGTCGAGTTCGAGGTTCCGCTCTCCCGGTACACGTCGCTTCGCATCGGCGGTCCCGCCGACGCAATCGCCACCCCCCGCGATCGCAAGGAGCTGTCGCGCACCCTCGCGATCTGTTCCGAATTCGAGCTTCCGACCCGTACCCTCGGCTCAGGCTTCAATGTACTCGTGAGCGAGGCGGGACTACGCGGCGTCGTTCTGCGGCTCAAGAAGCTTCGCGCGATCGAACGCATCGGACGCGACGCGATCGCCGTCGAAGCCGGAGCCTCCCACGCCACTGTCACACGCTTCTGTGTCGAGCGCGGACTCTCCGGCCTCGAGTTCGGTGCGGGAATCCCGGGCACGATCGGCGGTTGGCTCGCGATGAACGCGGGCATTGGGATTCGCGAGATGAAGGATGTCGTGCGATCGATCGAATGGATGGATGGGCGAGGCGATCTGATGGCACCAGTCTCGCGAGCCGACCTCGACTTCCGATATCGTGAACTCGCCGGTCTACCGGACGGCTCGGTTCTGGTCGGCGCCCAGTTCGAGATCGAAGAGAGCGACCGCGTGAAGGTCCAGAACGAGATCGATCGACTCCTCGGCCATCGCCAGGCGACGCAACCGACCGATATTCCGAGCTGCGGTTCGGTCTTCCGCAACCCGCCCGGCGATTTCGCGGGTCGACTGATCGAGGCGGCAGGCCTCAAGGGTTCGCGCGAAGGCGCAGCGGAGATATCGCAGGTGCACGCGAATTTCATCGTCAATCATGGCGGTGCCAACGCGCGCGACGTCCTCCGCCTGATCGAACGCGCGCGCGCGGCCGTGGCGGCGGAAACCGGCATCGTACTCGAGACCGAGGTTCAGTTGATCGGCTCCTCGGAAGGAGACGTCGCATGAATCCCCTACGCCGAATATTCGGTCGTCGCCGGACTCGGATCGGATCGCCGAAGCACGAATCCGCGGCCCGTGCAAAGCGGGCACGCGACCATCTTGCACTCAAGCGCGAACGCGAACGGGCACGCCTCGAACGCGCTCGTCACCGCGATGAGATCGAGAAGGGCAGAAAGCGAGTCTTGAACGTTCTCGCACCCATCGTCTTCGTGTTTGCCGTCGTGCTCGGGGTGAAATCCGGGCCGACACTTTCCGAACATTTCCTCCTCCGAGGAACGCCGCTTCAAGAGGTGGCGGTTCAAGGTGCGGCCGCCCTGTCGCCCGAGGCGGTGGCCGCCGGTGCCGGTGCTCTCGCCGGCCGTTCCCTCGACACGATCGACCCGAAATCCGTCGGTCGGGCGATTGCGGCGGAACCCTGGATCGAATCTGCCCGCGCCCTTCGACTCCCGACCGGCACTCTCGTGATCTCGATCGTCGAACGGCAGGCCGTCGCACGCTGGTACGTCGAGGACGCGGCCGAGGTCAGGCTCGTCGATGCGGACGGAACTCGCTTCCGGGGCATTCTCGAACCCGGCGGTCCGCTGCCGCTCGTCCGGGGCGAAGGCGAAATAGGCGGAGCGCTTCCCGATGCGGCTCTAGAGATCCTGCGCGAGCTCAAACGACACGCGGCATTGACGGCGAATCCTGTGACGCTGACGCTGCATCTGCCTGGACGGGTCGCGAGCGGCGACGGCATGAGTCCGGCAACCCCGTCGGGATATGTCCTCGAACTCGGCGATGCCGGGCCGCGTGCCCTGCTCGGGCGACGACTCTTCTCTCAGCGCGTGGCGCGACTGGCCGCTCTCCTCGACGAGGATGAAGCGATGATTCAGTCCACTCGGCTGATCGATCTCCGGTACGCGGACCGAGCGGTCCTGCGCACCGAGCCCGCCTCTTCGTAGGGGCGGACAACAAGCGGCGGCCGAGCACGGATGTGCGACGCCGTCCAATAGGGGGGCCTCCGGATGGAGGTTTCCACAACTCGCGGGCCCGAGGGCCCGCGAGTCGGGGGGGAATAACATGTCCAAGAAGGAAGACCTGATCGTCGGTCTCGATATCGGGACCACGAAGATCTGCGCCGTCGTCGCGGAGCAAACGGAGAACGGAGTCGACATCGTCGGCATCGGGACCCATCCGAGCCGTGGCCTACGCAAGGGGGTGGTCGTCGACATCGATGCCACGGTGGCGTCGATCAAACACGCAGTCGAAGAGGCGGAACTGATGGCCGACTGCGAAATCACTTCGGTCTATGCGGGGGTGGCGGGCGGCCACATTCGCGCGTTCAATTCGCACGGAGTGGTCGCGGTCAAGGATCGCGAGGTCCGGGATGGTGACGTGAAGCGGGTGATCGATGCGGCCAAGGCGGTCGCGATCCCGATGGACCGCGAGGTGATCCATGTGATCCCTCAGGAGTTCATCATCGACGACCAGGACGGAATCCTGGAGCCGCTCGGGATGAGCGGGGTGCGGCTCGAGGCCAAGATCCACATCGTGACTGCGGCGGTGACCAGTGCCCAGAACATCGTCAAATGCTGCAACAAGGCAGGGCTGAACGTGATGGACATCGTGCTCGAGCCCCTCGCTTCGGCGGAGGCGGTCCTCGCGGACGACGAGCGGGACCTCGGGGTCTGCATGATCGATATCGGCGGCGGTACGACCGACATCGCGGTCTTCGCCGGCGGCTCGATCAAGAACACCTCGGTTCTGGGACTCGGCGGCTACCACTTCACCAACGACATCGCAGTCGGATTACGAACGCCGTTTGACGAAGCGGAGCGGATCAAGAAGAAATTCGGGGTCGCCTCGGCGCGCTACCTGGGCTCCGACGACGTGATTAGCGTGCCCTCGGTGGGCGGAAGAAAACCCCGACAGATCTCACGAAAAATCCTCTGCGAGATCATCGAACCACGAGTCGAGGAGATCCTCTCACTGGCTCGCCAGGAGCTGATCAGGGCGGAGTTGATCGACAAGATCCCGTCAGGGGTCGTCCTGACTGGCGGAGCCTCTGCGTTGTCCGGAATCGGTGAGCTCGCCGAGGAGATCTTCGAGGCGCCGGTCCGACAGGGTCTACCCACCTCGGTCGGTGGCCTCCAGGACGTCGTACGAAGTCCCATGTATTCGACCGGAGTCGGCCTCGTGCTCTTTGGTCTCAACCAGCAGCGGTCGGCCCGCAGTAGTCGTTTCCGAATAAGAGACGAGTCGATCTTCGGTCGGGTGAAGCAGCGAATGAGGGACTGGTTCTATGCCGAGTTCGACTGATCCGCTCGATTCGCCGGGGGCGGATCCAAATTCGCGAAAGATCAATGGTCAAAAGCTCGTTCAAACGGTTTGGAATGAGCACAAATTGCACCGATTCGTGTAACATCCGCGGTGCTGCCAAGCATCGTCGGGGGGTGAAAGCATGGCTAAGAAGAAGAACGATCGTTCTGAAAACGGAAACGGCGGAAACACGTCCAATCGAGTGGGTGATTCCGTCGATCTGCTTGAGCTCGGTCCGGAAGACGGACATGAACTGCTCGAGTTCGAGGGGAGCTCGCACCAGAAGGCGACGATCAAGGTCATCGGCGTGGGCGGCGGCGGCGGGAACGCGCTCAACACCATGATCCAATCCGGGCTCTCGGGGGTCGAATTCGTTGCGGCGAACACGGATGCCCAGGCGCTTGCACATAACCAGGCCGTCACCAAGATTCAGCTCGGTGCGGAGATCACGCGCGGCTTGGGCTGCGGTGCGAACCCGGATCGGGGTCGCGCCTCCGCGCTCGAGGCGCGAGATAGGCTGCGAGACCTGCTCGAAGGTTCGGACATGGTCTTCGTGACCGCCGGCATGGGCGGCGGCACCGGCACCGGGGCGGCTCCCATCGTGGCCGAAGTGGCCCGCGAAGTCGGCGCACTGACCGTGGGCGTCGTGACCAAACCCTTCCCCTTCGAGGGCCGGGTTCGCATGAAGCACGCGGGGCACGGCATCGACGAGTTGCATAGCGTGGTCGATACCCTGATCACGATCCCGAACCAGCGCTTGCTCGCTCTGGCTGGCAAGGGCACCGCCGTTCGAGATGCGTTCTCGATCGCGGACCAGGTGCTGCTCAACGCGGTCAGGGGCATCTCGGATCTCATCACGATCCACGGCCTCATCAACCTCGACTTCGCCGATGTTCGCACGGTGATGAACGAGGCCGGTGTCGCCTTGATGGGCACGGGAACGGGAATCGGCGATACGCGCGCCATCGACGCGGCCGCCGCGGCGATTTCGAGCCCGCTGCTCGAAGACCTCTCGATCGAAGGTGCACGAGGAGTGTTGATCAACATCACAGGCGGTTCGGAGATGACCCTCTTCGAGGTCAACGAAGCATCCTCCCTGGTCCATGAAGCCGCTCACGAAGATGCGAACATCATCGTCGGTGCGGTGATCGACGAGAGCCTCGGCAATGACGAATTGCGGGTCACAGTGATCGCGACAGGCCTCGACAGCCAGGAAGTGCGGCGCACGCCTCCTTCACCGCCCTCGCCTCCGCAGCCGCGCAGGCGAGTTCCGGATGTAGCGGACTACACGGAGGAGATCGAGCGCGAGCGCACGATGGTCGATGCACCTAACGTGACGCCGATTCGCGAGCCGGCTTCGGTTTCGGCTTCGGCTTCGGCGGAGGGCGATAGCGCCGCGCCGGCAGAGCCGCAGCAGGCCGCTGCCGCAGGTGGACAGAGTGCGGAGGATATCGCAACACCGGGCGTGGGCTTCGAATCGCCCTTTGAGGACGAGCTCGACACACCGGCCTTCCTCCGCAAGCGAAGTGGTGGGGGGGACGACGATCGCGATGTGCCGGCCTTCATGCGGCGAGGCAGTTCGGAGTAGACCTGCAAACCCACAACCGGCCGGGGAACGGACCCAATGGCCCCATCTGCATGCTGCAGGTGGGGCTGTTCTCGTTCGCGGTGTCCAGAGTCCGTTCGGCGCGACGTTTCAGACGTCGTCAGCGAAGAGCGAGGGCACGAGATCGCTGGGCCGTCGCGCCCAGCGCATGACCCCGGCATCGCGAAATTCCTGTTCTGAGCCGTAGCCGTAGAGTGCGCCAAAGAACGCCATCCCGTTTCCCATCGCACCAATCGCGTCGTGGCCGCGATCCCCGATCATCGTCGAGTCGGCCGCCTCGACTCGCGTTTCGGCGAGGGCGAAACCGAGCAATTCGCCCTTGTCGGACCGTGTTCCATCGAGCTCCGAACCGAAGACGCCGAGTAAATTTCTGGACAGATCGAAGTGGTCGAGGATCCGCGTGACGAAGACATGCAGCGGACCGATACACCATTCGAGTTCTGCCTGGCTTGGACCCGCATGGCCCAGTCGGCCGAGCGCGAATTGGATGCAGCCCGTGATCCCGGGATTCGGATCCGTGAGTGTGCCATCGAGGTCGAAAAAGATCGCGCGCGTCATCGCCCCTCGCCTTGGGCATGAACGCATCTGTGCGAGTGCGGACTCTCGAGAGTCGTCATCGCAGCGGAGAGAGCTGGGCTCCCTCACACAACCCGAGTGCACCCTCCATCAGTGACTCTTCTCGGCGCGCGTGGCGATAGAAATAGCGTACGAACTCCGCGTCACGATCGGACCCGGACGCGCGTACGAGCCGGTCGACTTGACGATGTCCCTCCTTGACATCCGTCGGCCGCTTATCGAGAAGTTCGCCCATATCGTCGAGTTCCTGTTCCTCGAAAGCGGGACCCAATCGATCCGCATGGCGCAGATGTCGCGCGAGCCGGGAAGCGAACCACATGCGATTCTTGAGGAATGTGTCCTCGATCGCGGGCGACTGCTCTTGTTCGAGGTTCTCGATCAGCATGTCGTAATAGTTCGAAAATCGTGTGGGACGCGCTTCTGGCATCTCGACTTCTTCGAGTTCGATCCCGATCGCCTCCGCAAGCGCTTGCGCCGTCGTCCTCAAATAGAAGACGTTCTGCGCGATCCATTCCGCATGTTCGGTCCCGGCGTGCAGATTCTCCATGACCGGAGCGAGCGCCATCGGGACGAGCGCCTGGGTCTTCACGTTGTAGAAATAGAGCGCTTCGAAATCGATCTCCCGGCCAGAGAGTTCGCTGTAGCGAGCGAGTCTCTCAGGAAATCGATCGATCGGGGTGTAGAGGTCTCGCGACCGCACACAGGCGAGGTCGGTCATCGGGTCGGAGATGTGCGCGAGTTCGAAATCGACGAGAGCCGAGACCTTTCCCTCGTGGAAGAGTAGATTTCCGGGCCCGGTATCCCCCTGACACAGAACGGGATCGACCTTGCTTCGAGGCACGTTTCGGCGCAGCCATTGGCACGCGAAGGTCAAGATTGGGAGCGGCTCGCGTACACCCGCTTCATAGGTCGATTGCCAGACGTCGAGATCGTTGAGCGCGACTTCCTCGGGTGACTCGGGGATCCGGATCCCGGCTCGCTCGAAGAGACGGATATCGACGGCGTGAAGCTGGACCAGGATCTCGAGAAAATGCTCCGCGATCGAATCGCGCTCCGCCGGATCGGTCACGAGGTTGAAATTGTCCCGCCCTTCCACGTGAGCGAGAACCGCCGCCTGCGGCTCATCGTGAAACGCCAGCACCTCCGGTACCGGGATCCCCTGTTCGTGGAGGATCCGCAGGATCTTCGCCTCGCGTGCGGTGGAATAGACCTCGACGTAGGAAAATGAATCATCTCGCGTCCCGCGCACGTAGGTCTTGAGTTCGCGACCCTTCACCTCGAGATCGACGAACCATGCATAGCGCCCGCCGGATTCCCTCCCCTGTCGTTCGCGGCGAGTGATTCGCCCGCCGAGTTCTCTCTCGATCCAAGGAAAAATCTTCTCCCAACGTGCGAGATGGTCGTCGCTCATTTCCGCCTCCTGTTTTTCTGGAGCCTCACCCAAGATTCCACGGACCGCCATTCGCCCCCGCCAGGGGCTCGAAAGGCCGCGGTGAAGCTCCTATGCTGCGGCCCCGACGCGCCGAAGCGAACGCGCCCCGAATTTCAGACCGAAGTCACCCTCATGCCCCCGATGTTCCAAACCAGCCCCTTTGCGCGGCCACGCGCGATCGCCAGCACCCCCTCGGTGCGGCGATCGCATGGACTCCGCCATTGGGTCGAGCGAGGGGGGACGGTCGCGATGGTGATCGCGTTGAGTTCGGTTCTAGCGATCGCCGAGAGCCCCGCGGCCGAGGCCGACGACCGAAAGCGCGTCACCCTCGGCTGGACCGAGACACCCCCGGTCCTCGACGGCGTCATGGACGAGGCCGCCTGGCTCGAAGGCGGATTGGTCACCGATCTCAAACAGGTGCTGCCGATCTCCGGTAGTGAGCCCACGCAGCGGACCGAGATCCGCATCGTCACCGACGGCAAGACCCTCTTCATCGGCTTCCGATGCTACGACTCGAACCCGGAATTGATCGTCCACCGACGAATGAAGCGGGATACCTTCCCCTTCTGGGACGATCGCGTGGGCATGTCGCTCGACACCTTCCACACCCGTCGCAACGGGTATTTCTTCGCGACCAATCCAAATGCGATGCGCCACGACGTCCTCCTCGAGGCGGAGAATTTCGAGATCAGCTGGGACACGATCTGGTTCGTCGAGACTTCGATCGACGCCGAGGGCTGGACGGCAGAAATCGCGATCCCCTTCTCCTCGATCGGCTTCGACCCGAACATCGACACGTGGGGTATCAATTTCGAGCGCGGAATCCGTCGCAACGACGAATCGATGCGATGGTCCGATCACGCGCCCCAGCGCCTGATCAGCACGATGGGGGTCGCCGGCAATCTCGAAGGTGTCTGGGGACTCGACCAGGGACTCGGACTCGAGATTACGCCCGGTCTCACCCTTCGACGCGTGGACGACCGGACCACCCACGATCGATTCGAAGTCGACCCGACCTTCGACGCCTTCTACAAGATTCTGCCCTCTGTGACCGCTGCCGCGACGTACAACACGGATTTCGGGCAGGTCGAAGCCGACAACGTTCAGATCAACGACGATCGCTTTGCTCTTTTCTTCCCGGAGAAGCGCGACTTCTTCCTCGAGGATGGTCTGATCTTCGACTTCGGTGATGTCAGCCAGAACGGTCGCCCGTTCTTCTCGCGTCGGATCGGCTTCAACGACACCGGCCCGGTCGGCATTCATGGCGGCGGCAAGGTCACCGGACGTCTGGGTCCGGTCAAATTCGGCGTGCTCGACACGTTGGTGGAGCACAAAAACGGCACGGGCGAGCGAAACCTCCTCGTTGGACGGGCGGCAGTCAATGTGTTCGGGGAATCGACCCTCGGTGCAATCCTGACCCGAGGCAATCCTGCGGGCGGCCGCAATTCCACGACCGTCGGGAGCGATTTCCTCTACCGCGATTCGAGCTTCATGGGCGGATCCAAAGACTTTCGCGCAAGCCTCTGGTTCGCAAAGAGCATCGACGACAACCAATCGAGCAACGGACGCAACCACGGCTACGGAGTCAAGCTCGAATACCCGAATGATCGCATCAGCTGGACCCTCGGGTTCGAGGAGCTCCAGGAGGACTACCAACCACGGCTGGGCTTCGTGAACCGAAACGATGTCCGCCACTGGTTCGTGTTCTCCCGCTACCGGATCCGACCCGAAGCCGGTCCCTTTCGGACGATCGACAGTGAGCTGTTCGGCCAGGTCTTCATCGATAGCGGCAACGAAGTCGAAACCGTGAACTTTCGGTTCGTGCCCGTCGAATTCACGAACGCAATCGGCGATGGCTTCGATTTCCGCTACCGGATCCGCTACGAGCGGGTCGCCAATCCGATTCCGACCTTCGATGTGCCAGACGGAATCTACACCTTTCACGAGGCGGGCCTGAATGCTTTCACGAGCCGGAATCGCCCCATCCGAATCGGACTCGAATTGGGCCATGGAACCTATTTCGATGGCACCCGGACCCGCGTCGGTCTCGACCTGGAATATCGCCCCTCGCAGCACCTGTTGGTCGAGGTCGAGTACGAGTATCGGGGCGTGAATCTCCCCAAGACCGGATCGATCCTCGCGGGGTCGCCGGACCGCAACGATCGGGACACACAGCTCATCCGATTCAAAGTCGACATCGCTTTCACCCCGGACATCAACTGGTCCACGTTCGTCCAATACGACAATCGCAGCGACTCCGCGGGCATCAACAGCCGCCTCCGGTACATCATCCAGGACGGTCGTGAGTTCTTCGTCGTCTTCAACCAGGGCATCGATACGTCCACGAACGACCTCGTACGCACTCGCACCGAGGCAATCGTGAAAGCCGTTTGGACCCTGACCTTCTAGGAGCCAACATGACCGATCTCATCCGCGAGACCCGCAACGGCGACGTCGTGACCCTTCACTTCAATGATCCCGATCGCCTGAACGCGATGACTCGAGACATGGGAGAGGCCTTCCGCGAGCGGATCGGAGGGCTGGCCCGGGACGAATCGCTTCGCGCGCTCGTGCTGACCGGAGAGGGGCGAGCCTTTTCTGCAGGCGGCGACCTCGACATGCTCAAGATGCAGGCCGATCGCGGCGCGGCGGACCCCGGGACCGCGTGGCGCGGGATCCGGGACGACATGAGCACGTTCTATCGGCTCTTTCTGTCAATCCGGGATATCCCCTGCCCCACGATCGCCGCCGTGAATGGTCACGCGATCGGCGCGGGCTTCTGCGTCGCCCTCGGCTGCGACTTCCGATATGTGGCTGCAGAGGCGAAGCTCGGGCTCAATTTTACCCGGATCGGGGTTCATCCTGGAATGGGGGCAACCTGGAGCCTGCCTCGCCTCGTCGGCCCGGCTCTGGCGGCAGAACTTCTCTTCACGAGCCGGATCGTCGACGGCGCGGAAGCGTGCCGAATCGGCCTCGCGAATCGGGTGCTTCCCCGATCCGAGGTTCTCGGAGCCGCCCTGTCCGCCGCCGAAGAGATCGCCACAAACGCACCGCTCGCTGTTCGAGCGGTCAAGCAGGCGCTCCGACGATCGGAGAATGCCTCGATCGAGGACCAGCTTCAGTTCGAGGCCAGCGAACAGGCCAAGAATTTCGAGTCCGCGGACGTGCACGAGGGCCTGGCGGCGATCCGCGGGAAGCGAGCACCTGAATTCACAGGGCGCTGAGCCCCTCCCGATCAGAGAATCTTCGCCCGGAGCCGCGGGTTCCAATCCGGCGGCCCGATCCGCACCTACTTCGCTTCGGAAACCCGGAATTCCTTGAATTCAGGTGACGATCGACACAGCTTCGTCGTCGGGAACCGGCAAAGCTGCGCGCGGGTCTCAAGTCCTGTCCCCTGCGTTCGAAGAGAAGAATGGACCATCGACGCGGGCCCAAACCCCCAACCTCGGTCCTGAGAATCAGGAAGGAAGCACCTTGACCCGCGCACTCCGCAGCCATCAGCTCTGGCTCACCGTCACCTACCTCGGCCTGCTCGGCCTCATGGCTCGAGGTTTCGCGAGCTGAAAGGCCTCCGTGGTCATCACGGAGTCGGGACCCGCCCCGGTAAACCGCGACCACGACCGCCTCCTTGCCGGATTGCGACAGGCCGATCGCGATCCGAGAGCCGATCCGAGGCTAGAGGCTACTCAGGCGGCAGGGCTTCCGTCACGTCTGTAATCTCGCCCGCATTGAAGAAATAGGAGACCTCGAGTCGCGCCGTTTCCGGCGCATCCGAACCGTGTGTGGCGTTCTGCTCGAGATCGGTGCCGAAATCGCCGCGCAGGGTGCCGGCTGGCGCGTCGTTGGAATTGGTCGGGCCCATCAGGTCCCGCCATTGCTTGATCGCGCCCTCGCCCTGGAGCACGAGCGCAATCACAGGCCCCGAGGTCATGAAGGCGACGAGATCGTCGAAAAAGGGGCGCTCCTTGTGCACGGCGTAGAAACCGCGCGCCGCCGGAGCGCTCAGTTGCATCTTCTTCATCGCAACGATTTCGAGCCCCGCGTCCTCGATGCGGGCCAGAATCTGACCGGCGACCTTGTTCCTGACAGCGTCGGGCTTGATGATTGCGAAGGTTCGCTCTACCGCCATGGCGGGGTTCTCCTTGGATCGATCCCGGGTCTGGACCCGAAATTCAGGGGTGCCGGTCGAACGCGCCTGCGCGTCGTCGGCTGGTTCGTGAACTTGATTCGAAGTCGACCGGGATCTCGGCCCGGTGATCGCGGCGGCGTAGCGTAGCGGATCGCGCGACAGATTCTCGCTGATCCGGTCGTCGACGGTTCGATCGATTCTCGTCGGGTCCGGGCCCCTTCCCCAACCCGACCGGATCCAGCTCTACCCGTTGGTCGCTCGGGCGCTCGGGAATTCTTGCCCTAACGGAGTGTCCGGCACATGAAAAGCAAAGCGGACTTGGGGTATCACCGCAGAAGGCCCGTCCTCTGGGATGAGAAGCCCGGAGAGGGGTTGGGGGATCCGGGCGAGTCGACTCCTTCGAGCGACCTCGGCTCCCGGGCCAAACGCGAAGGGTGGGTTGCGATCGACGGAACACCCAGTCTCGGCGCGATCGGCCTCGCACGACACCATGACCCATCGCCATCGAACGCGCAGGTCGCACCGTCAACCTGGTTCCGGGGTGCGTCGCGCCAATCGGGGGAACCCGATCGTCGCTCGTGAGAGTCGGGAACTTCGAAGAACCGACTCCCGCACAAGGATCGGACGAGTTAGTTGCGTAGTCGCCATCCCGTCCGCCACCCCAGTCGCGCGGATCGCTGCATTTCACTTGATTCGCGCGCCATGGCGACGACCCCACTGGGGTTCCGTCCGTCCGGTCCGCAAAGAGCCCGCGAGCGCTCAGGTTGGCCGAGGGCGTCGAACCTGCGACCCTATCTATGTCCGAATTTCGACCATCAGCCCGGGGCGATCGACAAGTTACCCCTGCCCAAACTGCCAGCGGGTTTACCCCGACGTCGAAGAGAGCTGAACCGCTTGGATTTCGAAGTCCCCTCTCCCATGGATACCGAGGATGCACGACCCTGCGAATCCGAGATCGCGGCCGCGGCCCCTCCGCCGCGGGGAGGTTTGGTGTGGCGAATGTTTCGCCTCTCGCTCAAGTCCACCCTGCCGCTATTCACGGTACTCGCATTAGGGGCGATCATCGCGGCGAATCGATACCTGCGAGCGTGGCTGGCCGAACCGATCCTCGACGAAATCCTGACACCGGTGGCCAATGGCACACTCGAGATGGGCGCAATCACCGAGCGGCTCTTTGAGCTCGGCGGGATCGCGGCATTGACCCTGGTGCTCACGCCTCTCGCCGTTCTCGGGCACGGATACTGTGCGAACTGGATCAGCGCAAAGGTCCGGCAGGACGTCGACATGAGCGTGGCGCGAAAATTCTTGAACGCGCCCCTGAGCGCCCACAGGGCCAGCAGCAGCGGTGGGCTCCTGTCTCGCTCGCTAAACGATGCCCAACTCGCTTGCCTCTCCGTCACCATCTTGTACCGGAATGTGTTTCTCTACGTCGAATTGTTGATCGGCGGCATCGCACTGATGCTCTACATCAGCTGGCCGCTGGCGCTGATTACCGTGGCCCTGGCTCCCCCTTTCGGCTTCATGATGAGCTTGTTTGGCGCCCGCATCCTAGATCGGGCGAGGCGAAGGCAGGAGGTCTGGAGCAGCCTCACCCAGCGGCTCGTTGCGATCCTCTCCGGGACCAAGGTCATCAAGGCGTTTCGTGGCGAGGAAATCGAACAAGCTGCTTTCGACCGCGAGACCGAGAAGTATTTTCGTCGCCACATGAAAGTGATGAAGCAGTCGGCGCTAGTGAAAGCCACGAGTGAGGCCATGAGCCCCACATTGGGTGCAATCGCGATCGGCATCGGAGTCTGGCTCGCGCTCGAGGGCCTGTATGGAATCACGATTGGAAAGCTGGGCAGCTTCGCACTCGTACTGACGACCCTCTACAAGCCAGTCAAGGGGCTGACCCAGGGCTACCCGAAGATCATGGAGTCGGCTGCGGGAGCGGGGCGTCTGTTCGAGACCCTCGAGATGGAAGAGGAGGTTCCCGACCACGAGACCGCGATCCCCATGAACGGCCTCGCCGAGAGCATCCAGTTCAAAGACGTTCATTTCGATTATGGCCAAGGCGAAGTGCTGCGGGGAATCGATCTCGAAGTCCCCGCCGGCGAAGTCGTCGCGATCGTCGGAAGGACCGGGGCGGGCAAGTCGACGCTGGTCGACCTCCTGCTCCGATTCCACGACCCGACACAGGGTTCGATCACGATCGATGGCATCGACCTTCGCGACCTCCAACGTCAGTCTTTTCTCAGCCACGTTGCGGTCGTGACCCAGGAACCGTTCCTCTTCGATACCACGATCTACGAAAACATCCGCTACGGGCGATCCGATGCAAATGAGGCCGATGTGAGAGAGGCCGCGCGGGCGGCCGCCGCGCACGAATTCATACAGCGTCTACCGGAGGGCTACGAGACAGTCGCTGGAGAGTTGGGGATGCGGCTCTCCGGTGGCGAGCGCCAGCGCATCACGATCGCCCGCGCGATTCTCGCGAACCCGGCCATCCTGGTCCTGGACGAAGCCACGAGCGCCCTCGATTCGCAGACGGAAAGCGCCGTCCAGACGGCGATCGACACGTTCAGGGGGAAACGGACCATCTTCCTGGTGGGGCATCGACTTTCAACCGTCCGCAACGCGGATCGCATCGTCGTCCTCGACGACGGACGCGTTGCCGAAATCGGCGATCACGCAAGCCTCTCTGCTCGCGGGGGGCTCTACAGCCGCCTGATCAATGCACAGCAGACGACGCAAGCGCAGCCAGCGGGCACCGTCTGAGGTTTCGTCGATCGCCGCAGATCTCTCGTCAGCGGCCTTGGGGACGAATTCGGCCGCCTATGAGATGCGCAAGACGACCTTCCCAAAGTGTGTGCTCGCCTTGAGGATTCGGTGCGCTTCGGATGCTTCGGACATTGGAAGCACGTCGTGCAACACCGGCCGGATTTTGCCCGCTGCTAGATCTGCTCCAAAGCGCTCGAGAAACGCGGTCACGATCCCCTCCTTCTGTTCCACCGATCGGGTGCGAAGCGTCGAGCCCATCACGCGCAGGCGTCGCGTCAGCAACGCGCCGAGCGAGATTTCCGCCTTCGCACCGCCCATCAAGCCGATCAACACCAGCGCGCCGTCATTCGCAAGCGCGTCGAGATTTCTCTCGAGATAGGCTGCCCCGATCGAGTCGAGCACGACGTCGACCCCACGACCTCCGGTCGCCTCCCGCGCGACGGCAACCCAATCGTCTTGCTTGTAGTTCGCAACAGCATGCGCCCCGAGTTCGAGACATTTCTCACATTTTTCGCGACTGCCCGCGGTTGCCACGACCGTCCCACCCGCCCGCTTGACGAGATCGATCGTGGTCGTGCCGATCCCGCTGCCACCGCCGTGAACGAGCACGCCGCCCGCTTCCGGAAGGTCCCCGAGCTGGAAGACGTTCAGGAAGACCGTCAGCAGCGTCTCCATCAACCCCGCACCTTCCTCGTAGCCGAGTGCGCCCGGCAGGGCGATCGCGGAACCGGCATGTACGACGACGTCCTCGGCGTAGCCTCCGCCCGGCAACAATGCCATCACTCGATCGCCCACCGCGAATCGATCCACGTCCGCCCCGACCTCCACGACGTCGCCCGCACACTCGAGGCCCAACGTTTCCGGTGCGCCGGGTGGGGGAGGATAGAAACCCTGGCGCTGCAACAGGTCGGCGCGATTCACGCCCGCCGCGACGTTGCGGATCCGGATCGAACCGGCAGGAAGATCAGGGGTCGGCACATCGCCGACCCGCATGCAGTTCTCGTCTCCGGGCTCGTCGATCACGATGGCTTTCATGGCTTGCAGTCTAGGCCAAGCGAGGCAGCGAGCGCGCGGTCGCGTCGCACGTCCAATGGCCTTCGGGTAGATCGGACGGAAATGTGCGTCGCGCGTGCAGGGGCAACGCCGATGCCCCGCAGATCACGCTGACGTGATCGTCGTCACTCAGTGATTTCCACTTTCGCGCCGAAGAGCTGCCTGATGTTTCGCTCCCCCTCCTCCACACCGAGCGCCAGAGCCTCGCGTCGCGTCGCCACCTCTGTCGTCGCAACCGTCCTCTTTCTCGCGCTGGGGGTCCCCTTCGCATTTGCGCAGGACACCACGACACCGCTCGAGCTCTCCGCGGTGCAGCGGATCGAAAACGTCGCGGACAATCGCTGGCGACAGCGCGGGTTGGCCTATGTCGACCTCCCCCTCGGCATCCGAGCGCGCTTCGACGCCAGCTATTCGCAGCACCTCTACTCCTCGGACGTGCTCGCCGAGCCCTTTACCGGTCTGACCGGGCCCGGACTTCGGGCCGATGACACGCTCGAGAGCCGGTTTGCGTTGGCTCGGCCGATCGCGAACGGGATCGAGATCGAAATCGTCTGGGAAACACGCAACAGCCTCGAGACGAGCGATCCGATGGGCTTTGGCCGCCAGACCATTGGCGCCCGCATCCGAATCTCCCCCTGAAGCCGGCCGTCTGAGCGTCCAAACCCTCACGCCTCACGGCCACTCCCCCCCCCCCGGACATGATTTTCTCATCTCGCGAATAACTCCCTTGCGCGAAAGCTATCTGGGCAGCTAGTCTGATCCATCGAGCGCATCACGCCCTGGTGTGCCGGCAAGGGGCCCAGCGATGGACTGGTTCGAGGATTTAGAGCGTGGCTGGGAGACCGAGTATTCGGACCTCGATATCTCCAATCTTCCGCCGCTCGTCCGGTTGGCCCGGCTCGGCGTCCTGATCGATGCATTCCAGCACGATGTCCTCGAACCCTTCGAGCTGACTCCGAGCGACTACGGCGTACTGGCCACCCTGCGTCGCGCGGGAGCCCCCTATTCCCTCAATCCAAGCCAACTCTACAGCCGGCTACGCCGGTCCTCGGGCGGCATGACCAAGATCCTGAAGCGTCTCGAACAATCGGGGCTCGTCGAGCGTGCTCCGGACCCTGAAGACGGTCGGGGCACTCGGGTCACGCTGACCGCGCGGGGCCATTCGCTCCAGGACAGGGTCTTTCACGCTTTCATTGCGGCCACGTCGAGCTTGATGGCGCCGCTCGACGAATCCCAGAAGCGGGCCGCCAACCATTCACTCGGCGAGCTGCTCGCCGTCTTCGAGGGGCGCGCAAAGCGGCGCAGCGCCGCGAGCAATTCATGAGGACCGATGCTCGATTCCTCGAGAATGCTGGGCGCGCATAACAATCTGCCGATCGATCGATCGATCGATCACCGACGGAGAGAGAAAATGGGACGTTTCGGACACTATGTAATCGATGCCGATGGTCACGGGGGCGAACCCCTCGGATGGCGAAGGCGGATACCGGATGCGTTCGCTTCCCGAATGCGAGAATACGTCGAATCGATGCGTGCGAAATACACGGATCTGCCCGGCGACGGGCTGCGAAGCACCGATACCGATACCGATGCGAGTCCATCCACTGCCACGGAGGATGATCTCGAGCTGACGACGGATATGCGCCCGGGGATGTACGACCCCGCGCTTCGCATGCCGGACATGGACGCGGAAGGGATCGACGTGACGGTGCTCTTCCCGCCGGGATCAGGGGAGGAATGGGCCCTCGGCGACATCGACTTCTCGATCGCCCTCTGCCGGACCCTCAACGACGCACGGGCCGAGTATGCCAGCTACGCGCCGGAACGACTGAAGCTCGTCGCGAAGCTACCGATGATCGAGCCGAAGGCAGCCGCAGAAGAACTAGAACGTTGCGTGACCGAACACGGTTTCGTCGGTCTCGTAACGGCGACCCACATCCGCGAGAAGAATCTCGACGACCCGAGCTTTGATCCGGTCTGGGAGACTGCCCAGCGCCTGGGCGTCGCGGTCTGCACCCACGGCGGCGGTCAGGCCCCCGGTCAAACGCCGCTCTTGATCGACCGCCTCGACACGCGGCTCGGGATCCACGCGATGACCCATCCCCTCGGTGCGATGCAGGCGGTCCTTCATTTCACGGTCGGCGGGATCTGGGCGCGTTTCCCGGGACTTCGCGTCGGATTCATGGAAGCCGGTGTGGGCTGGCTTCCGTTCTGGCTGGAGCGACTCGACGAGCACTGGGAGATGATGCCCGAACAGGCTCCCCTCATCGATCGATCACCCTCGACCTACTTCGAGGGGCGCGGTTATCTAACGACCGAGCCCGACGAGAAGATGGTTCCCTATGTGTTCGACAAAGTCGGTAGAGACGTCATCTGTTATTCCTCCGACTATTGTCATTGGGACTGCGCTTTCCCCGACTCGGTGAAGATCCTGGAGAAGCGGGAGGATGTGCCAGTCTCGATCAAGAGCGAGCTCTTCTCTCGAAACGCCGCGAGGCTCTACGACCTGACGTTGCCCGAATGAGACTGCTCATTTCGCATCCGCGATACGAGCACCAAGGAGACACCTGATGACAAATCTGTCGATCCAACCGATCACAGCCCTTATCGGAGCTGAGGTCGCAGGCCCTGATCTCAGCAAGCCGCTCGACGACGCGACCCATGCATCGATCGAGGAAGCGCTTTTCGATCACCATGTCCTCTTTTTTCGCAACCAGGACATCACCCCCGATCAACAGATCAGCTTTGCAAGGCAATTCGGCCCAATCAGTATCCCGCCCTTCGCGCCGAAATACGGCACGA
>JAPYTP010000083.1 GCA_029941885.1 Myxococcota bacterium
GAGCGACGGCTTCATAAGCCGTAGGTCGGTGGTTCAAGTCCACTCACCGCTACCATTCAACTTAGCGGAATCCCAGCGTATTCTTGGCTGCGCTCCGTTCCGGTCGGCTGAGCCTTGGGAAGTTGGGACGTTTCGCTCTCTCGGTGAGCCGCGCTAGTAGGTCGGCCGGTAGCTCGCCGCGCGCCAGGGACTCGGGGGCTTGGGTTCTGCCCTGATTTCGCGGACACATCCAAAAAGGCCGATCATTCGGCCAGAGGAGTGTCATGGCAAGCCGAAGGAAGTTTTCAGACGAGTACAAGCGGGAAGCGGTAGGGCTGGCAACCGAGCCTGGCGTAACGAAGAGCCAGGTGGCCAACGCGCTAGATGCAGGCATGACCCCGCCTTGAACATTTCCTCCGTCCCACCGCGACGATTCTCGCGCGGGCGAGTTCCATCGGGCGCCACCGTGCCGGGGGGCCGAGCGCCGATCGCGGCGCTGCTCGCGTTCGTATTGACCCCATCCGGCTGGCTGCGAATTCGGGTGAGGGCTCCGGATCGCGGTTCCTCCGGGCGAGCCAGAGCAGGCACGTCGGGCTGTCGCCCCTGTGCGCTGACTCGGCTAGGGGGTGGCGGTTTCGTGCGGAGTACCGATCCAGATCGGTGAGGTGATCGCGCGTTCCTGAATCGACGCGGGGACTTCTGTATGGAGGGGCACTTTCAGGCGATTTGCGTCGAACGTGCTCCATCGACAGGTCGGGATCTGTAGCACTCGGGCGTAGTAGAAGGCGGGAGCCTCGGGGTCGAATGCGGGATCTTGCCAGACTGCGGACAACTCGGCGGCGCCCGCATTCGCGGCCGGCACGCAGGTCCCGAGATCGGGCTCGGGTGCGCGCTCGGGACAGCGGTCGGTGATCGGGTTGGGAGTCGCCCCGCCTGCGCAGGCGACATCGAAGACCCGCTCGCGCGTCTCGCCCTCGAGCAACCAGCCCTTGATGATCTGTAGCCGTTCGAGGTCCGCTTCGAGTGGATCCCTCTGTGCGGCGACGAGAAAGCTCGGCGCCCTCGATGCATCGCCTGGCGCATTGCCGGGGTCGAGGACGCTCCCCATCGGGACGCCGCGTGAATAACCCTTTCGAGCGATCTCGCCATGTCTGTCCGCGGCGTCGAATTCCCAGCCGGCAAACAGCCGCACACGGATGCGAGGGCCGGAGGTCGAAAAGGTTTCGCGCCGACGAATCGCGTCGAAGAGGGCCTCCCGTGTATTCGCTTCCGCCCAGACACCTGCGAGCCCCGCTGCACCCCATCGCGTCACGACCGAAGCGAAGGGTTCGAACTCGTCCTTCGTCGGGAGGATCCAGGACAGTCGCTCTTCAGGAGTCGCGTCGCTGCCGCCGATCTTGCCGGTGTAGTTGCGTTCCTCGAAGGGGCTCGACGCGTTGTGGCCGTCCGTCGAGCCGATCATGCCGAGAGCATAGGGGTTGCGACCGATCCGTTGTTCTATCTCGAGGCCACGCTTGAGGGCGTCACGGATATAGCTGCCTTCCGGCTGACTCGACTGCAGCGGGCTCGTCGTGCGCCAGTCGGCGATAGCGAAGCCCGCCCACTCGTCGTCGGGGGAGAGCGCCGGGTGGGTCTCGGACTGCCCCTTGATCTGCATGGCCTCGGCGACCGGCTCGTTGCGTGCCCGTTGTTCTGCCCAGGCGGCGTCGATCGGGGTTCCATCGTGGCGGGTGGTCGCGAACATCAGGCCGTTGCTGCCGTTGGCGTTGTGGGGAATCGCGAGCAGGTCACCGTGGCGACCACGGACCTCGTCCATCCAATCCCACAGGTCTTCGGGGTTCGACGACTCCATCGAGGAGAACGGACGGTCGGGAGCCTCGCTGCCCCGGAAGATCAAGTTCCGGTGCAGATTCTGCCCGTCGGGATTGGGCGAGTACTCGAAGCCGACGAAGGTCGTGAATTTCCCCGGTCGATTCTCCTGGTTGGCGAGATCGACGAGGGCGCGCCAAGCGGGAACGATGACCCGATCGTCGACGAACATCGCGTATGCCGTGCGACCGGTGTAGCTCTTGTGGATGAGTTCCCAGGCGATCTTGCGCCGGGCGAGGTCCTCGCCTTTCCAGGATTGGACCAGCGACGCGACCCGGATCGGATGATCCGGGATCGATGCCGCGACTGTGAGACCAAGATATTCCGCGTGCTCGGTGAGGGCCATGAAGTCGAGCGGCGGTCCCTCGAGCTGGATGGGCGTTCCCGCGTAATGAGGAATCGATTCGCCTCGGGCATATTGGTAGGCCGCGGCAGGCGCGACTCGAACGCCGTCGGCATACGCGTCGAAGGACCAGCTCGAGTGGATATGCAGGTCTCCGAAGAAGACCTGTCTCTCGTGGGCCGGGATGGATTCCACGTCGAGGTCCTTGGGATCCGCGACGTTTGCCGGAACGACACGGTCCGCCTGGGCGTCTCCCCCTGTTGGGGCCATCGTATCCCCTCCGCCATCGCAGGCCGCGAGGTAGAGGGATGTCGCGATGAGCGCGAGGAGGGCAAGTCGCTGGAACCACATGACGGCCTGCCTCAATCGTTTCCGTAGGCGGCGCCGCCATCGACCTTCACGATGGATCCGGTTGAATAACATGATGCATCGCTCGCGAGAAAGAGCGCCGCACCGACGATCTCATTCGGCTGCCCCAACCGTCCGAGGGGAAGGGAGTGGCTCATTCCTTCGATGACGGCCTGGGGCCAGGCCTTGCTGATATCCGTCATGAATGCCCCGGGCATGATGCAGTTCACGCGGACCGTGGGGGCGAAGGTCCGGGCGAAGCTCTTCGTGAGATTGTGCAGACCGGCTTTGGCTGCGCCGTAGGCAATCTCGCCGGGGCTCGCCTGACTCGCCGCCACGCTCGAGACGCCGATGATGGAACCGCCGCCGGCGTCTCGCATGGCGCTCCCGAGAACCGCCGTCAGTCGAAACGCCCCCTTCAGGTTCACTCCGATCACCTTGTCGAAGAGTTCTTCGGAGACGTCGAGAATATCCGCATAGACCGGCGACATCCCCGCATTGTTGACGAGCACGTCGACGCGGCCGAAATGATCGAGTGCACGAGCGGCGAGAGCATCGCACTCGTCCCATTTTCCGACATGGCAGCCGACCGCGAGCGCCTTCTGACCCGTTTCCTGCTCCACCTCCGCGGCGAGCGCTTCGCAGGCGTCGGCCTTGCGGCTGGCGATTACGACATTCGCCCCCACCCTCGCGTACGCGAGCACGATCTCTCTGCCCAGGCCGCGGCTGCCACCGGTCACGACGGCGACCTTGCCGTCCAGTCGAAATTGAGAGGTCGGGTCCTTTGCAGACGGCGACATGGATGATTGATCCTTTTTCGGGTTGATCGAGGGCTCGGGTCCGGGTTCAAGCGAGTCCTGGAGACTATGGCGACTGCGAAAGGATTATCCCACCGTACGACCTTCGATCTCTCGGTCAAGCCTTGAACCCGAGGAACCCGGTCGGGCCGAGCCCGTCGAGACTTGGGTCCCATTCAGACGAGGAGTCCCATCCCATGCCGATCGATTTCAGCGTCGAACCCGAATTCCAAGAACAACTCGACTGGATCCGCGATTTCGTGGATACCGAGGCGATTCCCCTCGATCTCGCTTTCGCTGGGGAGGAGGCGATCTACGACAAGTCGCATGCGGTGCATGACGAAGTGATCCGGCCGCTCCAGGAGAAGGTGAAGGCGCGCGGGCTGTGGGCCTGTCATCTCGGCCCCGATCTCGGCGGTCTCGGCTACGGGCAGACCAAGCTGGCCCTCATGAACGAGGTTCTCGGTCGCTCGGGCTGGGCGTCGAGTCTCTTCGGTTGTCAGGCACCGGATTCGGGCAACGCCGAGATCATCGCTCACTACGGCACGGAGGAACAGAAGGAGGCGTATCTGGCTCCCCTGCTCGATGGAAAGATGTCTTCTTGTTATTCGATGACCGAACCCCAGGGCGGGGCCGACCCCAATGTCTTCAAGTGTCGTGCCTATCGAGACGGTGACGACTGGGTGATCGACGGCGAGAAATGGTTCTCTTCGAATCTGCGCTTCGCGAAATTCGCGATCGTGATGGCCGTGAGCAATCCCGACGTACCGATCTACCAGGGTGCTTCCATGTTCCTGGTGCCGACGGATACGCCCGGGCTCGAGATCCAGCGAAACGTGGGCATGGCCCACGAGCCGATCGGGCATGGCGGCCATGCCTACGTTCGATACAACAAGGTGCGAGTTCCGAAACAGAATCTGCTGGGCGGAGAAGGGCAGGCCTTCAAGATTGCACAGACGCGACTCGGCGGCGGCCGGCTGCACCATGCGATGCGAACGGTCGGCGCAGTTCGACGACTGCTCGACATGATGGCCGAACGGGCGGTCAGCCGGGAGACGAAGGGGTCTCGGCTCGCGGATAAACAGGGCGTCCAGGAGATGTTGGGCCGCACGTGGCTCGACCTTCAGCAATTCCGGTTGCTCGTGTTGCACGCCGCATGGACCGTCGATCAGGTGGGTGGCGCGGCGGCCCGGACAGAGATCGCCGCGGTCAAGGTCGCGACGCCGCAGGTCTATACCGATGCCGCCTATCGCTGCATGCGCCTACATGGTGCGTTGGGCATCTCGAACGAAATGCCGATCGCAGGGATGTGGCTCGGAGGCGCCTCGCTGGGGCTCGCCGACGGTCCCACGGAAGTCCACATGACTACGATCGCCAAGCACGTGCTCAAGGATGTGGAACCGTCGACGACCGGTTGGCCGAGTGAACACCTCCCGGCGCGGCGCGAAGCCGCTCGCACGCGCTTCGCCCACCTGCTCGAACACGAAGTAGGTAACGCCTAGCGAATCGCGTTCAATCGCCGGGGATAGCGAGTCGATACTTCTGTACCTTGCCGCTCGCGGTTCGAGGAAGGGAAGCCTCGATCACGATCTTTCGAGGCTGCTTGAAGCGCGCGAGTCGCGTCGAGAGCCACTCGAGGATTTCCTCCGGGACAATCTGTTGGCCCGAGCTCACGACGAGGTGCGCATGGCCGACTTCGCCCCAGTCGGGATCCGCGACCGCGACGACGGCGGCTTCCTCGATTGCCGGATGTCCCACGAGGGTCGCCTCGATCTCGGCTGGGTAGACGTTTTCGCCCCCGGAGATGTACATTTCTCGTGCACGCCCTACGAGGGTGAAGTCGAATTCGTCGTCCCGGGTCGCGAGGTCTCCGGTTCGGAGCCACTCCCCTCGCAGGGTCTCGGCGGTCGCCTCCGGCCGTTGCCAGTAGCCGAGCATGCGAATCGGGCCGGAGACGACGATCTCACCGATCGCCTCTGGGCGCGCATCGCGCCAGCCCTCGACCGGTCCGTCGATCGTCGCCGGATCGATCAAGCGGATCTTGCCGTGGTGGACAGGACGCCCGACGCTGCCCGCCTTTGCCAGGGCGCGCTCCGCGTCGAGACAGGTCAGGATCGATGTCTCCGTCTGACCGTAGCCCTGCGTTACGAGCAGGCCCTGTCGGTGGAAGGCGTGAATCAGAGCTGCGGGAGCTGCGGATCCCGCGCTGAAGGCAAAGCGCAGCGAGGCGGGGGGCCTGTCGAAGGGCTCGCCGGCAACCAACGCGTCGAGCAACCGTCGATGCATCGTGGGGACCCCCCCGAAATAGGTCACGCCCTCCCTCGCGATCGTCCTCCAGACACGCGCTGCTTCGAAGCCGTCCTGGATCACGAGTGAGGCTCCTGCGAAGATCGCCGGGATCGCGAGGATTTGAAGTCCGAGGGAATGGAAGAGGGGGGCCACGACGAGCACCCGATCCTCCCGCCGGATGCCGAAGAAGCGTTCGGCGTTGAGGCTGTTGTAGAGCGTCTTTCGAAGGGGCAGGAGTGCCCCCTTCGGCTTGCCCGTCGTACCCGAGGTGTACATCAGGATCAGGGGGTCCTCGGGTGCCGCCGCGCGGTTCACCGGAGTCGGTCGGACGGAAGCGAGGGCCTCTTCGTAGGCATCGTCGCCGTCGGCGACGAACTCGTTCGGCGCCGGGCCGTTCCCACCGACCGCGAGGATCGTGGGCGGGTGGAGCGACATCCTGTTGACGGCGGCGTCCGCGCGAGCGCGCCAGGCGCGCTCGACGAGCAGGATTCGCGGGGTGCTGTCATCGAGTTGGAACGCCACTTCATCGGGGGTGAGTCGGGCATTGACGGGGAGGGCGATGGCGCCGAGACGCGCGGCTGCGAAGAGGGTTTCGAGGGCGGCTCCACGATTGCCCAACCAGAATGCGACGCGATCACCGGGAACGACCCCGCGTTCCGCGAGCCAGGACGTGAACCGAGCGACGCGGTCTTCGGCGGTCGCGTAATCGCAGCGGCGATGATCGTCGGCCCAGGCGAGGGAGGTCGGACTCGTCTCGGCCCAATGGGTCACCCAGTGGCCCACGTCGTGGTCGAGAGAGCGGTACATGGCGGAGAACGAGGGTACCGGGCGACGGGCTTCTTGGCACTCTGGGCCGGGCGGGCCTGGAGGGGACCGCCTCGGGTTGGTGCGAGGGCAGGGGTCCGGGCGGTATCCTCGGGAGATGCTCGATACGGATTTCAGGACGAAGCTCGAGGCACTCGACGTGGGCGGCGGCAGATTGCTCGTCGCGGTATCGGGTGGACGGGATTCGATGGTGTTGCTCGATCTGTTCCGTCGCGCGAGTGCCAGCCGTCATCTGGAGCTCGTGGTGGCGCACGTGAATCACCAATTGCGCGGGGGTGAAGCCGACGCGGACGAGCAGCACGTGCAGGCGGAAGCAGCACTCGCAGGGGTCGACTACCGGTCGCTACGCGTCGAACCCGAAGCCGATCGGCGGACACCGAACAGCCGCTCGCGTCCCACCCTCGAGGAGGCCGCGCGCAACCAGAGGCGGGCGGCGCTTCTCTCGATCGCCGACCAGTGCGATTGCACCTGGATCGCCACCGCACACCACGCCGGAGATCAGGCGGAGACCGTCTTGATGCGCATCCTACGGGGTACCGGGCCCGATGGACTCGCGGCGATGGCGGATCGAAGCCCGGACGGACGCTGGCTCAAGCCGCTCCTCGGGGTAATGCCCGCGGAAATCGAGAATTGGGCGAAGCGTCACACGATCGTGTGGCGAGAGGACGAAAGCAATCGGGACCGTCGTTTCATGCGGAATCGGCTGCGGCACGATTGGATTCCCGGCCTCTCGGAGACTTTTAACCCGCAGCTTCTCAGGACCCTGGGCAATCTGGCCGAAGCGCAGAGGAGGGACCTCGAATGGCTCGAGGGTCTCGTCCAACAAGCGGCCAAGGAGCGAATCGAGATGGGTCCGGCGGGCATCCGACTGGCGATCGACGGCTGGACAGAGACCCCCGCCGCCCTGGCGCGGAGGCTGGTGCGATATGCATTGGTCGAGGTGGGACTGGGGCGCCACGTCACGCGAACCCATCTCGCGCGTGTTCTCGACTTTCTCGAGCTGGGGAGGGCCGCTGGACGGGACAAGCGAATCGAACTTCCCGAGGGGGTTGTGCTGCGCCGGGTGGACGACGCGTTCCTGCTCTCAGCCCTTCCGACGCAGAAGGGGATAGACGGGCACTAGAATGCTACGGTACTCGGGCGAGATTGAACACATTTTAAGGTTTTCGGCGCAAACACCCCCCGGATGGAGCCCGATCGGGTCCCGGTGTGGGCTGCAGCCGGTGGTGAGTTGGGAGAGAAGAGAGAGCGCCAGTGGTGTTCGGAAGGCCGATCTTAGGGAGATCGAGGCCCTCCGTAGGATCTACTCGACGTCGGCGCAGGCAGAACCTGCTGCGATCGAGCAGGGTCTCAATAAGCCTGGAAGCGACCGCGTGCAGCCGCCTCAATCGCTCCCGACAGCCCTCTCCCCTTTGTGTGCCCAACTGAATTGTTGCTCGTGGAAGCGGACCCCGAAGAGCGGGGTCCCGGTGGCAGACACGCCCGTGGATCGGAGCAAGGTGTGAATCAGCAGTTTTACAAGAACCTGGCCCTTTGGGTCGTGATCCTCGTGGTCATGCTCCTTCTGTTTACGACCTTGAAGCAGAACGAGACCCTCCCGCCTCAGATTGCACTCAGTGAGTTCATGGAGATGGTGCAGACCAATCAGGTCGAGTCGGTGATCATCGAAGAGGGCAATATCGCCGGGAAGTACGCCGACGGTCGCAAGTTCACGACCTACGCCCCGCCGACCTCGATCGACAATGAGTTTCTCGCGGATCTACGTGAGCGCGGAATCAGCACCGAGATCAAGCCCCGCGACGAGGGGAGTTTCTGGCGCCAGATCTTGATCATGTGGTTCCCGCTGGTCCTCTTCATCGGTCTGTGGATCTTCTTCATCCGGCAGACGCAAAACGGTGGTGGCAAGGCGATGAGCTTCGGCAAGTCGAAGGCGCGACTTCTGAGCGAGAACCAGCAGACGGTCACCTTCAAGGACGTCGCCGGGATCGAAGAGTCGAAGGCCGAGCTCGAGGAGATCATCGAGTTTCTTCGCGAGCCGAAGAAGTTCACGCGCCTCGGCGGTCGGATTCCGAAGGGCGTACTGCTCGTGGGTCCGCCGGGCACGGGCAAGACGCTTCTGGCGAGAGCGGTCGCCGGCGAGGCGGGCGTTCCCTTTTTCTCGATTTCCGGTTCCGATTTCGTCGAGATGTTCGTGGGTGTAGGCGCATCGCGAGTTCGCGATCTCTTCCTCCAAGGCAAAAAACAGGCTCCGTGCATCATCTTTATTGACGAGATCGACGCAGTCGGCCGCCACCGTGGCGCAGGCATGGGGGGTGGCCACGACGAGCGTGAGCAGACGCTGAATCAGCTTCTGGTCGAGATGGACGGCTTCGAGAGCAACGAGGGGGTCATCCTGATCGCGGCGACGAACCGCCCCGACGTGCTGGACCCCGCTCTTCTGCGCCCCGGTCGATTCGATCGTCGGGTGGTCGTGCCACGCCCGGATCTCCGGGGCCGGCTCGAAATTCTCAAGATCCACACACGTCGTGTCCCGCTCGCGGACGACGTCGACCTGGAGGTCCAGGCTCGCGGAACGCCCGGGATGGTCGGCGCGGATCTGCAGAACCTGGTGAACGAGGCGGCGCTCCTCGCCGCTCGACGGGACGCGACCCGGGTTGCACACAGTGATTTCGAGGACGCCAAAGACAAGGTCACCATGGGCACCGAGCGCCGCAGCATGATCATGTCCGACGAGGACAAGCGAATCACGGCCTTCCACGAGGCGGGGCACGCCCTCGTCGCGATGCTCACACCGGAGGATTCGGACCCGGTTCACAAGGTGACGATCATTCCGCGCGGAATGGCGCTCGGTCTGACCCAGACGTTGCCCGAGGCGGATCGCCTCAACTACACCAAGACGCAGATCGATGCGGTCATCCGGTACATGATGGGAGGTCGAGCGGCGGAGGATATCGTCTTCGACCACTTCTCGACCGGGGCCTCGAATGACCTCCAGCAAGCGACGAGCTGGGCTCGGAAAATGGTCACCGAGTACGGTATGAGCAAGGGACTCGGTCCCGTGTCGTACGCATCCGAAAGCGGGGACGTGTTCCTCGGGCGGGACCTGGTCATGCGAAAGGATTACAGCGAGCAGAAGGCTCGAGAGATCGACGACGAAGTGGCCGCCATTCTCTCGGAGAAGTACGACGAAGCGCGGGAACTGCTGATGGAGAACCGGGCTTTGCTCGACACGGTCGCGGAGACGCTGCTCGAGCGCGAGACACTCGAGGGGCCGCTGCTCGATCTGCTCTTGCGCGGGGAGCCTCTGCCCGAACTCAAGCCGACTGAAGGCGAGGACTCCAATCCGGACGCTCGACCGTCCCGCGGAGAACGAGATGGAGATCGTGCCGGGGGCCAGGCGGGTGGGAATATCCCGGATCCCGAACCGATGCCGAGCTGAGCGCGACACCGGTCGATGGCTCTTGAGCCGGTGCATGTGGACGGACCGATAGGGACGGGCGAGCGGAGGGGGCGAGCGCGTTGATCCAGGTGTTGTGGGAATTTGGAGCGGACCTGGCGGAGTTCTTCAACTCCCGGTTCGATCTATTCCGAGACGGTATCGACATTCTGGTCGTGACGGCGGGAATCTACTGGCTGTTGCTGTTGATCCGCGGCACTCGGGCGATCCAGATTCTCGTGGGGCTGATCGTCCTGATCGCACTCTCGCTGGCTTCCCAACTCTTCCAGCTCGCAGCGCTCGGCATGATCCTGTCGCGCCTTCTCGAACCCGCCGTCCTGATCATCGTGATCCTCTTCCAGAACGATATCCGACGGGCGCTTGCCCGGGTTGGACGTGGTTTCTTTCCGTCCTTTTCTGCAGACCAGGAGATCCAAGTCGTCGAAGAGATCGTGCGTGCTGCCGGCGGACTTTCGCAGCGTCGCCACGGCGCGCTGATCGTTCTCGAACGGGAGAGCAATCTCGGAGACCTGATCGAAGCGGGTGTTCCGGTCGATGGGCAGCTTTCGAAGGAACTCCTCGCGAGCATCTTTCAGCCCTCGTCGCCCATGCACGATGGTGCGGTCGTCGTCCAGGAAGGACGGGTTTCCTCCGCGGGTTGCATTCTTCCCCTGACGTTGCGGACCGATCTTCCTGAAGGCCTCGGTACGCGGCACCGCGCAGCGGTCGGGATCACGGAAGAGACCGATGCGCTCGTTGTCGTCGTCTCCGAGGAGACCGCGAAAATCTCGGTCGTGTGGGGCGGGGAGATGCTGCAGGGCCTCGATGCGCCACAGCTCCGAGTTGTTTTGCGTGACGTGATGGGCGGAGAACGAACGGAGTTGCCCGATGTTTCGGATGTGACGGGCCGTCTCGAGATCGCCGAAGGGCGCGAGGCGGGCCAGGCCCACGCGGGCTAGGAAATGCGCGCGGGCGAAACTGGTCCCTTCGGCGTCATGTCGACCGAATGACAGATGCGCTCTTCGAGCGCGCGAAAAGCGATAGGCCGGCGTTCGCGAGGCGGAGCGGGTCGAAGGGGGATGGGCGACCGATGGCGTCGCGTTTTCAGAATTTGCGGCCAGGAGTACTCGTCCTGGCGCTCGCGATCAGCGTGTTCATCTGGGCGGTCGCTCAGGGCACCTCCAGCGTGATCCAGTCCTTCGACGTCGAGGTCGAACTGGTGGGCGTCGAGGATGGCCTCGTCATCACCGACCAGAGTTCCGATGAGATCAACGTGCGACTGCGCGGAAGTCGCGCCGCGCTGCGAAATCTCAACACGGATCAACTGAAATACCGCGTCGACGCCGATGGCGGGAAGCCAGGCGTCGCCGTCTACGAGGTGGACGTCGAGACCATCGACCATCCGACGGGGACCCAATTCGTAGGGTATTCCCCCTCGCGACTTCAGGTTCGCTTCGAAAAACGAGGTCGCAAGGCGGTCGGTGTTCGTGTCGAGATAGAGGGGACGCCCGCGCCGGGATTTCACGTCGCGGGTGTCGCGATCCAGCCCGAGAAGGTCTGGCTCGAAGGAGCTCGAAGCCAGGTCATGCGACTCAACGAAGTGGTCACCGAATCGATCGACATCGCCGGCTTCGCCGCCAGCGCCAAGCGCGAGGTTCGTCTCGTGTTGGGAGGTGGCACGGTCTGGGCGGAGGATAATTCCCCGGTCCAGGTCGAGATCCGAATCGAGCCCGATCCCGTGCCCGATCCCGTATCCGATCTCGAGGACGCAGATCTCGATGAACCGGGTCCGGAGGGATCCGTATGAGCGAGGGGCGCGTCCGCAACCTCTTCGGAACCGACGGCATTCGTGGAACCGCAAACGTCCACCCGATGACACCGGAGGTCGCGCTGGCCCTCGGCCGCGCAATCGCGCACGTCTTTCGCAGGCAGGAAGGCCAACGTAAACAGATTCTGATCGGCAAGGACACGCGGCTCTCGGGCTATATGTTCGAGGACGCGCTTGCCGCTGGGATCTGTTCGATGGGCGTGAACGTCATCCAGGTCGGCCCCGTTCCGACACCGGCTCTCGCGTTCCTCACGCGTGACATGCGATGCAACGCGGGCGTGATGATCACAGCGAGCCACAATCCCTATCAAGACAACGGCATCAAATTCTTCGCTTCGGATGGATTCAAGCTTCCCGACTCCGAGGAGGCTCGGATCGAGCGGCTGATCGAGACCGGCGAAGTCTCCAGGATTTCGGTGCCGCCCGACGAGATCGGTCAGGCTCATCGGATCGAAGACGCCTGTGGACGTTATGTCGTCTATCTGAAGCACACATTTCCCCGAGACCTGACGCTCGAGGGCATGCGCATCGTGATCGACTGCGCGAACGGTGCCGGCTATCGCGTCGGGCCGACCGTGCTCCGGGAACTCGGTGCCGAGGTGTTCGAGTTCGGCGCCGAACCCAACGGGCGCAATATTAACGACGAATGCGGTTCGCTCTTTCCGGAGCTGGCGGTGGCCAAGGTCAAGGAACTTCGTGCCGATGTCGGGATCGCACTCGACGGCGATGCGGATCGCGTGATCGTGATCGATGAGCGGGGAGAGATCTTCGATGGCGACATGCTGATGTGGCTCTGTGCGCGGGATATGAAGGCGCGCGGCACCCTCGCGAAGGACACAGTGGTCGCGACCGTCATGAGCAATCTGGGACTCGAGTTGGCACTCGATTCGATCGGCGTGGATCTCCTGCGCACGCAGGTCGGCGACCGCTATGTCGTCGAGGCGATGCGACGGGATGGCTACAATCTCGGCGGCGAGCAGTCTGGCCACATCCTCTTTCTCGACGACTCGACGACGGGTGACGGCCTGATGTCGGCGCTCCAGGTCCTCGCGCTCATGTCCCGCAGCGGGCAGCGTCTGTCGGCGCTGCACGAGGGATTCGAGCGACTTCCCCAGGTGCTGGTCAATATCGGAGTGGCCGAGAAACGGCCGCTCGAGAAATTGCCGTCGTTGCAGGAGGCAGTCTGCGAGGTGGAGGACGAGCTCGGCGATGAAGGACGGGTCCTGATCCGATACTCGGGAACCGAGCTCAAGGCGCGGGTGATGGTCGAAGGCCGCGACGAGTCTCGGGTTCACGAGATCGCGAATCATCTGGCGAGTACGCTGAAGCGTGCGCTCGCCGGGACGGGCTGATCGATGCAGATCGTACTTTCCCTGGACAGCTGGCCCTCGCTGCGAGATCTCGTAGGCGATGACCGGAGCGATCTCGGCGCTGCAGCGAGCCTCGCCGAACTCGCGGGTGTCGATTGCCTGCGCCTTTCGATCAACGAGGATCTGGTTCCGGTTCGCGAGACGGATGTCGATACGCTTCGTCGGGCGGCCTCTTTCATGGAACTCCAGATGCCCGTTTCGCAGAATCTAATGAAGGTGCCGCTCGAAGCGCGACCCGATCGCGTGGTGCTCGTCGGCGAACGATACGAGGGCGCCGGGCCGGCACCGCCGGTGGACGCGCGAGTGTCCGGTGCCGCTCTCGGGAGCGTTCTGCGGTCGCTCGAGGATGCCGGGATTGCGGCAAGCGTGCGCGTTGCACCCGAACTCGACGCGATTCGAGCGGTGCACGCCCAGGGCATTTCGGACGTGGAAATCTTCACCGGATACCTCACCGATCTGCCCGACGCCGAACGGCGCAATGCGCTGGTGGCCCTTGGCGACACGACGCGACTCGCCCGCAAGCTCCGGCTCGGGATCGCAGTGGCCGGTGGGCTCGACGATCGAAACGTGCGTGAAGTTCTCATCGCCGCACCCTCTGCGGAGCGTGTGGTGATTGGCCGCGGCCTCGCTCGGCGCGCGTTGCTGATCGGCCTCGATCGCGCCGTGCGCGATTTCCGCGACCGGATGCGTTGACCCCAGTCCTCGAGATCACTTCGATCGCGCTGCTCCCTGCACTTTGGCTACGCTTCATCCGCAGCCCGAGTCGTGGCCTCGCGTGCGAAGGGAAGATCAGATGAGCCGTTCGATTGGAACCGCCGGTGATCGAGGGGGGCGACCCCCGGAGCCAGGGGCGGCGGCCCTGGCGGCGGGCGGGTTGGCGGCGTCCGTTCGGGCGACCTCGTTTCCACCTCACGGTGTCTGGCCACTCGTTACGGCCGCGGAGATGCAAGGTCTCGATCGTGCGACGATCGATCTGCGCGGTGTCCCCGGAGAGATCCTGATGGAAAGCGCCGGACGCTCTCTGGTCGGCCCGGCGATTTCGCTTCGCCGTGCGAGCGGGCGACCCGAGGCGACGATTCGAGCACTCTGTGGCTCGGGAAACAACGGAGGGGATGGCTTCGTACTCGTTCGCCACCTGTGTGCGGAGGGGATCCCCGCGGAGGCCGTGCTGATCGGCGACCCCAATCGCCTTCCGCCGGACGCGGCCGGGAACTGGGATCGTCTCGGCAGGGCCGGCAACCCGAGACGGGTGGTCGATCCCGGAGATCCCGCCTTTGACTGGCCCGCGCTGTTCGAGGGGACGAGCGTCGCGGTCGATGCGCTGTTTGGCACCGGACTCAAACGGGAGATTCAAGGTGGCTTCGCGCGCCTGATCAATTTCCTGGCGAGCGCCCGGCGATCTGGACTGCGTGTGCTCTCAGTCGACATTCCGTCGGGCATCGCAGCCGATACGGGGGCTATCCTGGGAACGGCCGTCGAGGCGGATCGGACCGTCACGATCTCGTTACCGAAGATCGGTCTGGCCCTCGAGCCCGGAACGAGTCATGCGGGCAGGGTCGATGTCGCTCGCGTGGGAATCGACGATCCGGATCCCGAGAGGTTGCCCCGCACGGAACTCTGGAACGCACGGGGCGTCGCGGCACGATTTCCGACGCGCGGGTCATCCCAACACAAGGGCAGCTTTGGCCACGTGCTCGTCGTTGCGGGTTCTGCGGGAAAGACCGGTGCCGCATCCCTTTCCGCACGGGCGGCCGCACGGGCGGGGGCGGGACTGGTGACGCTGGCTCATCCGGGCGGGCTCGAGTCCGAGATGGGGACATTGCCCGCGGAAGTGATGAGCGCGCCCGTCGCGTCGACGCCCGGCGGTCATTTTGCCCGGGCTGGAGAGAAGGCGATCGAAGAGCTGGTGGCGTCGCGCGATGTGGTCGCGCTGGGTCCGGGCGTCGGATTGGATCCCGAGACGATCGATCTGGTGCGGCGGCTCGTCGTCACGATCGATCGTCCGATGGTGATCGATGCCGACGGATTGAATGCTTTGGTGGGACAGCTCGAACTGCTTCACGAGCGGTCGACACCCGCGATCCTGACTCCGCATCCGGGCGAGGCGGCGCGGTTGCTCGATACGACTGCGGGCCGCCTGAACGCGGAGCGAGTCGGATCGGCACGGGAACTCGCGCGGCTGGCTCGCTCGATCGTCGTGCTCAAGGGCGCGCGAACCGTCGTGGCCAATCCGGAGGGTCGTGCCTTGATCATCCCGACGGGTGGGCCCGTGCTGGCCTCCGGCGGTACGGGCGACGTGTTGACCGGGGTGGTTGCGGCCATGCTCGCTGCGGGTCTACCGGCCTTCGAGGCGGCGGGCGTCGCCGCCTGGTGGCATGGCGCAACCGCAGATCATCTGCCGGCGGGTCGGGTCGGGTTCGGAATGCTCGCCACGGAACTTGCGGATGGATTGCCCGGAGCGGCGGAAGCCATTCTCTCCTCCGGCGAATCGGGGAAGCGAGCCGATTCCGAAAAGGGGGAGCTGGGTGGAAGCCTGGACCTTCGATTCCCGGGGCCCTGACGAAACCCTCAACGCCGGACGGGAACTCGGTCGGTCGATCGGGGCGGATGGGCTCGTGATCGCCCTGGTCGGACCCCTCGGCGCGGGAAAGACGGTCTTCGTGAAAGGTCTGGCCGAAGGCCTCGGGGTCGACCCTCGTCTCGTATCGAGCCCGACCTTCGTGATCGCGCAGCAATACGTCGTGCCCGAGGGCGCCGAGGTCCTGCACCACATCGATCTCTATCGCCTCGATTCCGAGGACGAACTCGAAGCGATCGGCTTCTACGACATGTTTGTGCCCGGGGCGGTGCTCGCTGCGGAATGGGCGGATCGCTTTCCCGGCGTACTGGGTCGAGAAGTCTTGTCGATCGAATTCGAGGGACCCACCGCGGTGGTGGAGAACCGATCTCGACCGAGCGACGAAACGGTGCCCCCGGAGAGAGGACTTCCCGTCGCCCGCCCGGGCTCGACGCGGACCACATCCGTCACCGCCCAGGGCGAGGCGGCGCAACAGGTCCTGTCGGATTGGGCGGATCGCCTCGCGCGTTCCGAACGCCCCCCGCGAGGGGATGAATCACGCCCGGGCACCGGGTCCTACATCGAGATGCGACTGGGCGTGACGATCCTGCTGGCCCTCGCGTTGTGGTTGACGGCGCAGCTCGATCTTACGAGCTCTCGGATCCCGCCCTGCCACGTCCTGATTCCGTCGCGATCGGACGAGTTGGGAACGTTGCGTGCCGAGTGTCTCGTGACCCAGACGATGTCCGGACAGACCGGCTTGTCCACGACCGCGCAAGAGTTCGAGGGGGTCGGAGCTCTTCTCGTCGGGCGGTCGATCGATCTGAATCGGGCGGGAGAAAGCCTGCTCGAGACGCTGCCCGGGATCGGAGTGAAGCGCGCAGAAGCAATCGTACGAGAGCGACGCGAGCGACCCTTTGGTGCGGTGGCGGAGCTCGAGCGGGTGCCGGGAATCGGTCCCCGGACGCGGGCACGGCTCGAACGCTGGCTGCATGTCGAGAGACCGCCCGCGGCTGGGGTGGCAGACGATGGTTGACGGGGACTCGACCCTGAAATCGGTGTGGGCTGAGGGGGAGGGGGCCTTCGCTCGGCTGGTGGGCGTCGCAGCGTGGCTTCAGCGCGAGTTGTGGTTGGCCGACCCGGAGGAGCCCCGACTGTTGCGGCTCCTGCGTTCGACCGCGCAACTGGTGGCGCTCACGATTCGTGGCTTCCAGACGGATCAGCTCCTGCTCCGCGCGAGTGCGCTCACCTACGTGACGGCGATCTCCGTGATCCCGATGCTCGGAGTCGTGATCGCGATCCTTGGGGCTGTCGGCGGGGACGAGACGCTGGTCGAATTCGCGATCGATCAACTGACGACCGTGGCACCCGAGGTTCGGGAGACGGTGCGGAACTACGCGGCCAAGCTCGATTTCGCGAGTTTCGGAACCGTTGGCGGCGCCGTGGTCTTCGGGACGGCGATCTTCGCACTGCGCCATCTCGAGTCGACCCTCAACGACATCTGGGGGGTCGTCGCTCCGCGCAACCTGGCGCGACGCTTCTCGGACTATCTGGCCGTGATGGTCGTGGCGCCGATTTCGACGGGCGTCGCGGTCAGCCTCGCAACGACCCTTCAGAGCGGCCGACTCGTGGGGTGGCTGCTCGAATATCCCCTCTTCGCCCAGATCTATGGACTCGGCCTGGCGCAGATCCCCGTTCTCGTTCTCTTCCTGGGCTTCACCTTCCTGTATTGGTTCTTTCCGAACACCGAGGTCCGAATCCGCGCCGCGGCGCTTGGGGGGCTCGTCGCAGCGGTCCTGTTCGCGGCAGCACGAACGATCTACGTCGACTTCCAGATCGGGGCGGCGACGTATCACGCGGTCTTCGGTGCCCTCTCGGCGGTGCCGCTGATCCTGGCATGGCTCTATGCTTGCTGGGCGGTGCTCCTGTTGGGGGCGGAGGTCGCCTTCGCCGCTCAGAACCTGGCGTTCGCTCGGCGCGAGATGCGGAGCGGCGAGTCGAGTGTCGCCGAACAAGAGGCCGTCGCGCTCGAAATCGCGGTGGCCGTGGGAAAACGTTTCCGCGAGCACCGGGATCCGCCGAGCGCGGAGAACCTGGCCGACGCCCTCGACGAGCCGATCCGCCTCGTGCGCCGACTCTGTGAGGATTTCGAGCGTGCGCAGCTGCTTCGAGCCGTACACAGCGGGGACGGGATGGACCCGGCCTACCTGCCGGCGGCACCGCTTCGCGATCTGACGGTGGGGGCGGTCCTGCGTGCCGTTCGAGGAAGCCTCGCCGAAGGCGCATCCATCCGCCGCAACGCGGACGTGGCACGGACTCTGGGCCAGCTAGAGGGAGCCTGGAGCCAGATTGCGGACGATGCGCCCCTCGAGTCGCTCTGTGCGGGGCTCGAACCGGAGAGCAGCGAAAGCAACGCTTGAATCCACGATCTTCGGGGCTAAGGTGCGCGCGTCGAACTGGATCATCCCGGTTCGGCGCGCCCCTCCGGATTGCGATGGAGGGTGAGATTGAGGACGGGATGAGGATCTACCTCGACCACAATGCCACGACGCCGATCCGGCCCGAAGTCGCGGAAGCGATGAGCGCCGTCTTGCGGGACGACTATGGCAACCCGTCGAGCGTCTACGCCGAGGGTGCCGCGGCGCGGGCGCGTGTGGAGTCCGCTCGCGCCCAGGTCGCTTCCCTGTTGGGTGCCGAGCCGAGCGAGATCCGTTTCACGGGCGGCGCCACCGAGGCGAATAATACGCTCCTCTTCGGTCGTCTAGCTCCGGGCGACCACGTCGTGACGACGGCGGTGGAGCATCCCTCGGTTTCAGAACCGCTCTGCCTCCTCGAGGGTCGTGGGGTTCGCGTTTCCCGCGTCGCGCCGGACGCGGACGGGTGCATCGGGTTGGACGCGGTCGCCGACGCAATCACGGATCAGACGAAACTCGTTTCGATCATCTGGGCGAACAATGAAACGGGATCGCTCCAACCGATCGAGGAGATTTCGGAGCTGTGCCGCGTGCGCGGTGTCCCGCTGCATTCGGACGCGACCCAGGCCGTTGGGAAGACGGCAACGGACCTCACTCTCGTGCCCGTGGATTTCCTCTCCTCATCGGCTCACAAGCTCGGCGGACCGAAGGGAGTGGGGGCGCTCGTCGCCCGCGACAATGCGGCGCTGCCGGCCTTCCTGCACGGAGGCGGGCAGGAACGGGGACTGCGCGGTGGGACCGAGAACGTCGCGGGCATCGTCGGCTACGGGTTGGCCTGTGAACTCGCCCTCACCGATCTCGCGGCGCGCGAAGAGTCCTGCGGAAAACTGCGCGATCGACTCTGGGTGGGTATTCAGAACTGCGTCGACGACGTGCGTTGGAACGGCGACCGCGCGCGCGTGCTCGCGAATACGCTGAACGTCGAATTCGCCGGCGTCGCCGGAGAGGTGCTGGTCCAGACCCTCGACATCGAGGGTGTTGCGGTCTCCGCCGGTGCGGCTTGCCATTCCGGTTCGATCGAGCCGTCGAAGGTCCTGACCGCGATGGGGCGCACACCCGAGGAGGCTCGTGGGAGCCTGCGTTTTTCCGTCGGGTGGGGTGTGGACGAAGCGCAGATCGACCGCGTCATCGCGTTGCTCGCTGAGCTCGTTCCGCGAGTACGATCGGTGGAAGCCCCGTGAGCGTCGAAGGAGAACGAGTGAGCAGAGAGGCCCCGCTCGCTTCGGGTGAGCGCATCGTTGTCGCGATGTCGGGAGGAGTCGATTCCTCGGTGGCGGCCGCGATGTTGACCGAGGACGGAGCCGAGACGATCGGCGTGACCATGCGCTTGTCCGAGAGCGGATCCCGGTGTTGCTCGCTCGAAGACGCCGACGATGCCAGGCGGGTCGCCGAGCGCCTGGGCATTCGCTTCTACGTGGCGAATTACGCCGAGGCCTTCGGACGCGAAGTGATCGAAGAGTTTGCGGACGCCTATCTCGCGGGCCGCACGCCCATTCCGTGTGTCTCCTGCAACAAGTCCTTCAAGTTCGACCATCTACTGGATCGCGCGAAGGTGTTCGGAGCGACACGGGTCGCGACGGGACACTACGCGCGCGTGACCCACGATTCCGAGACGGGCCAGGCGCGACTCTATCGTTCCGTCGATCGTGAGAAGGATCAGAGTTATTTCCTCTTCTCCCTCGATCAGGAACAGCTTCGCGCGGCTTCCTTCCCGATCGGTGAAATGACGAAACACCAGGTGCGGGAGCGCGCTCGTCAGCTGGGGCTCGGTACGGCAGAGAAACCGGAGAGCCAGGAGATCTGCTTCGTGCCAGACGGCGACTACGCGAAAGTGGTCGAGCGATTGCGTCCGAGAGCGGCCCGACTTCAGGGACAGATCGTCGATGAATCCGGTGAGGTGCTCGGAACCCATCGCGGCGTACATCATTTCACGGTCGGGCAGCGCCACGGCCTCGGCATCTCGGCGAATCGTCGCCTCTACGTGCTGCGCATCGATCCGCGCGAGCAGAAGGTCGTCGTCGGGAACGTCGAAGATCTCGATTGCGGTCGGGCGACGGTCGAGAATGTGAACTGGATTTCGGGTGAGCTGCCGACTTCGAAGCTGCGCGCTCGGGTCCAGGTTCGACATCGCCACCCGGCCGTACTCGCGGAGATCGAAGCGTCGCCGGGGGGGCAGGCGAGTATTCGATTCGAGGAGCCGGTGCGCGCAGTGGCACCGGGGCAGGCCGCCGTATTCTACGACCCCGAGTTCGATCAGGAGGTGATCGGCGGGGGATGGTTGGCCGAGGGAATCCGGTGAGCGAAGACCCCGAACGGGCAGTCAGGATCGACCGACTCGAGCAGGCGCTCGACCATCGATTTCGAGATCGGGCGCTCCTCGAAAAGGCGCTGCGGCACTCCTCCTACGCGAACGAACACTCGCTCGGTCAAACGGGGGAAGAAGGGGGTCTCGAGAGCAACGAGCGACTCGAATTTCTGGGGGATGCAATCCTCGCCCTCGTCGTCGCGGAGGCTCTCTACGAGGCGAAGCCGGATTGGCGCGAGGGTGATCTGACCCGATCGCTGCATGCGATCGTCGAAGGGCGTTCGCTGGCGACACTGGCGCAGTCGATCGACCTGGGTGGGGTTCTGCAGCTCGGGCGGACCGAGGAGAGTTCCGGGGGGCGCGAAAAACCGTCGATCCTCGCGAACGCGATGGAAGCCCTGATCGGAGCGATCTATCTCGATGCCGGCCCCGAACCGGTGGAGCGATTCGTGGGACGGCATTTCGGAGAGGCGCTGGCCGTGGATGCCGTCCAGGTCGAACGGGATCCGAAAACGAAACTCCAGGAGACGTTGATGGCGGCGGAGGGGGAGTTCCCGAACTACCGGCTGGTACGCGACAGCGAGGTCGAAGGCGACGACGCTCGCTTTACCGTCGAAGTGAGATCGAAGGGCGAAAGGCTCGCCGATGGCGTTGGACGAACCAAACGAGCTGCAGAGAGAGCTGCTGCCCGAATCGCCCTGGAGAGGCGACGGCTCGAGCCCGCCGAACAGGAGGTCTAGTTCTTGGACGATTTTCGTGCGGGTTTTGTTGCACTTCTCGGGCCGCCCAATGCGGGGAAGTCGTCGTTGCTGAACACCGTACTCGGTCAGCGTCTCGCGATTGTCAGCGCGAAGCCACAGACGACTCGCAGCCGGATCCTGGGCATCCTCCCGAGGGAGGGTGCGCAGATTCTCTTCCTGGACACCCCAGGTCGACACGCGAGTCCAAAAAAACTCAATATCGCGTTGAATGCGGTCGTGGAGGAGGTTGCACGGGGTTGCGAGGTGGCACTTCTGTTAGTCGATCGAGCGGGCGGCTGGACGCAAGTGCACCAGGAACTCGCGGAGGGGCTCGCGGCGATGGCCCGCCCCACGATCATCGTCGGGACCAAGAGCGACCTGCGGCGCGCACGGGCGCATGCCTGGCCGATCGACGAGGCGCCCGGCGATTGGCCGGCCTTCTCGGTTTCCGCCAAGACGGAGGAGGGGATCGAGCCGTTGCTGCAAGCGATCGTCGAAGCGCTGCCACCGTCCCCGCCACTCTATGCAGAGGACGAGCTGACGGATCGGCCGATGCGCTGGCTGTGCGCCGAGATGATCCGGGAGGCGCTCTTCGACCTCCTGGACCAGGAGTTGCCGTATTCGATGGCGGTCGAGGTACTTCGCTATGACGAGTCGAAATCGAAGGCGATTCGGATCGAGGCGAATCTGCTCGTCGAGCGGGATTCCCAGAAGCGCATCGTGGTCGGCAAGGGTGGCAGCATGATCAAGAAGATCGGCATCCGAGCGCGCCGATCGATCGAGGAGTGGGTGGGCCGTCAGGTCCACCTGCAGCTCTTCGTGAAGATCGACCCGAGTTGGCTGAGGAACGACCGGCGGATCGCTGAACTCGGCTACCACTGAATCCTCGTTGAGAGTGGGCTGCCGCAGGACGCTGATCAGAGGTTTTGTCCCGCGGGGCAGTCTGCAGTCTCATACTCTCGCCCGAGTTGACCGATCCGGTTTACAGTTGACGTTAGCTGGCAAATATGGGACAACTCTGCGCCATGTGGGCCATCGCGAAAGTCTGTGAGCAGACGGGTCTCTCGCCCCGAACCATCCGCTACTACGAAGAAATCGGGCTCCTCCCCGGAATTCGACGCAGCCAGGGCGGCCGTCGGATCTACGGCCCAGACGAACTCGAACGACTCGGGTTCATCACACGGCTGAAGGCCCTCGGCCTCTCGCTGGCGGAGATCGGCGAGCTGAATGCCGTGTACGCGATCGGGGGTTCCACGCGAGCGATGCTCTCGCGCCTGCGCGATCTGCTCGAGGTTCACCTGGCCGACGTCGACCTTCGCATGGCTGAGCTCGCAGATCTTCGCGGGGAACTCGTGGCCTATCGCGACCACGTTGAGGATCATCGCTCCGCCGAAGACCCCGCCGCCGGCACGCCTCCCCGATCGACGGTTTCGGCGGACCCAGAACGGGTCCACGGGGGGTCGAGATGAGCAATCCAAGCGACTCCCCGACCAGCGGTCTGCTGTCGCCGATTCGCGTCGTGACCGCGGCTTCGCTCTTCGACGGACATGACGCGGCGATCAACATCATGCGCCGTCTCCTGCAATCGCAGGGTGCCGAGGTGATTCACCTCGGGCACGACCGCTCCGTCGAAGAACTCGTCGAGGCGGCGGTCGAGGAAGATGCCGACGCCATCGCCATCTCATCCTATCAGGGTGGGCACATGGAGTATTTCGAGTATCTCGTGCAGCGTCTGTCGGAAGTCGGCATGCCGCGGGTTCGCGTCTACGGCGGCGGGGGTGGAACGATCACCCCCGATGAGATCGCAGGGCTTCACCGTATGGGCGTCGCCCGCATCTTCAGCCCCGAGGACGGTCGCGTCCTGGGACTCGAGGGGATGATCGGCTCGATCGTCGAGGAATGTCTCGAGGCGCGTCGTGCCCGGGAGGCCGACCCTGCAAAGGGCCTGATGGAGCTGGCGAGGAAGATCGATCGATGCGAGCCGATCGAAGCCTCTCGGCTGATCAGTTTCTTCGAGAATCATGCGGACTCCCACAAGGAAGAAGCCCACGCCCTTCGCGCGGCGATCGCCGCGAGCGGGCAGACCGCAGCCCCGGTGATCGGTTTCACCGGCACGGGGGGCGCCGGCAAGTCGAGCGTCGTCGACGAACTCCTGATGCGATTGCGGCGGGATGCACCGGCGATCCGGATCGCACTGCTGCTGGTCGACCCAACGCGACGCCGCAGTGGCGGCGCTCTGCTCGGCGACCGAATTCGCATGAACGCAATCGGTGGGCCGGAAATCTTCGTCCGCTCGATGGCCACGCGGCGTGCGAATCTCTCCCTCGCCGCAGCCGTCGGAGACGGCCTGGCCATCCTGCGCTCCGCAGGCTTCGATCTCGTATTTCTTGAAACCGCCGGAATCGGACAGAGCGACTCGGGGATCGTCGACCAGGTCGACTGTTCGCTGTATGTGATGACACCGGACTACGGTGCTCCATCACAGCTCGAGAAGATCGACATGGTCGATTATGCGGATGTGATCGTGCTCAATAAATGCGATCGCTGTGGCGCAGCGGATTCGCTGCGGGATATTCGCAAGCAGTGGCGAAGGAATCGCGATCAGCCGACGACTCCTGATGCCGAGGTGCCCGTCTTTCCGACCGTGGCGCGAAAATGGAACGATCCGGGGATGGATCGGCTGGCCCTGGCACTCGAAGCTCGGCTCGGCGCGCTCGGGGTCGTCGCGTTCGCGGGGTCGAGCGGGCCCAGCGGACAGGGGCTCGAAATCTCCGAGTCGGGCGGACTGGTTCCTATCGCTCGCCAGCGATACCTCGCAGAGATTGCCGAGTCGATTCATAACTACCGGGAGCAGGTCGAAGGCTGGGCGGAGAGCGCCGCGTTGGCCGATGGACACGCCCGCGTACTCGCGACGTTGGGT
>JAPYTP010000084.1 GCA_029941885.1 Myxococcota bacterium
GGGAACATCAGTCCCGTAGCGTTCGAAGAAATGGGTCAGGCCACAGGGGTCTGCGTCGCATAACTAAGAGGGTGTCCATTTTTCCGGAACAAGGTCAGTTCTCCCTTGGCCTCACCCTCTCGACTACACGGAGGGCCGACGCGCTTCTTTCCAGCCGAGTACTGCCAAACCTGCAGCCAAACCGTAAAACAGAATCGGCGCAAGCGATGGAACAGGCAGAGGCGCACCGAGTTCGCTCGCAAGAGTAGGACGATCGAAGGGTGGCATACCCGCGGCTAATCGCGGGTCGGTCAGTCCATTTTCGATAAAATCGACCAAGTCAGGCAGGATGGGTGGCGGCACGCCAATGGGAATGGCTACGTCCAGGTTTGTCGGGAAGTGGAACTGTGAGGGGTCGTAGAAGAGCACGGCGTCGGTCACGCTCGTGATCTGGCCGGTGTGCATGAAATTCGTTTTGAGGCCTGCCCCCCTTAGGCTCGGGACCTTGAATGTTGCCAGATCTCCCAACGCTCCAGTCACACCTTCTCGTCCACTGTCTTCAATCGGGTCGCGGAGTCCAATGTTCTTGAACCGGCTGCCGGTGAAGAGAGGCGGCGGATGGCAAATCGAACAGGGTGAGACTTGGAAAAAGTTGAGGCCGGTTTGTTGAGCCGACGTGAGTGCAGAGGGGTCGCCCGCGACGAATTGGTCAAAGGGTGTCTGATCAGCGACCAAGGTGCGTTCGTAGGTCGCGATCGCGAAAGCAATCCGGCCCGGTGTGATGTCGGGGGTGCCGAAAGCCGCGTTGAATAGATCCGAATAGTTGGGGTTGGCGGCTAGAGCTGCGACGACATCGCCAGGCAGGTTCGTGGCGATCGCAAGTGGCACTGAGCCGGCTAGCTTCGTCGTCACCTCAGCCCAGCTTCGGCCATCCTTAGCCATCTCAACCGAGTTGAGAATCGGCAAGATCGACTGGCTCTCCAGGGCGCCACCCGTCGCAATCAAGACAGTTGTGGGGCTTAGTGGATCGACGAAGGTCGAACCGGCTCGACCATCCCACAGGATATCAGGCGCAAAAAGACTCTGGAACGCAGACGGGGCCGCTCGGTCGGTCACTTGCGGTGATGTTCCAAAGATAGGGTCCACGATCGTAACGCCACTCGAATTGCGGCGCACCACTCCCTGCGAACCGAAGACATCGTCCGCATTTCCAAAGATTCCATCAAAGCCAGGATGAACCGCTAGGCGTGAATCGGTACCCGAATTTTCGAGGAAATGGCAGGTCCCGCAGGCAACCGTGTTGTCGGTGGAGAGCTGCTCATCCCAGAAAAGGATTTTCCCAAGCACGGCCTTTTGGGGAGTGATCGGATTCTCGGGAGGCTCGGGGACGGGTGGGAGCGACTGCGCCGAGACGACATGCGACGACGCAGCAATGGCCAAAAACACGCATACGACCAATTTGAGCGCGGCAGGCCAACCGAAACTGGATTGAAGCTGGGGAAAGACGCGGCGAATCCGATTTCGTGACCGGAAGAAAATCCCGCTTAGACCAAAATCGTAGTGGCGGCTTGGAGTGTCCATTCATTTTCTCCCTAATCCCCGAAAGGGGGTGGAGTGCATGAGCGACACTTCATTATATGAAGATTTGCGAGCCGCAGGGAGAAAAATATCTCAAACGCCCACACTCTTCGAAATGGTGAACCGCCGCGGCTTTCCCGGAGACTCTGGAGTGTCCTGACTTCGACGGAGCGAGAAAACTGGCTTTTGCTGCCATCATCCTGACAGGAGGACGAGATGGTACGAAGGGGCTACCCGCCGGAGTTCCGGCGACGAGTCATAGATCTGGTTGAAGGCGGCCGGGGGGATCCCCGCTGGATAGAACGCGAACGCATCCATCCCGGGTTGCACCGTGACCCACTCGCGATTTCTGGTGTCGGGGTAGATCGCAGCCGGGATCCGGCGGACCACGCGATAGACGGCGACCCGACCACTGAGGCATCAGCCGTCATGCGCTCGTCGACACCAATCCAGAATGACGCAGCAGCGCATCCGGTGAGGGCTCGCGTCCTCGAAAGGCCGTGAAGACCTCCATCGGCGTCGTACCGCCTCCGAGGGCCAGCACCGTTTCGCGAAAACGCCGGCCGGTCTCCGAGACCGCGTCTGCGTCCTCGAGTCCGGCTTCTTCGAAGGCCGAGAAGGCGTCGGCGGACAGGACTTCAGCCCACTTGTAGCTGTAATAGCCGGCGGCGTACCCCCCGGCGAAGATATGTCCGAAGCTGCACAGAAAGCGGTCCTCCAGGAGCGGAGGCAAGACCGTCGTCCGCTCCGCCACCCGTCGCTGGACGTCGAAGACGCTCTCCCCCGTATGCGCGAGATCCTGGCGGTGGAGCGCGAGGTCCATGGTCGCGAAATAGAGCTGGCGGAGCATGCCACTGCCGGCGCGAAAGGTGCGAGCGGCATCGATCTTGTCGAAGAGTTCGACCGGAAGCGGCTCGCCGGTTTCGAAATGGCCGGATAGCCCGAGGAGCGTCTCGCGCTGATAGCACCAATTTTCCATGAACTGGCTCGGCAACTCGACCGCGTCCCACTCGATGTTGCGAATGCCGGAGGCGAGGCCGTAGTCGACCCGCGTGAGCATGTGCTGGAGGCCATGACCGAATTCGTGAAAGAGTGTGAGCACCTCGTCGAAGGACATCAGGGAGGGCTTGTTGCCGACCGGCGGCGTCTGATTGCAGACGAGATAGGCCACCGCTTCGCGTGGCCCGTCACCCCCCAATCCGGTTCGCCCGAGACACTCGTCCATCCAGGCTCCGCCCCGTTTGTCCTCGGGCCGGCTAAACGGGTCGAGGAAGAAGGCGGCCAGCGGCTCGCCCGCCTCGTCGCACACGCGGAAGAAGCGAACGTCCGGATGCCAGACGGGCGCATCCCCGTCCGCGGCTTCGATCGTCACGTCGAACAGGCGCTCCGCCAGGGCGAAGAGCCCGTCAAGGACCCGCGACATCGGAAAATAGGGTCTCAATTCCTCTTCTGAATAGTCGAAACGCTCTTCCCGCAGACGCTCGGAGTAGAACCCGACATCCCAGAGTTCGAGCGCCCCCACCAGGCCCTTCTCACTCGCATAATTCCGAAGAGTCCCGAGGTCTTCCTCAGCCGCATCGATCGACGCGCCGCGCAGCTGCTCGAGCAGCTCGTCGACGACCGACACGCTCGGCGCCATCTTCGAGTCGACCGACAACGCCGCATAACTCTCGAACCCGAGCAGTCCCGCCATTTCCTGACGCAGCGAGAGGATCCCCTCGATCAGTGGCGTGTTGTCGAGTTCGCCCTCTCCCGCCCGCGTCACATAGGCGCGGTAGAGCTGCTCGCGCAGGCGTCGGCACTCCCCGTGCTCGAGAAAGGGCATCAGCACGGGTGCATCCAGGGTGATCCGCCAGGGACCCTGCTCGGGGCTAGCGCCCTCTTCCCCGTTCTCCCGCGCGTTCTGGGCCGCCAGCTGGCGAAGGCTGTCCGGCGTACCGGCGATCTCGTCATCGCTGCGAAGGGTCAGGCCGAAGGCCTTGGTCGCGTCGAGCACGTGGTTGCCGAATCGAGTCCCGAGATCCGCCAGTTCGGCCTGGATCTCGTTGAATCGGGCGCGCTCGGAATCCGCGAGGCCGACCCCCGCGTGTCGAGCTTCGCGCAGGAGACTTTCGATGATGCGCTGCTGAGCCGCGTCGAGGGTCGCGAAGACACTCCCGTCCCGAAGGGCCTCCAGCGCCTCGAAGATCGGTCGACTCTGGGCAAGACGCAGGCCGAAGCCGACGACGTCGGCCTGAACACTCGAATGCGCCTCGCGCAGGGATTCGCTGTTCTGGACCCCCATCAGGTGCCCGACCAGTCCCCAGCCGAATCCAAGGCGCTCCGACATCCCCTCGAGCGGATCGATCAGGCCGGTCCAGCTCACCTCGCCCCCCTCCTTCGAGCGCGCCTCGAGCGAGGCTTCGAGCGCAGAGAGGTCTCCCCCGAGTTCCGAGAGCAGGTCTCGAATGCCCGGTGTCACCTGCTCGATTTCGAAGAGATCGAAGCGCGGCAACGCCCCGTGAAGATGAAGCGGATTGGCTTCAGCGATCGCCGGCATGATGGACCCCCCCCCAAAAAACCATAGAACGAAGCCGACGCGATGGCCGACACATCGTAGAAACGGTCAGACCGGACGCGTCTCAAGCGATTCGAGCCCGGGAATCGGCTTCGCCTCGGCGAGCATCTCCCCGAGCAGCAGCCGCAACACCCGGTCGCTGCTGTAAATTCGTTCCCCGCCGAAGAGATCGCCTCGGACCGGCATGACCGCGATCAACCGCTCGTCAACGATCTCGCTGCCCAGTCTCAATCGGACGGCATATTCGAGCACCGCGGCGGACGCGCCCGAGACGAGGCCGATGAGCGCGGACGAAACGACGTGGGGATTGTATTCGCGCTGGACGCGTTCGTAGTAGCGATGTACGGCTTCCGCCCCCTCGAGTTGGACGCCGAGCGGATGATACTCGTAGATCGGGTCGTCCACGAGCGTCTTCAGCAGGTCGGAGAACTCTCCACGCTCTTCCAGATCCGAATGGGCCCGGGCGAGTGCCTCCACATCTCGTGCACTGAATTCAGCCGACGCCATGAACCCGTCCTCTCCACCAAGAGCACGCGAGCGGCGACGTGCCCGCTTCGGCCGCGCCGGGTGTGGGGCGCCGAGGGGCAAACACCGATCGCGTGTCGACCGAAAATAGCGAAGAGTTCCCAATTTGGAGCGGGTCGCCCGGGTTACGGATGACCGATATCTTCGACGGCGATCGGGCGACCGTGGTCATCCCAGGCAGCGAAGTGACTAGCGCGCGGACCACGCCAGGATTCTCCGGCCGCCGCTTCGTCACGCGGCGAAGCGCCGATCGTCGGCCCGAGCACAGGCTTCCCTCGAGCGAGCCGGACGACCTCGTAGATCGTCCACGCGACGCATGCGATGCCGACAACGGTGACCATTTCGACTCCCCGATCGAGGGATGCCGAGCGCGTCCGGACATTCGTGGCGTCCGAGGATGAAACCTCGCAGGATTCCTGCAGCATTCGCGACCGACCCGAGTCGAACGCCGGCCTCCTGCGCATTCACGAGCCGTCGCTGCTGGAATCCCGCGTGGGCGTCGCCAAGCCGACCCGCTCCTCCCCGGTCATCAGCGATCCGCCGACGGCGACGATCGTGTTGAGCAGACATCCGATCACACCCACATGAATCCCCTCAACGCGGGTGACCCCCGCAAACGTGAGGGCCACCGAGAAAACGGTTCCCACGAGCACGCCGGCGAGTACGGGCCCGGTTCTCAGCCTGGACCAATGGATCGCGATCAAGAACGCCGGTACGCACTGGACCAGCAGCTCCATCTTGAGTTCGATTAGGCGCCACAGCGTCAACTCGCGCATGAGCGCAAAGGGGATCGCGGCGATCAGGACGGCGGCGGCCAATCGCTTCCCCAGCAGCGTCGCGGCCTCATCGCTCCCCTCCCGACCGAGCAGATCACGGGAAAGAAGCGACCCCAAGGAGAGCAGACACGAGTCCGCCGTCGACATGATCGCGGAGAGCGCCCCCAAGAACACGAGCAACGCCGCCCAGGTGGCCCATCCTCCCGCGGCTCCCCAATCGCTCAGGAGCATGGGAACGACCCCGTCGGTATCCACCGCCTCGGTGATGTCGAAGCGGGCGATCGAAGCGACGCCGATCAGCGTCACGACGAGGGTCGTCACGAGTGGCATGAAGGTCATCCCGGCTAGTGAACGCTTGAGGGCGCGACCGCTCTTGGCGGCGAAAATGCGCTGAATCGCCTGGGGATAGAGAACACTCGCGAGTCCCATCAGGACGATGGTGCTGAACCAGTTCATCGCGACGGTTCGCGAGGGGACCGCCACCGCATCCGGACGCTTCTGCGCCACCGCGCGAGTGATCTCGCTGAGTCCCCCCGCCTCGGAAAGAAGCCAGCCGAGCAGGGCTGCGAGACCGACGAACATCGCGATTCCCTGGGCCGCATCCGTCCAGGCGACGGCTCGCATCCCACCCCGGGTCTCGTAGAAGAGGATCACCCCGGCCAACCCGATCACCCCGGCTTCATAGGGAATCCGCCCGCCGGTCACGAGATGCGCCACGTCCCCCATCGCCTTCAGCTGCGCGAGGAGGAAATTCGCCAATCCGAGGGTCATCAGAATCGCGATCGCCCAACGCAACCCCCGGGCCCAACGTCCCCCGAAACGAACCCGCAGATAGTCGCCGGGCGTCACGAAATGGTGGCGGACCGCCAGTGGACGCAACCTCGGGACGAGGAGATGAAAGACCACGACGATCGACATCATGAAGCCGGTCGCCATGATGAACGAGTAGCCGTCCCGGTAGGCTCGGCCCGGATACCCGAGGAGCGAGTTTCCGCTATACGCCGTCGCATACAGCGTCAGGAAGAGGACGAAGGACCCGAGCGAACGACCCGCCAGGAAATGATCTGCGGGCGAGGAGTCACGCTTCGCACGCCGAGCGATCTCGGCAACCCCGACGAGCGCGCCAAGGTAGACCAGCAGGGCGATGACACCCCAGACACCAAAATTCATCGAGACACCTCCGAGGGTTTCTCGTCGGAGCGGGCGTTCGAGTATCCGGGGCCACGGGACGCGTCGCTTCCAATCGCATCGTCTGGGGAATCCGGAATTTCTGTCAGGATCCAGGCGACCGCATTCAAGATCGCAACCGCGACATAACAGACCACCGCGACCGCAACCCAGTCGGGCATTCCCAGTCGGAGCGTCAGCGGCTCGGTCGCCTCGCGGTACCAGGGAACCGAGAACACGTAGAGCATTCCGATCAACCCGAGGCAGATGCGCCGCAGACGGGGGCGATTGGAGGGCGATGTCATCAGAATTCCTCTTCTCCGCCGGCCTCTTCTCCCCCAGAATGGGTGAAGAGATCGCCCTGCTCGGCCTTCGGCTCGAATTCGAGACACCGCTCGTCGTCGCGCCTCGGATCGTTCACGTAGCGACTCACGGCGTGCCGCTCGAGCGTGCCAGCGGGGGCGCTGATCGTGAGCGCCTTGAGAGATTCCGGATCTGATTCCGGATCGAGCCAGCTCGCGACTTCACCCGGATCGAGAATGACCGGCATTCGGTGATGAACCCCTTCGAGATCGGCATTGGCCGCGGTCGTCAGGACCGTACACGATTCGATCACTTCACCGCCCTCGCCCTGCCAGTGCTCGTAGAGCCCGGCGAAGGCCATCAACGTCCCCCGACTCGGGCGAAAATGAAAGGGCCGATGGTCGCGATTCTTCGGAGTCCACTCGTAGAACCCATCCGCCGGGACCAGACAACGACGACGCTTCCAGGCGGCGCGAAAGGAGGGCTTCACGTCGGCGGTCTCCGCTCGCGCGTTGAACATTCGCGCTCCGACGGAGGGATCCTTCGCCCAGCTCGGCACCAATCCCCAGCGCTTGAAGGAGAAGGTGGCGGCTTCGCCTGAGCCGCTCGGTGCGGCCACCAGCGTCAGGATGTCCTGGGACGGCGCGAGATTGAAACGCTTCCGCAGCCCGGCCCCATTCTCCTCTCGCGGATCGGAGAGACTCGTCCCCGACGCAGACGCGAGCGCCATCGCCTCGGCAAAATACAGGGCGATCTCGTTCCCGGACCGCGTCAATGTCATCCGCCCGCACATCGCATCCCTTCCCTGATTCGCGCGGGCCGACGCCGACCCACTCGTCTCCAGCCCCTACGACCATGCGCCCGAACTTCCGATAGCGGGGTAGGCGCTGCTAGAGTAGCCGAACTAAGGGGGGAGCTTGGAGCACGAAAGCGCAGGCGGGGACGCACGACACGAGTCGAGCCCGACACAAGACCTTCGAGAAAGGGACGAGGGATCGCTCGCGTCGTTCGTACCGCGCGGACTGATCGGCGGAACCCTGATGGGGCTCGCAAACCTGGTGCCTGGGATCAGCGGCGGAACCATGCTCCTCGCCGCGGGCGTCTACCCGAGTTTCATCAATGCGATCGCCGACGTGACCCGGCTGCAGCTCCGCCCGCGGCCGCTGGTCGTGCTGGCGACGATCGGAGGGGCAGCGGTCCTCGCAATCGGATTGCTCGCGGGCGCGACGCGCGCACTCGTGATCGGCGAGCGACCGCTCATGTACAGTTTCTTCATCGGCCTGACGCTGGGCGGTCTGCCGCTGGTGTGGCGACTCGCTCGCCCGGCCACCCCCGGCGTCTGGGCCGGGGCCGTCGCCGCATTCGGCTTGATGGGGGTCATGGCGCTCAGCACCGGTGGCGCGAGTGGCACGGACTCGGCGAGTCTCCCGCTACTCGTCCTTTCGGGCCTGGCCGGGGCGTCAGCAATGATCCTGCCCGGAATCTCCGGCGGCTACCTGCTGCTGCTGCTCGGGCAATACGAACCGATCCTGGGCGCGATCGACGATCTCAAAGAGGGATTGATCGGCGCGGCGGGATTCGACCTCGCGCGTATTCTGGTTTCGATGGAGATCGTCGTTCCCGTCGGGATCGGCGTGGTCCTGGGCGTCGTCGGCGTCAGCAATGGTCTGCGTTGGCTGCTCGCCCACTACGCCAAGCCCACCCTCGGATCGCTCCTGGGATTGCTGCTCGGGGCGGTGATCGGGCTCTACCCGTTTCAGGAGCCGGTGCCTCCGAAGGTCGGCTTCGAGGTGAATGGACGCGTGGTGCCCGAAGCGGAACTCGCAGCCATCCCCCAGAACGACTGGCCCCTCCAGCGCTATTCGCCGCGGGCGGGGGAACTGGGCACCGCGACCGCCGCCCTGGTGGGCGGCCTCCTCCTCACGTTCGCGGTCTCCCGAGTCGGTCGTCGCGAGGGCGACTGAGGGCCTGGCCCCGCCCCCCGTTCTCGCCGCGAGAGTGACCCCGACGCGCTGGACAAGCATGTTCCGCACAGACGGAACTCCGTTTCCACCGTCGGCCCGCGGCCTGGCTCGCCGCCCGTCGTCTCCATCGCGCAGCCAATCGGCAAGCGAGCGTCGACACGCGCGAACCGCCTGGGAACGTCCAGCGGTTCCCCGTCGGGATCCGAGCGCCCTTCGAGTTCGCACGTTTCTTGCTCTGTCCCGACAGGGCGCGCCCGTCGATCGAGGCCCGCCCGGCCCGGATTCGCGGTGTGCTTCTTTCGATGCAGCCTGTCGAGTCGGCTCTGCGATCGGGGGAAGGATGTTCGACGCGATGCCACGAAACGAAACACAGGCGCTCTACTTCATCCTAGGCGTCCTGCTCGCCTTCTATTTCCTGACGCCCTTCCTGGAGCTCGCTGTCCGCTGACCGCCGCGACCCGCGGGCTTCCGCGAAGCCGACCCACCCCGCGGCTTGCTCTCAGGTCGGCTCGCGGGCTTACCGCTCGGCCGGACCTTGGCTCGGTCAGCGGGTCCGGTCGGTCCCGAGGAGCGGATCTTGCCCTTGGCCGCAGTCTTTTGCTTGGCGCCCGGCTTGCGCGAAGCGCCGCTCTTCCGGCTCGCGCTCGATTTACGCTTCGCTGCGCTCTTTCGATTCCCCGGGCCACCGCTTCCCGCCCCCGAACGGTCAGATCCACGCGAGGCCTCGGACTTCGTCGACTTGGCGCCAGTGGCCCCCCGAGTTCTTCGTGTCGTGTTCGACCGCGGTGGGCCGGCAGGCGATTTGCGGGTTGATCCCACCCGCTTCGGCGCTTCGCGCCCGAGTGCCGAGGGCGCCGGCGCCTCGCCCGCACGCAGACGTCGCACGTGTTCGAGCAGCGCCCGTTTCTCCTCCGAGCGAAGGGGACGTGCCTCACCGACGGCGAGGCGTCCGATTCGAAGGGGTCCCATCCGAACGCGAACCAGACGTCGAACCGGGAAGCCGAGAACGAGCAGACTGCGTCGAATCTGACGTTTCTTACCCTCGGACAGCGTGAGGGAGAAGCTCGACGTCCCCGAATCCGCGTCGAAACGTATATCGCTCACCCGGGCCGGAGAAGTTCGTCCCTCTTCGAGGGAGACCCCACGCTCGAGACGGGTGACCGCTTTCGAATCGATCCGCCCCTTCACATTCACGCGGTATTCTCGCTCGTTTCCCAGCGAGGGATGCAGCAGCACGTGTGCCGCGTCTCCGTCGTTCGTCATCAAGACCAGCCCCGTGGTCTCTCGATCGAGCCGGCCCACTGGAAAGAGTCGCCCGACCTTGTGCGGAAGCAGGTCGACGATCGTGCGTCGACCCTCGTCGTCACGGACGGTCGTGACCACGCCGCGCGGCTTGTGCACGATCCAATAGGTCGGCCGCTCGCGGAGCAGGCGTTCCCCGTCGAAGCGGATCTCGTCCGCTCCGGGATCCGCTCGGTCTCCCAGCTTCGCCACCCGACCGTTTACGGTCACGCGTGATTCGCTGATGAAACGCTCGACGTCGCGGCGGGATCCGAAACCGGCACTCGCGAGCAGTTTTTGGAGCCGGATCGACCCGTCGTAGATCGCCCCCTTCGAATCAGCGCCGATCGGATTCTTCGTCGCGACTCCACCGGCCGGATGCCCTGCATCGAGTCTGGATCGCTCGGCGCGGAGCCCCCCCCTCGAATCCGAAGTCGATCGATTCGCGGGCGCCGCTCCCTTGCGGGCTTTCTTGGCGGCCTTCTTGCTAGCTCTGTGTCGAGGCGATTCGCCGTGGGCCATCGAAACTAACTTGCCGCCGGATCCCCGTCGGACGGGGACTCGCCCGCCTCCGGTTCGGTTGCGATCTCGGGCTCGCCTTCGAGAGGCGCCTCCGTGGCACTCTCATCGGACGAAGCGCCTTCCGGAAGCGATGCGTCGTCCGGAAGCGATGCGTCGTCCGGAAGCGATGCGTCGTCCGGAAGCGATGCGTCCTCCTCGGTCTTTTCGAGCAGGCCCTGCTCTCGTGCCAAATCGTCCAGTTCGCGCAGGCTCGGAAGGTCCTTCAGACGTTCGAGCCCGAAAACCTCGAGGAAGCGTCGCGTCGTCGCGTAGACCATCGGGCGCCCGGGGACTTCACGTTGGCCGGCGATCCGGATCAGGTGGCGTTCGAGCAGGCTCTTGACCGTCGCACCGGCGTCGACCCCGCGTACCTCTTCGATTTCGGCTCGGGTCGTAGGCTGTCGATAGGCGATGATCGCCAGGGTTTCGAGGGCCGCCTGGGAGAGCCTGAGCGCGCGCTCCTTCTGAAGCTTCTGCAGATAGCCGGAAAATTCTGCCCGGGTTCGAATCTGATAGCCCCCCGCCACTTCCCAGATCTCAAAGGAGCGATCCTGTTCGACGTACTCGGTATTGAGCTCGTTGACGAGATCCTTCGCCTGCCCGGGATTGCAGTACGGGATGATCTCCGCGAGCTTTGCCGCGGGAATCGGCTCCGACGAAGAGAGGATCAATGCCTCGACGATTCGTCGCTTCTCGCTCGCGTCCATTCTACTCACGGTGACTCCTGGCTCTTTCTCTGCAGATCATTTGGATGGCTTAACTTTCTGCCTGCCGATCGAAGACCGGTTCGCATCTCCTGGGCGTCCTCGGCCTTCGACCCGTTCTACATCGTGCCGGCAATCAGCTCGCGCCAATCGGAGCCGCCACCCGCGATCTCCGCACGTCGGACTCGGATCGCGCCCTCGGGCGTCCCGCGATCCGAGATCCCCTGGTAGATCCGAAGCGCCGACAACCGCGCCAACTCGAGCACAGCGAGAAACGTCGCGACCAGTACCCCTCGCGTCGGAGGTCCGGCTTCGCCGGGCATTTCGAAGATCTGCAGGAACTCGACGGTTTCGTTCGCCTCGAGCAGGTCCATCACCACCATCATGCGGTCGCGAACGGTCACCTCCTCGGTCTCCACCTCGTGCCGGAGCGACTCTCCGCCTTCGCTGTTCTCGAGCACGTCCTTGAAGGCCGCGACGAGATCGAAGAGTCCGACCTCGATCTCGCGTTCGCCGTCGGGAGTCTTCTCGGGTCCCGGTCCGACCACACTCCAGACGTCTCGGCCGAGTCGTCGTCGCCTGGAGAGCGTCTCCGCCGCCTCCTTGAAACGCTGATACTGGAGCAGCCGCTGGATGAGATCCGCGCGGGGATCGGTCCCATCCTCCTCGTCCGTCGAGTCGTCGGGTAGCAGCATCCGGCTCTTGATCAGGGCCAGCGTCGCGGCCATGACGAGATACTCGGCCGCCACATCGAGATTGAGTTCCTGCATGATCTCGATCGTTTCGAGATATTGCTCGGCGATTCGCTGAATCGGGATATCGGTGATATCGACTTCATTCTGTCGAATCAGATGCAGCAGGAGATCGAGGGGACCCTCGAAAACCTCCAGCTTGACCGCATAGCCCGACAGGCCGTCGGTCCGCTCGTCGGGTTCTTCGCCGAGATCCTGGAGGGCGCTGCCCTCCACCGCACTCAGCGTTATTTCCGTTGCGCTCATCGTCTCGAATCCGTCCTGGCGCCTGGGGGGAGTACAGGGGACTCTGGACAGCTACCGGATCCTCAACTCGGAGGATCTTCTCTGATCGTTGCTTCTATGCCCGTGCCCGTATTGGCTTTTCTGTCGACGACACCAGCGCCGACATCGGGTTCCGCCTCAACCGCTTCGATCGCCGATCCAGCCTTTTTAGGCTTCGGCGGATTGCGATAGCCGGGAGTATCCGTGATCGCGCTTCCGCGAGCAACTTTTAGGCGCGCTGGTTTCGCTTTGCGAGGCGGTTTTCGGCGAGCCGCGCGACGAGCGATTTCTTCGGCCAGCGCGAGTGCTTCCTCCCGGTTCGCGACCTCTCCGTCGAGGAAGCCTGCTCGGATACGCTTGAGTGCCTTGCCGATGTCGGCGCCTTCGATCCCCAATTCGAGCAACTCCGCCCCACCCACGGGAGCGCGCCGCCGCCGGTCTTCCGCCCCCCAACGCAGGATCCGCCGACGGACCGGAGCATCGGCCAAAGCGTAGAGCGACTGGACCGTCTCCTCGGGCAGATCCCCGAGCGCCGCATCCACTGCGCCTCGACCGCGCGCCCTGGCCAGCACCTTCAGCGTACGGTCCACGTCACGACCGAAGCGAACGATTCGCGCCGCCTGCTCACCCCTCACCGAGAACCGTTCGAGGGTCCGGCGGCGTTGGGCGGCCGGTAGCGGGGCAAGCCAGATCGCGACGCCCGACACCCAGGGACGCCAGCGCGGAGCGGGCCAATCCGGGGCAGTGATCGCCTTGGCCAGACGCCGCAACGGCATCGCCCGATCCTTTCCGAGGCTGAGCCCGGGTTCGAGCGCCGAGAGCACATGCCAATCCGAGAGCAATCGTAGGATTCGCCCGGGCAGAACCCCATGTTGGGCCTCCTCGAAGGCCAATTGCAGCTCACGCCGAAAACGCTCACCACTGACCGCGCCGAAGGCACCGTCGCGCAACGCGTTTCGGAGGGCATTGCGCGAGCCGCGATCCAAGCTGAACCCGAGTCGGGCCGCGAACCGCGCGGCCCGCCAGGCCCGGGTCGGATCATCGTGGAAGCTCCGGGGATGCAGGATCCGAAGCCGTTTCTTCGCCAGGTCCTCGAGCCCGCCCGTCAGATCCTGAACCGGAATTCTTCGCTCCGGCTCGCGACTATCGAGCGGGCAGACCAGTGCATTGACCGAGAAGTCGCGGCGCTGTGCGTCCTGCTCGACGCTGCCCGGTTCGACGTCTGGGAGCGCTCCGGGTCCCGAATAGGTCTCATGACGCAGCTGGGCGAGGTCGAGATGGGTCTCCGCGGACGCGATGCGAACGGTCCCGAACCGGTCGTGCCCTGTGACCGAGAGATCCGATCCATCGCGACGGCGGGCCACCGCCGCAGCGAGCGCCTGGGCATCCCCTTCGACCATCAGGTCGATGTCGGAGAGCGGGCGGCCGAGCAGCAGGTCGCGAACCGGTCCCCCGACCAGATGCAACCGGGATTTCCGGCTCGTCGCCCCGTGCGCGACGCGGCGGAGCAGGTCCGCCGTCGCCACCGGGACGGCTGCGCACACGCCCTCCAGACTGAGACTCGGTTTCACCGCTTGCCGCCCGCGCCCCGCGGATGTCGGAGCTCCACCGTCTCGCGCAATCGCTTCCGGCTCACATGGGTATAGATCTCGGTCGAGGACAGATCCGCGTGGCCGAGCATCGACTGAATCGAACGCAGGTCGGCTCCCCCCTCCAGCAGGTCCGTCGCGAATCCGTGTCGCAGCACGTGGGGCGACACCCGGTCACCCGCGATTCCCGCCCGTATGGCGTGCTGTCGCAGCCGTGCGAAGAAATTCTGACGGGTCATCGCCCTTCCTCGCCGTGTCAGGAACACGGCGTGATCGACATCCGACCGGTCCCCGAGCAGGAGCGGACGCGCCTCGGCGAGATAGGTTTCGATCGCCGCGCTCGCGACGTCTCCCAACGGCACGACCCGTTCCTTCCTGCCCTTGCCCACGACGCGCAGCAGCTGTCCTCGGCGATCGATCGCCGAGAGCGGGAGGGTCACCAGCTCCGTCACGCGTAGTCCTGCTCCGTACAGCGTTTCGAGCATCGCGACGTCCCGAAGACCGATCGGGTCATTCGTGTGGGCCGCCTCGATCAACGCGACGGTCTCCTCCGCAGCCAGGATGCGGGGCAACGTTCGAGACTGCTTCGGCGCGCGTAGCGCCTCGATCGGATCCGCTCCGACGAGGCCCAGCTCCTCCGCATACCGCATCAGCCGACGGACCGAGACGAGCACCCGCGCGCGGGAGCTTGCCGCCATCGATCGTTCGTCGAGGTACAGGGCGATCGCAGAAAGATCGTGCCGGGTCACTCGCTCGACGCGTTCGATCCCACGCTCTCGGAGATGGTCGCGAAGGTGACGAAGATCTCCGGCGTAGGCCTCTACGGTCCGAGGCGAGAGCCCTTCCTCGACGGCCAGACGCGTCAGGAAGGAATCGCACAGTCCTTCCAGCGGTGTCGCGCCGGGAGCTCCCCGCTCAGCCACGCCCACTCCCCTCGAGACCGACTCGCACCGCCTCGAGCAGTGCCTCACGAAGTCTCTCCAAACGCTCGGGATCCTTTATTTTCTTGCCATTCCCGTCTTTCAGGTAGAAGGCGTCCGTGACCTGATCCTTGATGGTCGCGGCCTTCGAGATGTAGATTTCGAATCCCTGCTCACCGATCGTTCGGGTGACGTCGTAGAGAAGACCGAGCCGATCGTCTGCGATGACATCGACCAGCGTGTAGAACTCGGACTCCGTATTCGAGATCAGGACGCGGGGCTGCTTGCGCGACGGCGGTCGTGTGAGCCCGACGGGGCGACGCCTTCGACGCACGAGATCGCCGACCTCGACCTCTCCCGAAAGCACCGAGTCGAGTGACTCCTGCACTTCTTTCCAAAGCATTTCGCGTTCGTCGGCGCCTCCGCGCGGGGTATGGGTCCGGTAGATCTCGAGTGCGAGGCCGCCACGAGTCGTGTACACGTGGGAACCCAGGATATTCAGACCACAGGACGTCATCACGCCCGCCACCTGGCTGTACAGACCGTGCTCGTCCTGGGTGCAGCCGATGAACTCGGTGAAGCCGCCCTTCATCTCGCGATGAGCGGTCACGACCCGGCTCCCCTCTCCGAAGCGAAGCAAGAGTTGGGCATGGCGCGCGATCTGCCGCGGCGTGTGAGAGAGGAAATAGCGACGCGGCATCTCGCCGAAGAGCGACTCGATCTTGCTCTCCCCCACGCCGAGTCGGATCAGCTCCTCGCGCGCCCCCTCTCGGCGGCGTTCGACTCGGGCCTCGAGAAGTGCGACGGCCTGGTCCGGTCGTTCCGCTCCCGTCTCGAGCATCTCGGCCGTGCGTTCGTAGAGTTCGCGCAGGAGCTGTCCCTTCCAGTCGGTCCAGCCATCCACCGACGAGGCCCGGATATCCGCAAAGGTCGCCAGATAGAGATTGCGGAGATTCGTGCGGTCGCCGCAGACCTGCGCCAGTTCGAGAATGAGCTTGGCGTCGGAGAGATCCCGGCTCTGAGCAAGATGCGACATCAGCAGATGATGCTGGACGATGAAGAGCACCCGCTCGGCGTGGTCCTTCGACAGGCCCAGCCTCTCGATCGCGGGCACGGCGCGAATCACGCCCTTGCTCGAATGGTCGCCTCCGAAACCCTTCCCGATATCGTGGAGCAGGCAGCCCAGGAAAAGAACCGGCCGGTCGTCGACCTCCTGCATCAGCTCGGTGAGTTCGGGCATCGCCCGCGCATATTTCCCACGCCACAGACGGCGCAACTCCTCGACGAGGAAGATCGAATGCACGTCAACGGTGTAGGTGTGGTAGATGACATGCTGCCAACGGCAAACAATGTGCTCCCACTCGGGGATCACCTGGGAGAGCACTCCCACATCGTTCATTGACATCAGTGTGCGCATCACGCGATTCTCGCTGTTGAGGATGCGCATGACGAGTTCCGAGACCTCCGGCGAGGTACGCAGCGTGTCGCCGAGGAGCAGGAGATTTTCGCGCAGCAGGCGCTGCGCCATGCGAGACAGCCGCACCCGATGGCGCTGGGCGATCTCGAAGGCGCGCAAGATCCGAATGGGATCCTCGCGAAGATGGGCCGCGTGGGGAATCGTGAGCTGTCCATCGCTGATCGCGAAGCCGTCCTCGACCAAACGCTCATCCGCACGTTCGGCTGAGCCCGGCGCCACCCGCCGCTCGCACTGTTCGATCACCAGCTCCGAATAGGATTTGATCGCGCGCGCGTGTCGGTAGTAGTCACGCATGAAGCGCTCTACGGGGAGATCCGGGTCGTCGGCCTGGAAACGGATATCGGCGAGCGACGCATCCTGCGACTGCGTCTTGTCCGGGACGGCTTCCATCGCCTCCGCCATCGATCCGTATCCGAGCCCCTCGCTGACCTCCTCCTGGAGTTCGAAGCTCATCTGATCGTTGGCACGCCGGGTTCGCAGATGCAATTCGTTTCGGGTACGCCAGAAGAAATCGAGCGCGTCGCGGTAGTCCCCCATTTCGACCTCGGTCAGCAGACCGAAATGCAGGAAATCATCGACGTTGCGCACCGAGGGCTGAGTTCCCCGCGCCACCCAATACGCTGCGTGGTAGTCGCGCAGCGTTCCGGCGCCCTCTTTCACGTTCGGTTGCAGCAGATAGAGGGTGTCGCCGAATTCGAGTTGGCGCTCTCGCATCAGTTCCTGCTGCTCGGAGACGAACGCGACGGGATCCGGCAGTAGTTCATCGCGGATCCGATCCGCAAATTCATGGAAGAACTCTCCGTCGCCACATAGGAAGCGTGCCGTCAGGACCGCAGTCCGAACCGTGACGTCCGCCCTTCCGAGTTCGACCGTTTCCTCGATCGTGCGCGTGGCGCAGCCGATCGTGAGTCCGGCATCCCAGAGCCAGTACTGGATTCGTTCAGCGATATGCGCGACGAAAGGCGTCAATTCGCCCCGGTAGAGCAGCAGGAGATCGACGTCGGAATGAATCGACATTTCGCGCCGTGCATAGCCGCCGACCGCAATGATCGCGACACCCCCCTCTACCAGACCACCGCGAGCGAGATGGATCTCCTCCGCGAGATCGAAGAGACGCCGGACCATCCGATCCGTCAGATCGGAGTTTTGCTCGTTCACCCGACGGCCGGAGCCGGAGGAGCGATGAAGCTCCTCGAGATGGGAACGCACGCCCTTCAGATACTCCCGTACGGCGGGGGCGACGGCGTTGAGCTTTTTTTCGGGGTCCCTGGGCAGATCGGCCAGGAAGTCCTCGATCGTCGGCGCGTTCATCGAGGGTTCCCATCGTTGCGACGCACGCGCAAGGCGCCCTTGGCGAGTCGCGCAGAGGGCTGGGCCCCGGACTCGATTTGTTCGCGATAGCGATCAACGCCGTCGGCGATCTGCTTGGCGAGTTCCGTCTGATACTGCGCACTCCGCAGGAGATTCGCGTCCCGTTGATTGGTCACGAAGCCGGTTTCGACCAGAACGGACGACATGCTCGACATGAAGAGCACGTAGAACGGCCCCTTCTTGAGCCCGAGATCGGGCAGGGATTTGTCCCGCCGGTGAGCCCCGCGAATCATGTTCTCGTGGACGAGGCTGGCGAGCCGCTCCGAATGCGAGGCCAGCTCCCCCACCTGGAGCTTGGCGAGCGCGCGCTGGAGCGGATCGAGTCGAGCCGCCGGAACCCCGTTCTCCCGAGCGGCCACGTCCAGGCTGTGCCGTTCGTGGTTTGCGTCGAGAGTGTAGGTCTCGATCCCGCGCGTTTGCGTGCGGCGCGAAGCGTTCGCGTGAATCGAAATGAAGACATCCCCACCCGAGGACTCCGCAACGGCGGTCCGCTCTTCCAGGCTGAGCGTGCGATCACTCTCCCGTGTGAGGACGACTTCGAATCCGCGTGCTTCGAGGTGCGTGCCGAGCTTCTTTGCGATGGCGAGATTCACGTCTTTCTCGCGAAGCCCCCCGATGCCGGTCGCCCCTGGGTCACGGCCTCCGTGCCCGGGATCGACGACGACCGTGTGGACACGTCGGAGTTCGGTCGGCAATCGACCGCTCGCGTCGCCCGGGGCAGCAGTCCTTTCGCCGTAGACATCGACGACGATTCGCGCGGGGCTCGGCAGGGTAAAGAGGCGATGATGGTCGTAGCGCTCGAGGTCGATCACGAGCCGCGAATTCTGAAGCGTATTTTGTCCGAGTCGCACGCCGTCGAGCAGCCCATCCCCGACCTCGATCCCCTCTTCGTAGCGTCGTCCCACCCAGATCCCGGGCACATCCAGGTAGAGGCGGTCCGGCCGTCCGGCTCTCGAGTTCGCAGCCAACCGAATCAGCCCACTCCTGGGCAACCTCACTTCTCTCGTCAACTCGACGACCACCCGGGTGTAGTCCGGATAGGACCAGGTTCGAACGTCCCGCACGTCCCCCAATCCAGGGGGCCGCTCGACGCCCATCATCGTCGGTACGAGACAGATCAGACCGAGCAGCAGCGCAACCCGCGCGCCTCGCTGGCGCCCCATCACGCGCCCTCTCTTTCGTCGTCCACGGCAATCAGTGACGCCCGGCTCTTCAGTAGCCACATCAGCGCGTCGATCGGGCTCATCGAGTTCGGATCGAGGCCCTTTAGGGCCTCGATACACTCCTTTTCGGCCTCTTCCTTGATTCCCAGGGCAGTGGATCGCTGGGGGAGCAGAGCCAGGGTGAGCTGACCGTCCTGGGCCCCGCGCACCGACCTGCCCTTTTCCCCGGGCAATTCCCCTCCCTCGAGATCGAGCAGGATCGATCGAGCGCGTTCGACGACCGGCGTCGGCAAGCCCGCCAGGCGTGCGACCTGGATGCCGTAAGAACGATTTGCTCCTCCCTCTACGAGTCGGCGAAGAAAAATCACCTCCTCGTTCCATTCGCGAACCTCGAAATGCGCGTTGTGGATTCGGGCCTTCGACTCTGCCAACGCGATGAGTTCGTGGTAGTGGGTGGCAAAGAGTGTGCGGGCCTCGACGCCTTTGGTGTCGTGGAGATACTCCGCAACCGCCCAGGCGATCGAGAGCCCGTCGAAAGTCGACGTCCCGCGGCCGATCTCGTCCAGGATCACCAGACTTCGACGTGAAGCCTGCGCCAGAATGTCGGCTGTCTCGCGCATCTCGACCATGAAGGTCGACTCACCCTTGGCCAACCGGTCGGAGGCTCCGACCCGGGTGAAGACGCGATCGACCACGCCCACTCGTGCACTCTCCGCGGGGACGAAGCTACCCATCTGGGCCATCAAGACGATCAGCGCGACCTGTCGGAGGTAGGTGCTCTTGCCCGACATGTTGGGGCCCGTCAGAAGCAAGATCTGCTGACCCGAAGGATCGAGTTTCGCGTCGTTCGGAACGAATCCATCGGATCCCTGCCGCCCGAGCACAGTCTCCACCACGGGATGACGGCCCGCCTTGATCTCGAGCATCTCACTGTCGTCGACGACGGGTCGAACCCAACGTTTCTGGCGCGCGACCTCCGCCAACGAGGCCAGCGCGTCGAGGGTCGCCACGCGATCCGCCGCTGTGCGAATCTCGTCGGAAGCGTCACAGGCGGCGACCCGCACGGACTCGAAGATCTCCCGCTCGAGCTTGGCCGCCCGCTCGTTCGCACCCATGACCTTCGACTCGACCTCGCGCAGTCGCTCCGTCGTGAAGCGCTCGACGCTGGCCAGCGTCTGTTTCCGTTCGTAGTCAGGCGGCACCTTCGCGAGATGGGCCTTGCCCACTTCGAGGGAATAACCGTGGACGGGATGGAACCGGACCTTGAGCGTCGAGATGCCCGAGCGCTCGCGTTCCTCCGCCTCGAGCCCGGCGATCCATTCGCGGCCCTTGGTGGCACTCTCCCGCAGCGAATCGAGATCGCTTCGATAGCCCTCCCGGATATACCCGGTCTCGTTCGCTCCCCGGGACCCCTTTGGAATCGTCGGGGGCTCGTCGATCAGCGCCTCTTCGAGCAGGCGCGTGAGTTCCGGAAGCGGCGCGGGTGCCACCAACACGACGTTCGGCACTGCGGGAGCCGCGAGAAGGTCCGAGATCTCGGCCCCGCTCCCGGCCAGATCGAGTGCGGCCGCCGCCACGTCCGGCAAGGCCTGCAAGGAGCTGCGAAGCACTCCGAGGTCTCGGGGAACCGCCCCGGGCCGTGTCGCCTTCGAGAGCAGCCGCTCGAGGTCTCGCACGCGACCCATCGCATCACGCAGGCGCCCGCGCACGCGGTCTCGCTCTACCAGTAGTTCGACCGCATCCTGGCGTGCAGCGATCTCCGTTGGCGACAGCAGCGGATAGGAGAGCCAATGTGAAAGCCGCCGTGCGCCGAGCGCACAGCGGGTCTCGTCGAGCTCCTGGATCAGCGTCCCCGAGCGCCCCCGGTCCTCGGCGTTATGGTGGAGCTCGAGATGTCTTCTCGTGGAGGTATCGAGGACCACCGTATCCGCAATTTCGTAGCGCCGGAGGCGAGGCGGGTTCGCGGCGGCGAAGGGCTGGTTCTCGATCAGATAATTCGCCACCGCGACCGCGGACCGCGAGCCGACGTCCGTCGCCCGCATGAACTCCCCCGGCCATTCAGCCGTACCCGAATCGGCGGGATCGCCGGCCACGAGACATCTGGCGGACAAAAAAGTCGAATCATCGACCGGCCTGATCGCCACGCCACCCAGGAGTTCCTGCAACGCCTCGGTGAAGAGCTCGAGGCGATCTCTCGGTACCAACAGTTCCCTCGGCGAGACCCTCCCCAATTCCTGGAGCAACGCACCGGGAATCGCCAAGACCCGGGGACCCCCGACCGAGCTCGCATCTTCTCCTTTGATGGCGGTTGCACGAAAATCCGAGGTGGATGCGTCGAGCACGGCGAGTCCGAATTGATCCGCATCGCGATCGCAATAGACGGCGGCGACGGACACGCTGATCCGCGCGTCGAGTCCTTCGGGATCGCCGACGAGTCCCGGGGTCACCACCTCCACCACCGCCCGGCGGACAAGGCGTTTGCCCCCGGCTTCCTTTGGGTCTTCGACCTGTTCGCAGATCGCGATCCGGTGGCCTAATTCGGCGAGGCGCTTGATGTGGGCGTCGGCGGCGTGCACCGGTACACCGCACATCGGAACCGCATCGGCCTTCCCCTTGTCGCGACTCGTCAGCGCAATATCGAGGATCGGCGCGACGAGCACCGCATCGTCGAGGAACATCTCATAGAAATCCCCCATCCGGTAGAAGATCACCGCGTCCGGATACTGTGCCTTCACCTTGATGAACTGGCGCATCATCGGCGTATCGAGAGCAGAGCCACTCAACCGCCCGCCTCCTCGTCCGTGGTATCACTCCGTTCGAGTGCGTCGAGGAGTGCCGTGTAGGCCTTGAGCGCCTCGACGTCCTGTCCTTCGGCGACCAGCTGTCGACCGAGTTCGACGCGCAGGCCGATATGCTCCGGTGCCACCTCGATCGCGCGGGATAGAATTTCGATCGCGCTCGCGGCCTCCCCTCGACTCACGAACGTACGAGCCAACGCGATTCGCGCCGCGTGGTCCCCCGGCCGATCCGCAAGGATCCCGTTCAGGAATTTCTCGTAGTCCCTGGGCTTGGCACGTGCGGAGAAGCCCGCTTCGATCATCGGATAGAGCCGGACCGCCAACGCAGAATCAGCGAGCGCACCCCGTTTCCAGGCCTCGATGGCCCTCGCATCCTTACCGCGTTCGACCTCGACCTGGCCAAGCATCGCCCACGCCGGCCCACAGGTCTTGAAGCGCCGCAGACATCGCTTGAGGGTCGTGCGACCCGCCTCGAGGTCCCCGATGTCGAGCTGGCTCTGGGCCTGGGCGAGCAGGAGATCCACTTCGGCGACGTCGGATGCCTCTCGGTCGAGCCGTCGCAGTCTCTTGATCAGCGAGAGCGCGCGCGGATACTCACGTTGATCGTGTAGGAGTTTCACGAGACGCGTGAGCGCCGGGATATTCCGCGGCTGCGAATCGAGGACCTCCTCGTAGCTCGCGGCCGCGCGCTCGCCAAAGCCCCCGAGATCGAAATCCCGGGCCAATTCGAGCAGGCCATCGTCGCGCTCTGCGCGGCTGAGATCTCCGCGCATCAATAGATTCTGATGCATCCGAATCGCCCGGCCGATCGCACCCTGCTTCCGATAGAGCCGAGCCAGGGCGTGATACGCATCGAGGTCCGAACTGTCGGCCTCCACGATGCGCTCGAGCCAGGTCTCCGCCGTCGGCCAGTCGGCGGCAACGGCAGCCCGGAGACTGCGCCGAAGCGCGGCTTCGATCGACCCCGCCTTGCGAGCGTCTACGCTCGGGCCTCGTCTTCCCAGTGCCACTGTCTACCCCCGCCCGAGAGCGACACGATCGGGCTCCTCCGCGAACGTCGCGTTCTCGCTGGACGCCAGGGGAAGGCTCCTCATCTGATGCAGTTCGGACTCCAGGCGCCCGATCACCTTTCGATACCGACGATTGAGCACGCGCCCACGCAGCCAGGCGAACCCGACGACGATCGTCGCGAGCGATGCACCCAAGCAGATCGCAAGGAAGAGCACCCACCACAATTCCAGATCTGGAATCCGCAGCCAGATCAGATCCAGATCGATCGACAGCGCGTTGGCCGCACGAAACGACCATCCCAGCCACAGAGCCCCGACGAAAAGTCCCAGGGACGATATCAACAACAGGAGTCGCTTCATGCTGGCTCTCCCCCCGAAGAAGCCGAAATCAGACGGCCGTCGAGTCGTCCAATGCCTCAAATTCAGCCGCAATCGAAGTGCTGGCGGAGTCGCTTGCACTCGGTGAGACGTCGACCATCTCCTTGAGTTCCTTCCCCACCTTGAAGAAGGGCGTTCGTTTGGCGGAGATATGCACCGGCTCGCCGGTTTTCGGATTGCGACCGTCTCGCGCCTCCCGAATCTTCACCTGGAACGAGCCGAATCCTCGGATCTCGATCCGGTCTCCTCCACGCAATGATTCGATCATCGCGTCGAAGATCGTATTGACAACGACCTCCGTGTCCTTCTTCGAGATATGCGGCGTGCGCTTCGCCACCTCTTCGATCAATCCGCTCTTCGTCATTCTGTCTCCCCAGACCTAACCCAGTTCAACCGTGCGGCTCGTGGGCGATACCGCATGAGGCTCTCACGGTCCTCGACTCACGAACCGCTTGGACCGAATCGGGGACGCGTGGTGTCGGAGTACCCACACCGCACGTCCCTCATCGACCGCTATTCACTCGCGTCCCCCGAATCGCCCTGGTTTCGGAGCTTCTCGGCCAGCAGATCACCCAGCGTAGTGGTCTGGCTCACCGACTGCTGTTCCGCGATCTCCTTGAGAGCCGCACGCTCAGCCTTGTCGTTCACCGCCCGAATCGACAGGGAGATCTTCTGCTCGTTGGCATCGACCTTGACGACCAGGGCCGTGACCTCCTGCCCTTCCGTGAAGTGCTCGGACGGTGTCTCGATTCGTTCGGCTGCCAGCTCAGAGCTGTACACCAGACCATCGATGCCCTCTTCGAGCTGAACGAAGACACCAAAGTCGGTCACATTCTTGACCGGACCGGTGATCTCGCTGCCGACCGTGAACTTCTTGAGAATATCGTCCCAAGG
>JAPYTP010000085.1 GCA_029941885.1 Myxococcota bacterium
AGCGATTGTTGAGGATCTGCCGGGAACGATTCGGCGACGCGCCGATCGATCTCGTCATCGACGACGCCTCGCACTTCTATGAGGAGACGCTGGCGAGCTTCGAGACACTCTTTCCCTTGCTGCGTCCGGGTGGCCTCTTCCTCATCGAGGATTGGGCGTGGTTCCACTGGCGCGGCATCGAGACGGATTGGAACGACCGTAAGCCGCTCACTCAGCTCATCTTCGAAATCGTGGAAGCGACGGGTACCGGGGGTGGGCGATTCATTCGAGAGATTCACGCGCGTCCAGGCTTCGCAGCGATCTACCGGGGAGACGCGCCGCCGGAAGAGTGGAATGATTTCGCGGTGGAGCAGAGTATCTATCGCCATCCCCGTTAGGCTCGGCGGCCGGAAGCGGAGAGGCCATTTCCGACAACGCGGCACGCAGGATTGAAGTGGCAGAGTGCCCTGTTCGTCAGGCATCATGAGGTCCGCCCATCGTGTCCGCCAGAGCCTACGAGGATTGCAATGAGTATCGAAGTCAGCCCTCTCGTCGATAACGTCAAGGCCTTCCTTGCCCAGCCTCGACCGTTCCTGATCGATGGCAAGTGGATCGCGGCTCGATCCGGTGCAACGTTCGAATCGCTCGACCCGGCGACGGGAGAAGTGTTCGCCACCGTGTCCGACGGGGGCGAGAAGGACATCGACGCGGCGGTCGAGAGTGCGCGGCGCGCATTCGATCGGGGCTGGGCACAGGCCCCCGGTGCCGAACGAGCTCGCCTCTTGAATCGCCTCGCTGATCTCATCGAAGCACACGCCGAGGAGTTCGCTCAGCTCGATTCCCTGGACAGCGGGAAGCCGATCAGTCTCGCGCGGCTTGCGGACGTGCCCACTGCGATTGGCCATTTTCGCTACTTCTCGGGGTGGGCCACGAAACTTTCCGGGGAGACGATCCCGGTCTCCGTTCCCGGTTTCCTGAACTACACCGTCCGCGAGCCGATCGGCGTCGTCGGTCTGATCATTCCGTGGAATTTCCCAGTGATGTTCGCCGCGGTCAAGCTCGCTCCGGCCCTGTGTGCGGGTTGTACCGTCGTGCTGAAGCCAGCGGAGCAGACGCCGCTCTCGGCCCTGCGTCTGGGTGAGCTGATTCAGGAAGCGGGTTTTCCCGACGGCGTCGTCAATATCGTGCCCGGGTCGGGCGAGATCGCCGGTGCGGCGCTCGCCTCGCACCCGGACGTGGACAAGATCGCGTTTACCGGCTCAACGGAGGTGGGCCGCAAGATCATCGCCGCCGCCGCCGGAAACCTGAAGAAGGTCTCACTCGAACTCGGTGGCAAGGCGCCTAATATCGTCCTGCCCGACGCGGATCTCGACGTGGTGGCGGACGCTGCCGCTGACGCAATCTTCTTCAATCAAGGCGAGGCCTGCTGCGCGGGGACGCGACTCCTGGTGCACGAGAGCTGCCGGAGGGAACTCGTCGATGAGGTCGCAAAGCGTGCGTCCGCGATCAAGGTCGGCCCCGGGCTGCAATCGGATACCCAGATGGGGCCGCTCGTGTCGCAGGAGCAACTCGACCGCGTCGGGGGCTACCTCGAGTCGGGTCTGGCGCAGGGTGCCCGGATCGTCACCGGGGGTGGAAGGCCGGCGGGCCTCGAACGAGGGTATTTCCTCGAGCCCACCGTCTTCGAGGACGTCGAAGCTTCGATGACGATTGCGCAGGAAGAGATCTTCGGGCCGGTCCTGACCGTCATGAGCTGGCACGACATCGACGATCTCGTGCAGAAGGCAAATGATACGGTCTATGGCCTCGCCGCTGGAATCTGGACCAACGACCTGAAACAGGCCCACGCACTCGCTGCTCGGATGAAGGCCGGGACGGTCTGGATCAATTGTTGGAACGCCTTCGATCCGGGTTCACCGTGGGGGGGATATCGACAATCGGGCTGGGGTCGAGAGACCGGGCGCCTGGGCGCAGAACAGTACACCGAGGTCAAGAGCGTCTGGGTCAATATGAACTGAACACGGAGTACGATTGCTCCGCGGCTAGAACCTTTCGTACGATGGAGAAAGCGACATGGCAGTCCTCTCGATTGCGGATTCGAATTTTCTCGACGACCCCTATCCCGCCATCCACGAGCATCGCCCCGCCGGCGTGGTTCCGAACGTTGATCACGGAGGCGTCTGGCTTCTCGAATCCGACGAGATCCGGCGAGCCGTGCGCGAGCCGTCCTTCATGAGCGATCCCGAGAAGGCCGACCCAGAAGCCCCCATCACGAAAGTGTTGAAGGCCGCTGGCCTGTCGATCTTCTATATGGACCCCCCGCGACACTCTCGAATTCGCGGACTCGTGTCCCGGGAATTTTCACCTCATCGGGTGAAGGAGATGCTTCCCGGGATCGAGAAGACGGCTCGAGCGGTCCTCGATCAGCTCCCCGACAGGGGCATCGTCGATCTTGCGGCGACCTTCGCCGACGTCGTGCCGATGGTCGTGATCAGCGATTTTCTCGAGGTCGAGCAGGAGCTTCGAACAGACTTCAGAAACTGGGCGCTGACTCGAGTCAAGAATCTATTCGATCCGAAGAAGAATCGATCCCCCGAATTTGCCGAAGCCTCCCGATCTCTTCGCGACTATTTCGCGCGCAAGGTCGAGATGCGCCGCAAGGACCCGGCGACGGATCTGATCGGCCGACTCGTCGGCCTGACGGACGAAGGGGAGGGCAATCTGCGGGACGACGAGATCATCGACCTGCTCAACCTGCTCCCGGGCGCGGGGATCATCACGACCGCGGATTTGATCGGCAATGCAATCCACGCATTGTTGACCCACGAAGACCAACTCGAAGCGGTGGTGGCCGATCCGTCCTTGATTCCCGATGCGATCGAAGAGACGTTGCGTTTCGATACGCCGGCGCTCTCCGTCGGGCGAATCGTGACCGAGGAAACGGAACTCTGTGGGCACCGACTCGCCGAAGGCACGTGGGTTCGGGTGATGACGGCCGCCGTCGGTCGTGATCCGGCGTTGCACCCCGATCCGGATCGATTCCAGATCGACCGCGAGCACCGGGAACATTTCGCCTTCGGCGGGGGGACCCATTTCTGCCTGGGAGCCCACCTGGGCCGTGCCGAGGCCACGACCGCGCTTCGGCTGCTCCTCGAACGGTTCCCGAAGATCCGCCTGGCGCAGGGCGGGGACGCAGCGGAACGTCGCCGCGTGCCCGGCTTTCGAGGGCTCGAACGCTTGATGGTCGAACTCGACTAGAACCGCCGGAGGCAGGGCTTCTCGAGGGGCGCCGCGCCGTACCGATGAGGGTGGTCACGCTTGCTCTCGGGTCATGTAGGAATGAAGGGTCGATCTGGAAATCGGTGCACAGACAGCCTGCCTCATTCCGGTAGGATAGGAGCGAGTCGAACCGCTGCCGGTCAACGGAGGGATCAAGATGCTAACGAAGTCCGATATACGCGGAGTCTGCGCATTCGTTCCGACGCCCGTCGCGAACGGCGCCACAGCCGGAGACCTCACGAGTTCGATCGATCTCGATGCGACCATCGGGATGGTCGACCGACTGATCGACGACGGCGTCCACATGTTGGCGCTCGGCGGTACCACCGGGGAGGGTGCGGCGCTCCTGTGGGAGGAGAAGCGGGAGTTCGTCGCCGCCGTCGTCGAGCGAGCCGCGGGACGCATTCCCATCTTCGCTGGAGCCATTGCGCTGGGGACCCGTGAGACGATCCGGCAGATGCGCGAGTACGAGAAGCTCGGAGTCGGGGGTGCCATCATCTGCCCGCCCTTCTGGCAGTCCCCGACGCTCGAAAACGCTGTCGGCTTCGTCGAGGACGTGTCGCAGGCCGTTCCCGACCTTCCGACCATGATCTACTCGAACAAGTTCTTCTTCAAATTCGAGTTTCCCACCGAGTTCTGGCGTCGCGTCGCGTCGGATTCATCCACCGTCATCGCGACGAAGGTGAGCTACGACTTCCAGCCCGAGGACTATCAAGTCGCCGGAGAGCGGATTCAGTTCATGGGAGGAGAGGGGAATTTTCGCGCCGTGCACGACGCATTGGGGACGCAAGCGACCGCGGCCTGGTGCACGTCGGCGGCGATGGGTCCCGAGCCGTGGTTGGCACTCGTCGAGGCGGTCGGGGAGGGCGACACGGATCGTGTCGAAGCGGTTCTCTCCGATATCGAATCGGTTCCCCCCCCGCTTCCCATGGACGAGTTCCATCTCTTCTCGAGCTACAACGTCCAGCTCGAAAAGGTTCGCATCAACGCGGCGGGCTACACGCGATGTGGCGCCGCCCGAGCGCCCTACACCGATCTTCCCGAGAAATGGGTCGCGGCCGCGAAGAGGAACGGCGAAGCCTGGGCGAAGCTCTGCGAACGGTATCGGGCCCAGGCGTAACGGGTCATGCCGTCGTGCGACTGGATGGATTCGAGGGAGGACGTGTGACGTGCGAATAGGAATCAACGGAAATCGTCTGGTGGGAAGCGGGGATCTCGCCCTCGTCATCGAGCATATCAAGCAGGCCGCTCTCGACGGCTTCCCGAGCTATTGGCTGGCACAGCACCCCGCCGGTGGCCTCGACGCGCTCACCACGCTGGCTCTCGCTGCAGAGGTGGCGCCCGGAATCGAGCTCTGCACTGGGGTGATTCCGAGCTGGCCCCGTCACCCCGTTGCGCTGGCGGCACAAGCGTCGACGATTCAACAGAGTCTCGGAGGCCGCCTCACGCTGTCCGTCGGACTCTCCCACAAGGCGATGCTCGAACAGGGACTGTCGATCCCTTTCGACAAGCCGATTCGTCACATGCGCGAATATCTGGACATCCTCGTCCCGCTTCTTTCGGGCAAGCCGGTTTCGATTCGTGGAGAATCACTGGGCGCCGAAGCGGCTTTTCCTGCGGTGGGCCCACCCACGTCCGTTCTCGTCGGGGCACTCGGTCCGCAGATGCTGCGGCTAGCGGGGGAACGAACGGACGGGACGATTCTCGCCTGGGCCGGTCCGCGCACCGTCCGGGAGCACGTTGCGCCGAAGATTCGAGCGGCTGCCGAACGCTCGGGTCGACCCGCGCCCCGGATCGCAGCCATCTATTCGGTTTGCGTGACTGATGATGCCGACCGCGCGCGGGATCTCGTCGACGGCTGGTTCTCGGGGCACGGTGACGTCCCGTCCTATGCGCGGATGATGGAGCTCGAGGGCGTCCGTCGGCCCAGTGACATCGCGGTCGTGGGCGACGAGGCACAGGTCCGCAGCCGCCTCCATGAAATTGCCGAGGCGGGTGTCACGGATCTCTGTGCGGGCGAGATCGGGGCGAATCCGGAAGAGGAGGCACGTGGGAGAGCGCTCCTCATGAGTCTCTCCGAAGAACTCGGGCGCATCGGGTAGCGACACACCCAAGCGCGCTCGTACCACATGGTCAGGGTTCCCAGACGACGAATGCCTTCGTGGAGTTGAATACGTAGGTCTCGATGAAATCCTCGACGACCGGCTCGTGCCCGAGTGCCTCCATCGCGCCGACCACGAGCATCCAATTCAGCACTTCATGCTGCCCAGACGCCTCGAGATCCTCGAGCGTGCGATTGCGCCAGACGTCGTAGTCCTTGTCGCGAAGCGCATCGACCAGGACACGGTCCGCCTCGACGTCGGGCCATACGTAGCCTGTCTTCGGTGAAAGAAAGGCATGCGACCAGCTGGAAGAGGCGATCAGGGCGACCCGCCAGGGTGATTCTTGCAGGGTCTCCGCAAGCCTGGCCCCCACCTCCATGCAACGCCAGGGCGCCGGCGCTGGCGGGTCGGCGACTGGCCCGTGCGTTGCGGGGACGGGATCGAGGAGATGAGCGAGCCCGCCGCGCGATCTCAGCACGGAGCTTCCGTAGGCGTTGACCGCGATGGGGACGACCGGGTAGTCGAAGCCCTTGCGGTCGGAGTCGAGAAACAGAACCGTGTTGGCGAAGGCGTGGCCGAGCGACTCTTCGTGATGGAGCCCGAATGCGTAGGGCATGTCGACGCCCGCCTCGAGCAGCCCCCGTGTGATCGCACGCGCGCCGTCTCGAAAGCCATGGAGTGGATAGCGGAAGTCGGGTCCCTCGCCCCAGATATTCGGTCGTCGTGCACCGACTCCGCTCTTCCACGGCTGCAAATCGAAATCGTCTTCGAGCCCGAACACGCAGTAGGGCGGGATGATGTCTTCACGGAAGTTCTCGTACTGATCGTCTCCGATGATGACAACGAAATCGGGTGAGAAGGCGTCGAGCCTGGATCTCACTCGCGCGAAGCCCACACGCATGCGCTCTCGGTGTTCCGCGACGCGCCCCCGCGCCTCGTCCTCACCCCACTCCTCGCGCATCGCTGCGGGCCAATTCGCCGGCTCCTTCAGGCGATCGTCGACTCCGGGTGCCCCCAGAATCATGGACAGAGCATCCGCCATGTTCTCGTCGGGCCACGAGTAGGGCGGAAAATGAGTCACTCCGAGTCCGAGAATTTCTGCCAATTTTCCCTTCCTCCTGCCTTCCTAGAAGAGGTCGCTCCTAGAAGAGGTCGTGGACCGAGAGGCGTTTCTGGGTGAGACCCTGGCGATGGCTCGCCTCGAGAAAAGCGTCGAGCACGTGGCGATTCGGCTCGATGCCATCCTCGTACGGATCGTCACCGAAGACCTCCCGACTGTCCTCTAGATAGCTGCGAATGAGCGGCAGCGCGGTGTAGGTCTCGTCCTCCAGTTTCTGGTAGGCCGCTCGTTTCGCGCGATCGAATACGGCGGCGAGCCGATCCGTAGAGTCGCCATTCTCGAGAAATGACTCGCGGCAGACGACGAGATGCACGATCGGAAAGATCCGGGTTCGCTCGTAATAGTCTCGCTGTGCGCGGTCGAGCTTCTCGAAGGGACGTTCGAATCGACTCCTGGCGTCCAGGATCTCGGGCGTCGTCGCGGCCCCCAGGATGCAATCGACCCTTCCGCTGAGAAGGAGGTCAGCGATCCCCTCTGGTCGACTCTGTCCGAGACTCTCGAACCGGACGCCTTCCGGAATCCGCATCGAATCCATCCGGTCATCCATCAGGGCCGTCCATTCGAGATCCGTCGCCTCGAGACCCGCCTCCGCGAGAAGACATTGGCGGTGCCAGATCGACGACGTCATCCAGTACATGTAGACGCCGACGCGACGGCCCGAGAGATCGGAGAGTGATTTGATGTCGGAGCCGCGGGCGACGTAGATGTACTGATGAAAAAATTTTCGATTCGTGAAGATCGGCAGGGCGCGTAGTGGCATGCCGCTTTCACGTGCCTTGACGAAGGCGGAGAGCGACATCTCTCCCGCGTCGAAACCGCCTTCGAGGAGCGCTCTCGTGATGTCCATGGTTCCGCCTTCTTCGAACTCGAATTGGTCGGCCCCATCGACTTCGGACAGAATTAGTGGAAGCGTGCGGTCGTAGCGAGTGAGGGCGATTCGGGGAAGTGCAGCACTCATTTGGACTCTCCCGGACGCCGCGTCTGCGGATTCACCACTCGCCGAAAATACGCGCTCCAGCCCGAGCCGTCGATGGGCAGATTCGCCTCGGGCGGGCGCGGAATTGGAGAGGTCTCGGCGGACGCATGGGGCATCGGCGGGTGCTGATTCCCCTATCATCGAAAGTCACTCAATCGAGGTCGGGCGCTCGCACACCGCTCGTCAGGGGGCTTCATGGGAAATCGACTCGAAGATCGCACAGCCATCGTGACCGGAGCCGCTCAGGGGATCGGAGCCGTCTACGCGCGGGCTCTTGCCGCCGAGGGTGCCTCGATCACGATCGCCGACCGTCTCGATGGGTCCGAATTGGCTCGAGAGATCCGGAATGGCGGGGGCCGGGCGCAGGCGGTGGAGACCGATGTCACCGATTCCCGGTCGGTCGAAGCGATGGTCGAGAGCACCCTCGAGGCGTTCGGGCGAATCGATGTGCTGGTGAACAACGCAGCCATTTTCGGCAGCCTGCGTGCGAAGCCGTTCGATCAGATCGACCTCGACGAATGGGACCTGGTCATGCGGGTGAACGTGCGAGGCGCCTTCCAATGCGCGACGGCCGCCGTTCCCGCGATGCGGGAGAACGGATGCGGGAGGATCATCAACATCTCCTCCGGCACGATCTTCAAGGGAACGCCCTTCTTCCTCCACTATCTGTCCTCGAAGGGAGCGATCTGGGCGATGACGAGGGGTCTCGCGAGGGAGGTCGGTGGCGACGGGATCACCGTGAACACGATCGCTCCCGGCTACACCGCCAGCGAGGCCGTTCTCAGTGATGAGAAGACCTGGCACATGGTGCGGGAGAGCATGAACTCGAGTCGAGCCATCCAAAGGGACCAGCTCCCCGAGGATCTGACGGGCTCGGTCGTTTTTCTCGCCTCCGATGACAGCGCCTTCATCACCGGGCAATGCATCGTGGTCGACGGCGGATCCGCGGTCAACTAGCGCGGTGCCGTCATCCGGGCGTGTCTCGAATCGATCGGGTGATTGGGCTCAGTCGCCACCGCCCGTTTCCGCGGTGAGTCCGGCGTGACCCCAGATGTCGGGTCGGATCAGCTTCTGTGGCACCCAATCCTCCCCGATCAGACGGCCCTCACATCCGATTTCGATATCGAATCCGAAGGGGCTGTTCATGTAGAACGAAAACATCAGATCGTTCGCGTGACGGCCGATCTGGGTCGAGATCGGGATCGACGCGGCGGTGGCCCGATCGTGTAGCTGGCCGACCTGATCGACGTCTTGAACCTCGAGCAGGATATGGTGCAGCGCCTTGAAGTCCCCCACTCTGCCGATGGCGAGAGTGTGATGTCGTGCGTTACAGCGCAGAAAATGCATCGCCATCCCAGGACCGATCTCGAAGTAGTCGGTCTCCTCGAACCCCAACACGTCGAGGTAGAAATGCAGTCCCGCCTCGAGGTCGGGAACGAGCATCCCGACGTGGCCCATCCCCAGAGATCCGGTCAGGAAAGACGGGATTCCCAGAGCTGACTGGAAGGGGGCATCGGAAGTTGCGGAGAAGAAGAATTCGATGCGATTGCCGGCCGGATCCGAGACATGAGCCATGCGGCGGACGCCGCGCGCCACGCATTCCTCGGGCGTGCCTGAGGTCACGTCGATGCCGTGCTCGCCGAGTTCGACGAGCGCCGTTTCGAATGCCGCCGGGCTCGGAATCTCGAATCCCAGATAACGAAGACCCGGCTGCTCCGCCGGGTGGACCGACAGGCGCCACTGGCGATCGTCCATCTTGAAGAAGAGGGTGCCGTCCTTTGAGGTGTTGGCGGTGCCGTCGTTCGACGCAGTCGCGGATGGATCCTGTCCCGGCACGAGTGGGGAGGGCATCAGGCCGCAGACCTCGGTCGCGAAGGGGATCCACCCGCTCGGATCCGGCCCTTCGACTCCGACATAGCCAAGATTTCGAATATCCATTCATCCCTCCGGCGAGCATTCTGAATTCGTCCGCGATCACGCCTGCGCGAGAAATTGCTCCAAGAACTCGAATCGGTCGTTTCCCCACCACATTTCGTCACCCACCATCATCGTCGGGACACCGAAGACCCCTTTCGCGTGCGCGTCGAGGTTGCCCGCTTCGAAGCGATCCGGTCCTTCACCGCTCTCGAGAAACGCCATGAAGTCGTCGACCTCAAAGCCCTGGGAAAGCGCCAAAGCCTCGAGCACCGAGTCCTGATTCAAGTCTCCGCCCTCGACGTATCCGAGTCGGTAGCCCTCCTGGACGTAGCTCTCGGCCTGGTCGCGATCGATGGCGTAGAAGGTGCCGATGTTCATCCGCGCCGAGTTTTGTCCGGTAATCGGATTGAAGGGGATACCGTAGTGATCAGCCCAGCGATTCAAGTCCGCGATCATGTATTTGAGCTTTGCGGGAATCTTCTGATTCGAGGGGCCATCGTTGCCCGCCGCGAGCTTGGCGCGAGCCAGCTCGATCGGTCGATAGTCGACCTTGAAATCGTATTTGCGGGCCGTATCGACGAGCCTCTGAGTGGAGAGATAGGCGAAAGGGCTCATGAAATCGAAGTAGTAGTCGATCGTTCGGCTCATTTCGGATCTCCTCAGTTCTGTTTCGGCGATGTCCGGGTGGTCCCCATGGCCCAGGAATCGATTCACGATTGGAGTACAGCATCGCATTTCTCGAGCGGAATGGGATCCGCAATAATGAAAAGGGAGGCGTCGAAACTGGCCCTTCGCGCCCGCGAGCCAATGGCTATCGTGGATGGGCGCGCCGCGTGCCGAGGAGGGCGATTCTCGAGCCGTGGTGGACTGGGGCCTCGTGTCACGCGGCACCTTCATGAAACGCAGTGTGGGGAGCAGCCGATGGAGTTTGCACACTTTTCTCACGTATGGGCGATCGAGGGCATGTCACCGGGTGACCGCTTCGAGCTGCTCATGCGGGAGATCGAACTCAGCGACGAGGTCGGCTTCGACTACGCGTTCTGTGTGGAGCACCACTTCACCCGACACGAGAGCTTGATGTCGTCGCCCTCTCTCTTCACGGCTGCCGCGATTCAGCGAACGAAGAGGATTCGGATCGGTCCGATGGGCTATGTCGCGCCGCTTCACCAACCCCTACGGCTGGTTGAGGAAGCCGCCATCCTCGACCAGATGAGTCAGGGCCGTTTCGAGTTAGGCGTGGTTCCAGGAATCGCGCCGCATTTCTTCGGACCCTTTTCGGCTGATTTTCTGAATCGTCGTGAGTTGACTCGAGAACTCATCGAACTCATCAAGGTGGCCCATTCGGCAGAGGGCGCTTTCAGCTTCAAGGGGGAGCATATCCAGCTGGAGGACGTCGAGATCAGCACTCCTCCCCAACAACGTCCCCATCCGCCGATCTGGTGGGAGACGCGAGATCCGGAGACGCTCGAGTATCTGGCAGCGGAGGGATTCAGCGCGGGGTATTTCGTGTTGATGCCTCGCTCCGATGTCGCGCCGCGCTATCGCGAATTTCTCGAGCACTGGAAAGCGGCGGGCCACGCCCACAAACCTCGCCTGGCCTATTGGTCGATCGTCTACGTCGACGAGACGGATGAAATCGCGCTCGCGAAGGCGCTCCCCCATGCGCTCGAATCGCTCGCGCTCTTCTTCTCCGTAGGCAAGGGTGCCAGTCAGGCGAATACCGTGAAGCTCTTCGAAGATCGCGGCGAGCCAGGCGCTGCGGAGCTGGTGAAGAATCTTCTCGATCCCGACTATCTGCTCGAAAACAATCTGGTGTTCATCGGTTCTCCAGAGACCGTGGCCCAGAAGATCGAGGCCGCGGCACAGGAGGGTGTCTTCAACACGCTCTTCTGCGAGCTGAATTTCGGTCGGTTGCCCGAGGCGGACCTGATGCGTTCGATTCGCCTGATGGGCGAAGAAGTCATCCCGAAGCTGCGCGGGGTCGATGTGACCGAGTAGCGTCGGGCGCGCTTCGGAGCGCCCCGGTGTGCCTTCATCCCTGCGACCGGGGACACGGATTTCGAGAGGAGTCCGCGCGGAGGGCGATCGGCGAACCGGTTCAGGAAGACCGATCCCCGTGCCAAGCCAACGCCGCTTCGACGAGTTCGTCGAGAAATTCCTCGACCACCGGCGCTCCGGTGCAGAGATAGCGGACGAGGATCGGGCCCACGATGAGATCCATGAGGAGTTCGACGTCCGTCTCGGCCGGGAGCTCCCCGCGTTCGATCCCCCGCCGCAGCACTTTCGCCAGCCCTTCCCGCTTCGCCTGAAAAGCGACATCGAGCAGACGCGCGAGTTCCGGATCGCGAGCACGCTCCCCGATCAGGCTCTGCATGACTGGAATCGCCGACGAGCGATCGAAGATCGTGACGACGCCGCCGATCAGGTCGCGAAGGTCGTCGCGGAGGTTGCCTCGATCCGGGGGTTGGGGGTCGGGGAGCACGGCGAGGCTGGCCACCGCCAGATGCCCCTTCGAGGCCCAGCGTCGATAGATCGTCGCCTTGCTGCATCTGGCTCGCGCGGCGAGGGCGTCGAAATTCAAGGCCGCGAAGCCACCCTCCGCGAGCAGCTCCCCTGCGACTTTCAAGATCGTGCGCTCGACCTCGTCGCTGCGGGGTCTCCCGCGTAGGCGCCGGGCTGGCTCCTGGTCCCGGGGCAGCGTGTTCGGAGTCTCGGAATCGGCGCGATGGGTCGCCATGGTGGGGCGCCTCTCAGAAATTGGGATTCCGCACCGGCAGGCCCTGAATCGCCTCGCCATAGATCTCGCCCGCGATATCGAAGTCCGTCGACACGTGCGTCACGCCCGCCCCGATGTCTCGATAGGCGCGTGCGAGGGCATCGTCCCTGCCGATTCCATGCGCACCACCCCGGTAGAAGAGCAGGCCCACGGCTTCGTAGGCGAGGACGGCCGAGTAGGCGCCATCGCGCCTCCAGACGCCCCGGCGTTCGATGCTCGGGACCTCCCATCGATCCGCGAGCTCCGCCATCTCCGCCAGATCACGGCGCAGGAGAAGCCTCGCCGCATCGATCTTGGCGGATGCCTCGGCGAGCCTCCGCTTGATCCCTTCGCGCTCGGCGAGACGATTGCCGAACAGGTCTGTTCGGTCCGCGAGCAGCGAGATCATGTGATCGAGTCCGCCCTGCGCGGCCCCGATCAGGGCCGGTGGAATCGTCATGGGAAACCAACTCCAGAGCGGAACCCGATAGAAGGTCGATTCGTGGACCCCCTCGCCCTGAATGACGACCTTCTCGCCATGAATACTCGACTTGAGCGACGAGAGGCTGCGATGTTCCGGGACGAAGACATCCCGGCAGACCACGTCTTCGCTCCCGGTTCCGCAGAGACCGATCACATCCCAGGCTCTCTCGATCTCGTAGTCCTGGCGGTCGGCCTCCAGCAGGAAGAAACGTCTCTCTGCAATGCCGGGCGCGATCTCGCTTCCCTCGACGGGCGCCATCACGATGACCCCCTCGTTGTTGAGAATCCCGCTCGCAAACTCCCAGTGCCCCGATACGAGATAGCCACCGTCGACGGGACGCGCGGAGGAGTACTTTGCCGCCCACCCCGTGGAAATCAGACGAGTCGGGTCCGTCCCCCAGAACTCTTCCTGCACCGGGCGCGGAAAGAAACCGATCAGCAGCTGGTGCATTGTGAGGTTCTGATAGACCCAGGCCGTGGATCCGCAGCCTCGGCCCAGCTCGAAGGCGATCTCGACCATCGTGCCAAAGTTCATCTCGAGCCCACCGAACGAGCGCGGCTGGAGGACGCGAAACAGATCGGCGGCTCGCAGGTCGGCCATCGTCTGATCGGGCAGGCGGCCATCCCGTTCGACGTCGGTCGCGCGTTCGCGCAGAGTCGGGACCAGCGCGCGGGCCCTCTCGATGAGTTCGGCTTCCGAAACTTCCTGTATTTCAGCCATGTCGTCCCTTCATCTTCCCCGTCGTTCGGCGGCGGAGGCTCATCCCTAGGGCTTCCCACGCCTCCCCGACCAACCCTGTTTCCGCTTGAACCTGGGAGAGAATAGCGGTAAGTTAATTACCGTAATTTTCCAACGATTGTCAACCCTCTCCATCGTCGCAGCGATCGGCGCCGTCCGCGCCGAATCGAGGGCGAGAAGGGCACCATCGGCCGATGCCGAATTTCGACGGACGGACCGCGCTCATCACGGCGGGCGCGACGGGAATCGGGTTCGCCTGCGCAGTGCGCATCGTCGAGGGCGGGGGTCGCGTGATGCTGTGCGCGCGGCGAGAGGATTCCCTCGTATCGGCCTGCGAACAGCTCGGCCCCGACGCGAGCTATGCGGTCTGTGATGTCACGCGCCCGAGTGAAGTGGGGGCGGCGGTGCGAGCCGCGGTCGAACGATTCGGTGGTTTGCACCTCGCCGTCAACTCCGCCGGTATGGGAAATTTCGGATTCATCCGGGATACGCCAACGCAGAGCTTCCGTGACAATCTCGATCTGAATCTGGTGGGAAGCTTCAACTGCCTCCAGGCGGAAGCGAATGCGATGGCCGAATGCGGTGGCGGCAGCATCGTCAACGTGAGTTCCGAGGCAGGCGTTCTGGCTCATGCTGGATCGAGTGGCTATTGCGTCTCGAAGGCGGCGCTCAACATGTTGACCCGCTGCGCCGCCGAAGAATTCGGCGAGTTCGGGATCCGCGTGAATGCCGTCGTTCCAAGCGTCGTTCGAACCGAGATGTCGACTCTGCTGTGGAGCAACGAGAACGCACGCAAGGCGTTCTTGGATCTGATGCCGATCCCGAAGGTCGGTGAGCCGGAGGATGTCGCTCCGCTCATCACGTTCCTGCTGTCGGAGGAAGCCTCCTGGATGACGGGGCAGCTCATCGGGGTCGACGGCGGCACCACGATCGGCCACGGCCCCAATCTCGTGCCTCTTTTTCACGAGCTCCGAAACGCGGGCCGCCAGGAGAAAGAGCGGGGATGAATCGATTGGACCCGTCGAATCCCGCGTTCCCCGAGATCGATTTTGCGCGGGACGACGTTCCCGATCTTCCGGAATTGATGGCCGAGCTCCGCGCCAAGGGGCGTTTCGTGATGATCCGATTCCATGCGGGCAGCGCGTGTCTGATCACGCGATACGACGATGTGAAGGCCGCCTTCATGGACGAGAAGACCTTCCCCGCTGCCGCGGCTCACCGCGAACACACGGAACCCGTGCTCGGTCCGACCATGACCACCATGATGGGAGAACAACATCGCACCAATCGCGCGCTCGTCTCCCATGCGTTTCGGCCGCTGGTGATTCGAGACGCCGTCGAGCCGCTCCTCGAACCACTCGCGGAAGAGCTCGTCGACCAATTCGCTGGGCGAGGGTCCGCGGAATTGATGAGCGAATTCGCGCGGCCGATGGCCTTTCGAGTCATCACTCGTTACATGGGGATCCCGGTCGAAGACGAGCCCCAGGTCCTCGAATGGGGGACCAGGCTCCTGCGTTTTGCCTGGGATCCCGAGCCGGCGCTCGAGGCCGCCGCCAGGATCCGGAAATACCTGCTCTCGGTCGTTGCGGAGCGCCGGAGCGAGCTTGGGATCGATCTGATCTCCGAGTTGACCCAGGCGGAGTACGAGGGTCGGCGACTCGACGACCCGGAGGTCGTGACCGCGATCCTGTCCCTCTTCGCGGCGGGCATCGACAGCCCCGCCAACGCGATCGGCAATCTCGTCGCCGCCGTACTCACGAGGCCGGATGTCGAGGCCGAGGCCCGATCTCGACCGGATCTGCTGCCGGGCCTCGTCGAAGAATCGCTCCGATGGGTGCCCTCTCCGGCGTTGCTCCCCCGCAAATGTCCCGAAGCCACGACCTGGCGTGGTGTCGACCTTCCCGCCGATTCTACCGTTGTCTTCGGAGTCACCTCCGCACACCGCGACCCCGAAGCCTTTCCCGACCCGGACCGGTTCGATCCGGAGCGAAGCGTGGACCACTCGCTGCTCAACTTCGGCCAGGGTGTCCATCTCTGTGTCGGGGCACATCTCGCGCGGAATGAAATGCAGGTCGCGCTTCGAACGCTCCTCGAGCGTTTGCCGGGTCTCAGGCTCTCGACCCCCGAATCCGTCGAGACGGTGGGTGGCGTGTTCCGTGGTCCCCGTGTGCTCCCCGTTGTCTTCGGGGCCCGGTCATGAGGTCGAATCGTATGCGTGCAGCGCTTTTCTATGAGCCGGGTCGGCGTCTGGAGATCGAGGACGTGCCGATCCCCGAACCCGACGGCGACGAAATCCTGCTGCGCGTCCGCGCCGCCGGCGTCTGTCACACCGACGTCCACATCCGGAGCGGACGATTGCCACTGGTGCCGGGCGTCGAACTTCCCATGACCCTCGGCCACGAGACCGCGGGCGAGGTCGCAGCCCTCGGCTCGGGCGTCAAGGGGTTCCGCGAGGGCGATGCCGTCGTGGTGTGGGGCGCCCGCGGTTGCGGCCGCTGCAGACTCTGCCACTCCGGATCGGAATGTCTCTGCAGTCAGGCGACCTGGCTGAACGGCGGCTATTCCGAATACATGCTCGTCCCCGGTGCTCGCTATCTCGCCCACCTAAACGGGGTCGACCCCCTCCAGGCAGCGCCGATGGCTGATGCCGGACTCACCCCCCTTCATGCGATTCGAAAGGTCCTTCCCGGGCTGCGAGCCGGAGATCGCATCGTGTTATTCGGAATGGGCGGACTCGGTCATATGGCGGTCCAGATCCTTCACGCGCTCTCGCCGTCGACGGAGATCATCGCCGTCGACATCGAGTCCTCGAAACGCGAACTGGCCCTGACGCTCGGTGCCCATCATTTCGTGGACGGTCTCGACGATCCAGTGCAGCGGATTCGTGAGATCACGCGAGAAGAAGGCGCCGCGGCGGTGCTCGATTTCGTTGGCAGCGACGACTCCCTGTCGGCCGGTCTGCGCTGCCTGGGGAAGACGGGGGCCTTCGTGATCGTCGGGATGGCCGGTGGAGTGCTGCCGGTCTCCGCATTCACGTTGCCGCTCGAGGCGACATTGACGACGAGCATGTGGGGTTCGTTTCCCGAACTCGAAGAGGTCCTGACCCTCGCGAGGGAGGGGAAGATCCGCTGCGAGACGAGCGTCTTCGAACTCGACGGGCTGAACGATGCCCTGGACCAGTTGGAGAGTGGCAAGGTCCTCGGCCGAGCCGTCGTCGTACCCTGATGTCAAGACGGCGGGGAGTAGAGATGGCACGTTTCGATGGGAAGGTCGCGTTCGTGACGGCGGGTGCCACGGGAATCGGATTCGCGACTGCCCGGGTGCTTGTAGAGGGCGGTGCCAAGGTCATGATCAGTTCGCTTTCCGCGGACGAGGCCAAGCTCGTCGATGCGGTCGCGAAGATCGGAGACGGTGTCGACTTCGTGGCATGCGACGTGCGTGAGGATGACCAGGTGGATGCTGCGATCGCCGCCACGGTCGACCGGTTCGGCGGCCTCGACCTCGCCTTCAACTGCGCGGGAACGGGCACCTACGAAGCGATCCGTGAGCAGTCGACCCAGGATTTCGTAGAGAACATCGAAACGACCCTGCTCGGCACCTATCGCTGCCTTCGCGCCGAGGCCAATATCATGGCCGAGCGAGGGGGTGGTGCCATCGTCAACGTCAGTTCGATCGCCGCGTCGGTGACGCACCCGTGGATGGCGGGCTATTGCTCGGCCAAGGCGGGGGTGACCATGCTGACCCGCTGCGCCGCCGACGAGTTCGGAGAATATGGCATTCGCGTCAACTGTGTCATGCCCGGCGCGATCCAGACTCCGATGGCGTCGATGCTCTATGACTACGAGGTGTCGCGCCAGGAGTTCTTCCGGCTGATGGCGATCAAACGAATCGGAGAACCGACGGACGTCGCGACCGTGGCTGCCTTTCTGCTGTCGGACGAGACGGCCTGGGTGACCGGGCAAGCCATCGCCGTCGACGGAGGGATGACGATCGGTCGAGGTCCCGATCTCGCTCCGCTCTTTCGCGAGATGGCCAAGGGCGCGGGGTAGAGGATGGTGATGGATGACCGGTCGCATACGGCACGGGAACACGAGGACCTACTCGATCGGATATCCGTGAGCGACGTTCTCACCCGGTTCGCCTGTGCGATCGATTCGCGCGACTGGGTCGCCTATCGATCGTGCTTCGCCAATCGTGTCGAGATCGACTATCGCTCGTTGATCGGGGGTGATGTCTTGTCGGAGAGTGGCGACGCGTGGACCGAGCGAGCGCGCCAATCTTTCGAGGGATTCGAGGTCACCCAGCATTTCATCTCGAACCCGATCTGCGTCGTGACCGACGACCGAGCCCGCTGTCGGGCCTATATCTGCGCTGAACATTTCGTCGGCGTTGCGGGTGCGCAGGAGTCCTGGACCATGGGTGGCCTCTACGACGCGAAATTCGGGCGCGGGGCGCCGAGCTGGCGAATCGACGCCCTCACGTTGGAGCTTCGATGGAGCCGGGGAAATTCAGAGATCTTCGAACTCGCCGCCAAGAACAGGCAAGCGGGTTAGCCGAACGAGCCACTTTCGGGAGAGCGACGGACGCGTTGCCCGGCGAGATTTGCGACGAGTTCACCCGCCCGGTTGGATGAGACCATTTTCGGACAGGCTCGAGTTCGAAGTCCCGTGGACTTCGAGGTCCAACGTGTCTACGCCTCGGCGTGCAGCATCTCTTCCTTCGCGGCGCGGACCTGCGGATTGAAGCAGTCGACCGGTTCGTAGCCGGTTCGCGCAAGGCAGCGGTTGCAGAAATCACAGGTGGGTCCGGAGTCTTCTTGTCGGAGGTGTCGATAGAAGAAGGGATCCGCGATGAATTGGCGACCACAGGAAACGGCATCGACGTAGCCGCTGTCGAGCGCCGCCTGGATCGCCTCTTTCGTCTGGAAACCGCCGACGCTGATCACGGGGATATCGAGCGCCGCCTTGAACTGGCGAGCGTAGTCGAGATTGAAACCCTCCCGGGGCGGCCACATCCAACCCGACATCCGGTCGAGGAGGGGGTGGAGCAGGCCGAGCGTCGCCCGACGTGGGCGGGTCATGTCCTTTCCGGATCCGTATTTCAGGAAGTCGCTGTAGAAACCCTCGAAACTTCCCGCACACATTCGGAACCCGGACTCGTAGTGTCCCACCGACACCTCGATCGCGTCGACACCCTCGTCCTGGGACAGGCGTCCGACACGCACGAGTTCCTCGGTCCCGAGGCCCTTGCGACCGGCGAGCTCATCGGCACCGTTCATCTTGAGCAGGATCGGGAACGTCGGGCCGATGGCTTCGCGAATCGCCCTCAGGATCTCAGTGAGCAGGCGAGTCCGGTTCTCGAAGCTGCCGCCATACTCGTCTGTTCGCCGATTCGTGTGGGGTGTCAGGAACTGACTGATCAGATAGCCATGCCCGCCATGAATCTGGATACCATCGAATCCAGCCTCGACCGCCCGCGCTGCGGCCGCAGCGAATTCTTCGACGACGACCGCGATTTCAGCCCGGGTGATCTCGCGGGGCATGGTTCCCATCGTTGGCTCCCGCACGGCGGAGGCCGAAACCGGCTCGAATCCCATGACGCTCGAAACGACCTGCCGACCGCAGTGGCTGACCTGGCAACAGATCAGCGAACCCAGATCGTGTACTCGATCGGTCAGTCTTCGCAGGCCGGGAATCTTCTCATCCGCATCGATCCCGGTCATGTTCTTGGTGGATTTTCCGAGCGGCCCCGCGTAGAGATTTCCCGTGACCATCATAGGGGTCCCACCGCGTGCCATACGCTCGTAGAAGAGGATCAGTCGATCCGTGACGAAGCCGTCCGCGTCCGCACTCGTTTCCGAGGTCGCAGTCTTGAAGACGCGACCCGGTATCTCGAGGGACCCGAGCTTCACGGAATCGAAGGGAGAGGGGGGCATGCTGATTGGCTCCTTTGGCTCATGTCGATCGCGAGCGTCATAGTGCACGGCAAGGTGCAGGATGTTGTCGTGCGATCGCATCCGGTTCGAGTCGGGTCGCAGTCTCCGCTTCACGTCCACGTGATCGAAATAGCATAGACGAAGCCGACGGGCTTTGGCCCGCAGGAATACACACGAGGCGGAGCTCCCAGATCTCGCGCGGGCGGGAATCCGGGCGCGCGTATCCTCGACGGAGATCATCAGTCACGGAAGAGTGCGAACAGCGTGCCCGGTCTAGCGATTGCCTGCCCGGTCGGCGGCATCACATAGCGTCGTCACCGCGGAAGCGACATCCGCGACAAACCGGTCAGCGGCGGGCATGAGTCTCGGGCAGGCGATCAGCCCCAGGTTCATTCGGCCTCGATAGCTCATCACGGTCAGGTTGAGACCGGACCCACTGACGAGAGGACCGAACGGGTAGGCCGCGCGCACCTGTGCTCCCGCGAAATAGAGTGGAATCGGCGGGCCGGCTAGATTTGAGACGATCAGATTGCACGGAGGCGGATACCAATCTGAGAGTCGGAGACGCTCGTGCTGACGCGCGAGCCACGTGACCGCCGGGGGCGGTGCGACTTCGAGCACGGTCTCGAGGAAACGAGTTCGGATATCACTATGCGCTTGTTTGGCGGCGAGCGTGTTTTGCCGAACCGTTCGGATGATGTCTTCCGGCCGCGTGAGGTACACGGGGAGCCGGACGAATAGACTGGAGACGTGGTTGCCCCCCGGCTCGTGCTCCACTTGACGTGTCGACACAGGAACCGCGGCGGTGAGCGGGCGCAGCCACGTTCCAGCCTTCACGCCGAGATAGCCGCGCAGGGCGACCGTACAGGCGGCCAACAAGACGTCGTTGATCGTCGTATCGAAGGCCTTCTTGACGTACCGAAAATCCTCCAGCGACGCGCTCGCGCGCGAGATGGTCCGGTGTGTCGACAAGCTTCCGTTGAAGGGCTCGCGTGGATGTGGAAGCCGGGTTTGAGTTTCGAAGGTCCCATCGGTACTGGCCTCGGTCGATTCGAGGGACCATTGGTTGCGGATCTCACGAGCCATCCCAATCGCGCTGCGTACCGCGTTGCCCGCCTTCTCCCCCTGATGGATCAAGGCCTGCACCGTCAGGGTCGATGCGTTTGGCAACTCGTCGACCGGATTTTCTCGCAATCGGGCTTCGGCTGCGGGCGGCGCGGGTTCCGTATCGAGCAGCTGCGCCATGAAGACAGCCGAGGACACCCCATCGATGATCGAATGATGGAGCTTGAAGACGAGCGCGTCGGCTCCCCCTTCGAGATGATCGAACCACCACAGCTGCCACAGCGGTCTCGTCCGATCGAGTGGACGGCCCGCCAACAACCCGACGGCCCAATCCAGGTCTTCCAGTGTCCCGGGTTCGTCCCAGTGAACGCGGACGACGTGGTTTCGAATATCGAAATGCGGGTCGTCGACGAGGACCGGGTGATCGAGACCGAGGGGGACGTCGATGACGCGCTGCCCAAGGGAGGGCAGATGGTGCAGGCGCTCGAGCAGAAGCGACTCGATCGATTCCAGCGACAGAGGGGGCTCGCGTTCTTCGAGCAGGAGAACGCCCATCGTGTGCATGGGCGTCGAGGGCGTCTCGAGGTAGAGAAACGATGCGTCGAGCCCGGATAGCCGCCTCATCGGTCGGCAGACCCGATGATCGCCGCACTTCGGAATCGGCTCGCATCGGAAGTCGACGACAATACGACGTCGAGACCCGCAAGAGACAGATCGAGAATCGCAAGCTTCGGAGGGGGGGGGAGAAGCACGGGAATCACCTGGTGAGCACGGGGATCAGAGTAGGATCGATGCATTCGTCCATGCGATCCGGAAGAGCATGCAATTTCGTAACGAGAACTACGTACGGTGAATCGGTCGTGTCTCCAACACCCATCGTACGGTCGATCGCTTCATCATTCGTCGATACAGACGATCCCTTCCCGAATCGCGTAGGCCGTGAGTTCGGCGACGCCGTGTAGATTCAACTTCCCCATGATTCGCCGACGGTGCTGCTCGACGGTCCGGGTGGAGATATTGAGGCGCTGTGCGCCCTCGCCAGAGGTCCGCCCCTCGGCGACGAGCTGGAGGACCTCGCGCTCGCGCCCGGTCAGGCGGATGTGGGCCGACCCTTGAGCGAACATCGCCCCTTGAATCCAGGCGTCGACCACGATGCTGGTGATTTCGGGACTGAGAAAACGCCGACCGCGCACGGCCGCGTGCACCGCATCGACGAGTTCGTCGTGGGCGCTCATCTTGAGCACGTAGGCCGATGCACCCGCTTCGAGCGCGCTCAGAACGTAATTTTCGTGGGAGTACGTGGAGAGGATCACGACGTTGACCCGCGGAGGTTCGGATCTGAGCTGGCGCGTGGCCTCGACACCGTTCAGCTCCTTCATGCCGATATCCATGACGACCACGTCCGGTCGGAGGGTACGCGCGAGCGCGACCGCGTCGCGACCGTTGCAGGCTTCGCCCACGACCTGAAACTCTTCATGGGCTTCGAGCAGCGAACGCAGTCCCTCGCGCATCATGCGATGGTCGTCCGCCAGGAGGAGACGAACCGTCATTTGCGGTCTCCCTGATGGGCCGAGCTTTCGCCCAGGAGAGGGGCACTGATGACGACGCGTGTCCCGGCGCCCGGTCGAGAATGGATGTCCATCCGTGCGCCCAGATAATCGAGCCGGTCCTGTGCGCTCCTGAGTCCCAGGCCCTTCGAATCGCTCTCCGCAGGTTCGAATCCGACGCCGCTGTCTTCCACGACGACCTGAAGCTGGGCATTGTGACAACGGATCCGAACCGCGGCTTCCGAGGCTCGAGAATGTTTCGCGACGTTGACGAGCAGCTCTCGAATCACGCGGTAAAGCGTGTACTCCATCGCTTCCGAGAGCGGAATCTCGACCGCTTCGAGCGCCACATCGACCTTCAAGTCGTGTTGACGGAGGATTTCCCTCGCGAGCGCCTTGAGAGCGGCAGCGAGCCCGATCTCATGGATCGTCGGAGGACTCAGGCGCGAGGTCAGAGAACTCGCCGTCGCATGGGCTTCAGAGATGAGCGACTGGACGTCGACGATCTGTTCGCGGGTCGCTTTGTCCACGAGGTCGCGTATCAAGGCGAGTCGGGCATTTGCAACGGGCAGGAGTTGACCGATGCTGTCGTGCAGCAGCGACGCGATCTCGCGACGCTCACGAGCTCTCGCGATGCTGGCCTCTTGAGTGAGTCGACCGATTCTCTCTTCGGCTTGTCGACTTTCGGTGATGTCGATCGACCCACCGATCACTTGCGTGATCCTCCCGTCGTCGTCGTCGTCGAAGGCTGAGATGCGCGTCGACACCCAACGCTGCGTGCCGTCGAGCAGGCATACGCGGAAGTGGGTCTCGACGATGTCGCCGCTGTGACCCGCGACCAGCCGTAGGATTGCCCCCGCTAGGGTTTTTGCGTCCTCGGTCTCGAGTAGCTGACCGACCGACGGCGGAGAACTCGCCGACGCAGGGGAATGGCCCAGAAACGCACACGCCCGAGCGTTGATATAGATCAACGACTGACGGTCGAGATCATAGATCCAAAGCAGCAGGGGCAGGGCTTCGACGATCTTGTCGCTCCGCTTGCGAGCGTCGAAGAGTTCGAGCTGATTGTTTTCGGGCTTACGCGTTTCGCGCTTGCTCGCGAGCCTTTTCGGTTCGCCGAGGGACCGGGGCTCGATCTCGGGTCGACGATGAACGTGGACTTCGATCTCCTGAGGAAGCTCTCGATCGGCCATCACAAAGACTCCCCATCCAGCCGCCAGGTCGCGAACGACCGTGCGTCCCTGTCGCTGGATGGTCGCCGCACATTCTACGCGACTTCTTCGCGAGGGAGAATGTGATCGCCCCGTTTTTTTCAGAGCGCACGCGTGCCGGGATCGACCTGGGCTCAGACCGATTGAGCGACGTTGTTCGAACTATCGGATTTCGAGGATCCGGCCTTCTGCCGACCCGCCCGGGTGACTCGCTTGGGCTTGAACACGCTCGTGTACGGGCAGGTCTCTTCGTCTGTCTCGAGTTGGAGTTCGAGAACGCCATCTTGGTAGCTGACCTGCACGGCGCTGCTTTGGACCCAGTTCGGCAGCGCCAGAGTTCTGCGAAATCGACCGTACATGATCTCGCTGCGAATAAGATTTTCGCGCGGCCCGTTGTCGTGATGACGGCGCCTGCCCTCGATGATCAGCTCTCCGAGCCGGACTCTGGCCTCGATATCCTCCGGATCCATGCCTGGCATGTCGATTCGCACGATCAGATGGCTTTTGCCGTCGATGAACTCCTCGACCGGCGTACTGAGACCGACCGCCGCGACCGTATGATGGAGATTGGAAGACAGACGGTCGAGAGTGGTGCGATACCAGCCCTCGACGGCCTCCATGCGAGCCGCGTAGCGCACATCCGATTGTTCACTCATGCCATTGTCTCCTCTTGTACCGCTCGCGGATCCTTCGACGCCGCGGAGGTAGGATTTTCGGGGATGGGTGCACTCCACTCACGTGAGTCTGGGAAGCTCTCGAATTTTGAGGGTTTGCCGGCAGCAGGGGTATAGGCACAAGTACGCAACTTCTTTTCGGGATGTACGAGGTGCTCTGGGTTCGCGCCGGGAGGGTTGGGATCGGTCCTTGAC
>JAPYTP010000086.1 GCA_029941885.1 Myxococcota bacterium
GACCAGAGCAGGTGTGCAACGACGCCCGGTTCACCGGACAGAGCCCCCGCCTCGATCGCCTCGGCGACCGCGGCGTTCATCACCAGCCAGCCGCGCAGGTTTTCGCGTCGCCCGGATTCGGGAGCCCGATCCTGGTCGAGTTCGAACAGGATCCGATAGGCGTGGGGCTCGCCGATCGCGAATCGAACGTAGGCGAGGCACATCGCGCGTAGCCGCTGCCGATGGTCCGCATGCGTGCGGACAGCGCCTTCGATCGCATCGGCGAATCGCAGCGCCGCCGCGCAGCGGACGGCGTCGAAGATCTCAGCTTTGTTCTCGAAATAGCGGTAGGGCGTCATGGGGCTGCAGGAGAGTTCCCGCGCCAGGGCGCGCATCGTCACCCCGCCGTAGCCGTGTTCCGCAAACAGGCGGGTGGCGCACTCGCAGAGGGACTCGCGGAAATCGTCGACCTGATCCTGGGAAAGGGCAGCCCGGGGCATGAATTGTGTGTACAACGTAAAATTTACGTTGTCAACTTATGAACTGAGTCGAGACCGGGAACCCTGAGTCGCTCGCGGGCCGGATCGTCTCCGCGAATGGACTCATCTTCACGGCGGTGAGCATGGACCCATCTTTGCCGGATTCTGCTCCCCGCTAGTCGATGTTCAATTCGACACGAAGCTCTCCGACCTGGCGATCGAGCAACGCATCATCCCATTCCCCCGTATAGAGATTGCGTGAGGCGCGCCCCCGCCGTATTGCGTCCCGCAGGCGGGAGGGTGCGATGAATATCCCAATCAGGGCGGCAAAAGAGTTCAGGATCCACGCCGCCGGGTGATTCGCGCAGCCGGAGGCGAGTTCCCAGGCCGCGATTTCGGCTTCCCCTGTCCAACTCGTGCCGTATTCCGTCAGCACGTGATGGACATCGTGTAGCCGGACGGATCGCACCCGCTCCGGGGTATTGGGGAATCGAACGGTCAGACCGAGCACGCGGAACACCACGGAGCGATCGTCATAGGCGCCGTCCCCGAGCGAATTCCGCTCGAAATACTCGAGTCGTGCCTCCCGGAGCGTCGCCTGCGCATCGTATCTGGGCTGTGCCATCGGAAGCAGTCTCCTCGCCCAGGGCGGTGTCGGATCGAATCCCGACCTTCCCCGGCGACGCCAGTTTAGCGACAGCCGACGGTGCGCGTTCGCGGCCGGGACTCCCTAGACTGCGGGAGATCGATCGAGACTTTTCGAAGCACGTTGACCACGAGAACCTGGAACCGGAGAAGCCGATGCCGAATGTGGCCATGTGGGGGCGAGCGCTCACGGCGATGCCGCGGATCACCAAGGCCGATTGGGACGAACTCGACCTCGTTTCTCGGTGGCTGATCGCGACGCGATCCGCGGTGATCATCATGACCTTCACGTCCGCGGCCTTTGCGGGCGCGCTGGCCTACAAGGCCTCCGCATTCGACGGCTTGCTCTTCGCGCTCGTGGCCGGTGGACTGTGTCTCGCGCACGCAACGAACAACCTGATCAACGACTTGACCGACCACTGGAAGGGCGTCGATCGGGGCAATTATTTTCGCACCCAGTATGGCCCGCAGACCGTTGAAGATGGATTCCTCTCCGTCGGTCAGTTGATCGCCTACGCCGCTGTCACCGGCACCGCCGCCCTCGCGATCGGTTTCTATCTGGTCTTCGTGTCCGATCGCGGTGACATCACACTCATGCTGCTGGCCTCCGGTGCCTTCTTCGTCCTCTTCTACACGTTCCCACTCAAATACATCGGGCTGGGCGAGCCGGCGGTCCTGGTCGTGTGGGGTCCCTTGATGGTGGGGGGAAGCTATTTCGTATTGACCGGGGAGTGGAGCAATGAGGTCGCTGTTGCGAGTCTCGCCTACGCGCTGGGGCCGACGGCGGTGCTCTTCGGAAAGCACACGGACAAGCTCTCCTTCGACCACGACAAGGGAATCCGAACGCTGCCAGTGATTCTTGGCGAATCACTCTCGCGCAAGGTGACGGTCGGATTGATCCTCGCTCAGTATCCCGTGATCGCGTATTTGATCTACACCGGCTTCTTCCACCCGGTCATGTTCGTGGCGTTCGCGTCGATCTTTTCACTCAAGCGGGTCTTCCAGGTCTTTTCCCGCCCTCGTCCCGATGGCCCGCCGGCGGATCTGCCAAAGGGAGTCTGGCCGCTCTGGTTCGTGGGCGTCGCATTCTGGTTCACCCGGCGATACAGCGGTTTCTTCTTGATCGGACTCGTCCTCGATCTCGTCTTTTCTAGGTTGTAATCCCGTCCCGCGACGTCTCGACCCTCGGCCATCAGGCAGGTGTTAGGCCCGATTCTCGAGTCCCTTCTGTTCGAGACGCCACACGAGATGGCTGAAGCGATCCTGACCGAAGAGGGGCTCTTCCTCGAAAAGCATGGTCGGGACGCCCCAATGTCCGGCCGCTCCGTGGGCGTCCTGGTTGGCTTCGATGACCGTGTCGAAGCGATCGGGATCCGCATCGTGTTGCGCAACAGGTAGGGCGGCCACATCGGATTCACCTTGCTGAAGAATTCTGGCCTGCGAATCGCGATCGGATAGACCGGGCGGACCCGACAATCGACGGGGTAGTCCTCCACCAGGCGAACGATTCGACCCGTTACGAGATAGGAGTACGGGTTCCTGAATGACCCATAGAGGTCGATGGAAAGTGACATCGAATGGCGGGCTCCGGAGGCGGCGAATGGGGATGAGTGAAGATGAGCGGGGACGACGGCGGGTCAGACCACGTCGAAGTCGTGCAGCCCCGTCTCGTCCCGTTGGCGCACGAAGGTCTCATAGTCGCCGGGAAAGAGGAAGGGTGTCTGCCCAGTAGGCGTCCGGTAATAGCTGGTGCACGAGTCGACCCCCCATGCGTAGGCGTCGCGCGCCTCGACGATCCAATCGTTGTAGCGGCGGTGAGACGAGGGTTTTACGTCGATTGCCCGGGCGCCCGCGGCTTGCTTCTCCGCCAGGAGTCGCACGATCAGCCGCAGGCTGATTTCTGCTGCATCGAAGAACGAGGTCGATGTGATCAACGCATTCGGGCCGAGTGCAAAGAAGTAGTTCGGGAAGCCTGGAACGGCGGTTCCGACGAAGGCCTCGGGGGCATCCCGCATCCGCTTGCCAAGAGACTCGCCATCCACCCCGGTGACCTCGATCCGTTCGAAATCCATGACCTTGTAGCCGGTGCAGTAGATGATCACATCGGCGTCGATCGACTGACCGTCTACGGTGAGGATGCCCTCCGATTGGATGGACTCGACGGCGGCGGGTACGAGCGTGACATTGTCCTGCTGAAGTGCCGGGTAGAACCAATCGGACATGAGGGGCCGCTTGCATCCGAATCGCGATTTCGGAGTGACGAGTTCGCGTAGCACCGGATCCGAGATGGTCTCCTCGATATGCTTGTGGCCCATGGCTTCGACCCGCTCCTGGGTCTTGTGGCCGATCCGGAACGCTCCATCCGACAGGTTCATGATCTTGTGGTGCAGTGAGCGATGTAGCTTTCGTAACGGCGGAATACGCAGGAGGGCACGACTGAGGGCGGAATAGGGCTTTCGACCGCGGGGAAGGATCCAGTTCGGGGTGCGCTGGAAGACGTAGAGCTGGCCGGCGACCTTGGCGATCTCGGGGACGACCTGGACGGCTGCGGCTGCCGAGCCGACCAATGCGACTCGCTTTCCTTCGAGGGGAACATCGTGATTCCACTCGGTGGAATGCCAGGACGAACCCTTGAACTGGTCGAGGCCGGGCACCTCGGGAAAGAGCGGGGTGTGTTGATTGCCCATGGCATTGATGACGACGTCGAATTCGTTGAGCTGCCCAGCGGCGGTTTCGAGATGCCAGGTTCCGTCGGCCTGATATCGCGCCGAGACGATTTCGGTGTCGCATCGGAGGTGGGGATCGAGTTCGAACTCGCTTGCGCTCCTCTGCAGGTAGCTCGCGATATCTGCTTGCTCGACGAAGGTGTGGGACCAGTTGGGATTCGAGGCGCCTGCGAAGGTGTAGGCCGCTGCCTTGACGTCGCAGGCCAGCCCGGGATAGGAGTGCTGGTGCCAGGTTCCGCCGACCGCGCCGGCTTTCTCGAAGATCGTGAATCGGTCGAATCCCTGCGCGAGCAACTCGCGTCCCGCCGAGAGGCCGGACGGACCGGCCCCGATCACGGCGATGCGTAGGGATGAGTGCTCTGCCATCGAAGCCTCCGGGATTGATCCGCCGACGATGAACTAGCTGCGACTTCTCGGCAACCCTTTCCGGAGGCCCGCTGCGAAGAAGGACCCACGCTCCTATTCTTGGGCGCCCACAGGAGAAGGAGAGTGTATTGGCGGGACGGCTCGACGGGAAAGTGGCGATCATCACGGGAGGATCGCGCGGGCAGGGCGAGGCGGAAGCACGACTCTTCGCTGCGGAGGGGGCACGCGTCGTCGTAGCGGACGTGCTCGAGGAACAGGGCCAGGCCGTGGCCGCGTCGATCGGATCGACCGCGATCTTCGAACGCCTCGACGTGAGCGCCGAAGAGGACTGGGCGCGTGTCGTCGGCGCCACGGTGGATCGATTCGGCTCCCTCACGACTCTCATCAACAATGCGGGGATCGTCGCTTTTTCCGCTTTCGAGGAGACCAGCCTCGAAGAGTATATGCGCGTGATCAATGTGAATCAGATCGGAACCTTCCTCGGAATGCGCTCGTCGATCGCGGCTCTCTCCGAGGCCGGTGGCGGGTCGATCGTGAATGTGGCTTCGGTCGAAGGTTTGCGTGGCAGCAATGGACTCGTGTCCTACGGATCTTCGAAGTGGGCGATCCGCGGCCTCACCAAGATCGGATCCGTGGAACTCGCGCGGCGAGGGATTCGTGTGAACACGCTGTTGCCGGGGTCCGTCGCGACGCCGATGGCGGCACCGCCACCGGGAGCCACGGTGGACAGTAAGGCGATGGTGGCGGACAGACCGATCCAGCGAGCCGGGACGCCTCTCGAACTCGCTCAGGCGGCGCTCTTTCTCGCGGCGGACGAGAGCAGCTACGTCAGTGGAGCGGAACTCGTCGTGGATGGCGCGTGGACGGCCGGAGCGCTCATCCGGGGGATGCCCGGACATCCCGGCTGATCGACGCTCGTTCGCGCACCGGTGCCCGCGCAGGTCAGGGTGGATGCCCGTCGACGCGCCTCTCAGAGCTCTTCGCGATAGTTCGTTTCGATGGCGTCGTCGTATCCTCGGGCCATCTCCGCGTCGCCGCCGGTCTTCGCTGCAAAGATCTCGCCGAAGGAGACGCGGTGGGTCTCGGCCCAGAGATCGGGTTTCCACAGGTTCGACCGGATGAACGCCTTTGCGCAGTGGAAAAAGCATTGATCGATGTGCACGCGAATGGCGAGGACGGCAGGTCGTCCGCGGGCCGCGAGACGCGCGAGGAGTTCGGGATTGCAGGTGAGTTCTGCCCGGCCATTGATGCGCAGGGTCTCGGGCGTTCCCGGGATCATGAAGAGCAGGCCGACGTGGGGATTTTGCAGAATATTGCGATGTCCGAAAGCGAGCTTGTTGCCCGGGCGATCGGGGATCACGAGGGTGTGATCGTCCTCGACATGCACGAAACCAGGGGCGTCACCCTTGGGCGACGCGTCGACATCCCCATTCTCGTCCGAGGTCGACAGGACGAGGAAGGGGCAGTGATCGAGATAGTCCCGACTGAAAGAGTCGAGCGCTTCGAAGACCTTCGCCTCGATGACCGGGATCGGCTCGCCGATGAGCTCTCGCAGTTCGTTCTCGCTTCGAATCTGGTGGGGATCATTCGTGGGCATGTCGGGCCTCCTTCGCTGCGAGTGTGCAACAGGCGCGGGAAGGAGACGAGACGCGTGCCCGCGTGGCGGAGGGTACCCGAGAAGAGTCCCGGGGCAGGATGAAGCGGCTCGCGCACGCCCCTGCGAGGGCGGTGAGCCGGTTCGGAGACATGTGGAAGCGGAGCGCGTGTTCCGGTTCGTACAGACAAGCGAGCTGCATGCCCATTGCCGGCAGCGCGGCCGCCGCCGCTCCGACCAGGGATCCCGCTACCCAGTGGGCCACATCAGTCGCTGCCGCAACAGGACGAACGCGACTCCGGTCGGGGGCAATGCGATCGCAAGACCCTCGGCAAAACAATGAGCCCGCTTCCCGAGCATCGTGTATCCCGGGCCCGGTAGGGAATCCCCGAAGAGCGTGACTCCGAGCCAGCCCGCGGCGAGGACCGCGGCCGGCATGAGCAGACGCATCGGAGAGGCCGCGCCGGGGACTCCGACCTCGAGCCCCGCGGCGACCACCGCAAGGACCGTCGCCATGCCGAGGCCAAGCTCGATCAGGAGACGCGGAGATGCCAACTCCGACTCGAATCCGGCGCGAAGCGGTCCGCCAAGGAGAATGGCCGTGCCCACGAAAAGACTCGAAGCGAGGGCCCAGATTCCGACCGCATGCGGCCAGGGAAGGGCGGGTCGAAGGGGTGTGAGTTGATTGGCGAGAGCATCGAGGTAGTCGGATCTCGGCATGATCTCGCTTTCCTTCAGTCACCCACGGGCGCGCTGCGGGCAATCCGCCGCCGCCGGAAGTCCGAGCGGATGCACGCTCCTCGTGTCCGTCTCACGCTGCTGGCGGTTTGGGCACACGGCGATTCATGATCTGGCTACGGCGACGTAGGAGAGCCGGTTACGGATCGTAGGAAAAAGCTTTCGACCCCGGATGATTTCCGCCTCGGGCCGCAGGTTTCGACGAGCGGGTCGATGCGAAGCCAAAGGCGGTCCCGGCGTCGCCGCGCTCGGATGGCCGAAGTCGAATCAGGCGAGGCCGGACTGGGAGATTGCCGGATCGATGCTCGGCTCGATCTCTCGACGTTCGTCGTCCGTCAGGAACTCGTAGGAAAGAAGATCGATTCGGGGATCCTGACCCTCGTCGGGCACGATCGTCAGACTCACCCACGGAGCCTCGCCACAACCGAAGGTCAATAGCGCAAGAATCTCACATCGATCGCTGAGGAAAGATTCCGCCTGGAGCTGTTCCGCGAGCATCCGAGTGAACCCGCCAAATGATTCGACGAAGAGCTGCTGCGCCGATTCCATCGTTCCCGGCACCCCACAGATCAGGTAGCGAATTCGATCGGAGGTGTATTCGCGTTGTTCGATCCGACCGGATCGCTGAGCATCCGACAGCAGGTCGTGCGCAGCGACGGGCAACGCGCCGCGGAGTTCTTCGCCGAATGCGCGTTCGACGAAGGAAGCGAAGGCGGGCGAGATCTCGGACACCCGCGCGAGGTGGCAGTCGAGACACTCACGGAGCGAATCGGCCGCGGCGGCCAGTGGCGACACCGCCGCCAGCGGTTCCAGGGGCTCGGACTCGGCCGCGTCGCGATCGATGCGTATCTCGGCCGTCGGGCCATCTCGTAGATCGAACTCGGGTTCCGTGTCGGACTCGGGACCGGCCTTGGATTCCGGTTCTCGCGGGCGAGCCGGGAGTTGAGCGTCGTCAGGCTCGTTTTCGGCGATCGGCTCGTCGGGAAGCGACTCGAGGATCGCTCCTGCGCGGGCGATCGCGTCGCGCGCTTGAGTGTCGTCCGTGGTCGGATCGGTCGCTGTGGAATCCTCGATATTCACGCTGCCATGGCCCGCCAGTTCTTCGTCGAGGTCGAGGACCGAAGCCGGGTCGAGCCGTTCAAGCCGTTCTGCGAATTCGATCTCACCCGAAGGCGCATCGCTGGCGGCGACGTCCAGCCGATCATCGCTCGTCCGACTGTCCTCCTCCCGCGGATTCTCCCGAATGACTGGGCCGCTAGCGTCCGTCGAGTCGGCGAGCTCGGACCAATCCGCCGGGGGAGTCGTCGAGGAACTCAGATACACGGTTGCGCCACCCGGAACGTAGCCCTCGACGACGAACATGAGGTCGATGTCGGCGAAGCGAACGTGGTCGCCGCCCTTGAGGGGGACGCATTCGTCCGCGGAAAGCCGTCGCTCTGCCAGTTTGGTTCCGTTCGTGCTGCGGAGGTTCTGCAGCCAGTAGCGTCCATTGCGGGTTTCGATGACGGCGTGCTCGCTCGAAATCGTGTCCTCCGGGAGGACGATGTCGTTCCTGGGATCGCGTCCGATCGTCGTCCTCCCCACCTTCAAGGCGAGGAAGGCTCCGGCCTCGCCGAGCTGGCCGCCAGAGTCCAGCAGGTGAGCGGGTAGGGTCGGTGACCCCGCGGAACCTTGCGGCGAGAGGGAGGCGAGGTCACGGTCGCGCCGTCGCAGGTAGAGGGCGGAGCCCACGAGCAGCAGTGCGATCGGCAACCATCCGAGTCGTGCCGGTCCCGTCTCGGGAGCCGGGGCGTTCGCCGGATCGAGGGGAGCGGCAGAGACATCGGGTGTCGTCGTTCCGTCGAGAGGGGAGTCGAGGTAGGCGAGGTCCGCTGCCGGATCCGCCTCGATGGTGGCGAGGACATCTTCTACGACCGCCCCGAGCTCAGAGGCTTCGTAGGCTCGGTAGTAGCGGGCGTTCGTGCGGCGCGCGAGGGCCTGCATGAGCTGATAGTCGGCCCCGTCGGTGAACGCGATGCCGAAGATCTGGATACGCTCGGCCGCGATCTCGCTGGCGAGCTCTTCGCGAAGCCAGCGTGCGGCCTCGAGATCGCTGCGGGGATCACCGGTGTCGATCTTTCCGTCACTGAGGAAGACGATCGCTTGACGAGCGTCCTCGCGACCATTTTCCCGGAGCTCGTAGAGCGCGCGCTCGATGCCCGCCGGGCTGTGGGTTCGTTGGCCGGAAAAGTCGAGGGCGGCGAGGGCGCTCGAGAGTGTGTCCTTCGAAACGACCTCGTCCGAGGGGATGAGGCCCTGGACGAGCCGGGCCTGCTCGTCGAAGAGCACGATTGCGATCCGTCCTTCGAGTTCGTCGTCTTCGGCAAGCGCCGTTGCGAAGCGGGATACGGCTCGTCGCGTGAGGAAGGCAGGGTCGTTGATCTTCATGCTGCCCGAGTTGTCGAGCACGAAAACGACGTCGAGGGGTTCCGCGGCGAGCGCGGGCGAAGTGAGGGTGAGCGTGGCGAGCAGGCAGATCGCGCAAAGAAGTGTCGCGAGAGCGAGAGGGGAGACTCTCGGGTGCATTCGCATGGCCACGAGGGCCGACGTGTCTTTGATTGGACTCCGAACTGCTCGTGCACTCATGTCGGCCCCCGACCCCGCTCATTCGCCGCCCAGCGAGGTTTCGCCATTATAGGTGTGGATTCACGGGGTTGGCTCTGTTTCGTAGCCGGTCGGGCGCAACGAGACGGGCAACCCGATCCTTGGGTAGGTCACCGAGATGCATCGGGGGGGACGGCCAGCGGAGCTTTTTGTGCAACTTTTCCGGTGTGATGCGCATTCCCTGCCTCCTCGGAGGTGTGGTATTCCCAGCGCAGCACACACGCAGGTTTCAGCGCAGTCACCCGGCGTCACTCGGATCGTGCGCCGAGGCTGCACACGTTGAATCGACTCCACGGGAGTCGTCCGCGACATGAGGAGAGGGGTTTTGGAGGCACTTCTTACAGCTGAGAACGCGATTGCGCTCGCGACCCTCGCTGGGCTCGAAATCGTCCTCGGGATCGACAACATCGTCTTCATCACAATCCTGACCCAGAAGCTCCCGCTGGCCCGCCAGCCGAGCGCTCGACGCATCGGCCTGATGGCGGCGATGTTCATGCGCATCGGGCTCCTGCTCGTGATCGGATGGGTCATGGGATTGACCGCCGTTCTCTTCGAAGTGTTCGAGCAGCCCTTCTCCGGACGAGACCTGATCATGCTTGGCGGGGGGCTCTTCCTCGTGGGAAAGGCGACCTGGGAGATCCACGGCACGCTCGAAGGCGAAGCGGTCACCAGCGGAACCGTTGCGGCCGCTTCGATGGGAAGCGTGATCCTTCAGATCATGCTGCTCGACATCGTCTTCTCCCTGGATTCCGTGATCACCGCGGTCGGAATGGCAAACGAGATCGCCGTCATGATTGCGGCGGTCGTGATCTCGGTCGGCGTTATGCTCGTCTTCGCAGAGACGATCAGTCGCTTCATCGAAGATCATCTCACGATGAAGATGCTCGCGCTCTCCTTTCTGATCCTGATCGGTGTCGTCCTGATGCTGGAAGGACTCGGGAAGCACGTAGAGAAGGGCTACATCTACTTCGCGATGGCCTTTGCCCTGACGGTCGAACTCGTGAATCTCGGAGTTCGGCGGCGCCGGCTGCCTCAGCGGAAGCAGACCCCGGTCCCACGCGAACACTACCTGCAGAGGGCGGCTCGGGCTGCGGCATCCAGAAGGCGCTCCGAATCGGACCCGTCCGTAAGAGGGGCATGATCATGTCCCGTTCTCGGACGATGAAGATCCTTCGTCGAATCGGAATCGGCCTGTTGATCGCGCCGATCCTGGTGTGGTTTGGCGTGGCGACCGGGGTCAAACTAACCGTGGCCAAGGAAATGCCTTTCGACGATCTGCTCGCTTTCGTCGGGAAGGGCATGCTGCAGACCCTCACCTGCTCGATTTCTCGATGTGAGGCCGATCTGCTCGAAGGGATGCAGAGCGTCATCTTCGACGAGTGGCTGCTGCTCGCGACCCCGGTTGCACTCGACATCGACGAGTACGGCCGCGTGCTCGTCGCAGAGACCGGTCGCCAGAACAAGGGGGCCGAGGACAACCGCGAACACGAATACTGGCTGCTCGACGATCTCGCGTCGCGAAGTGTCGACGATCGCCGAGCCTACTACCAGAAATGGCTCGACGATGGACGCTTCGACGACCCGGATCATTTCATCGCTGAGAGTGATCGTCTCGTCGTCCTCGAAGACCGGGATGGCGATGGTGTGGCGGATTCGCGCAAGGTGCTCGCAGAGTGGAACGAGATGGCTTCGGGGCTCGTGGCAGGCGTCGAATCGCGCGAGGGAACCATCTGGGTGACCTCGATTCCGTCCGTCTATCGGATCGAAGATCGGCGGCGGGACGGAGTCGCCGAGTCGGTCGAGGTGCTTCATACGGGATTCGGGGTCAAGACCTCACTCATCGGGCACGATCTGCACGGCCTGGTCTGGGGGCCGGACGGAAAGCTCTACTTCTCGATGGGCGATCGCGGATACAACGTGACCCTCCCGGATGGCCGAGTGCTCGAACCGACACTCGGTCCGGGTCGTGGGGCCGTATTCCGAATGAATCCCGATGGCGGTGATCTCGAAATTTTTGCGACCGGCGTACGGAATCCGCAGGAACTTGCCTTCGACGACTACGGAAACCTTTTCACAGGGGACAATAACGGGGACGGCGGCGATGCCGCACGCGTCGTGTATCTCGTCGAGGGAGGCGAGACCGGATGGGCAATGGCCTATCAAACCCTCGCCGGCGATTACGTGCGTGGGCCATGGGTCGCGGAGAGGCTCTGGGATCTACAGCACGAAACCCAGCCGGCGTGGATCCTCCCTCCCGTGGCGCATATCGCCAACGGACCGGCGGGCTTCGTGCATTATCCCGGGCTGGGTCTGCCGGATCGCTATGCGAACCACTTCTTTCTCTGCGACTACGCCTATATCAACAGTCGCAGCGGGATCTGGTCCTTTGCGCTCGAGCCGAGCGGCGCGGGATTCGAGATGGTCGACCGACACAAGTTCGCGTGGTCCGTGCTGGCGACGGATTTCGATTTCAGCTGGGACGGGCGCATGTTTGCCACGATCTTTGATCAGGTCGGACTGCGACAGAAGATCGAGGCCTGGCAGCTGCCGGATCAGCGTGCCGATCCGCGCGTCGATGAGCTCGAGCGACTGGCGCAGCGCGGGATGAAGGTGCGGACGGTCCGGGAGCTCATCGATCTACTCGGTTTTGCGGACCAGCGAATTCGGTTGCGTGCCCAGTACGAATTGGCGGCGCGCGCGGAAATCGAAGCGCTGTCCCGGGTCGCGATCGATGTGCAGTCCGATCTCGTGCCACGGCTGCACGCTCTGTGGGCCCTCGGTCAGATCGGGCCGAAGGGCGTCCGCGCAATCGCGCCGCACGGCCTCGAGTGGGCTCCGTCTGCGCCCTCGGAATTTCGAGCACAGCTCGCGAAGCTCGCGGGTGAGGCCGGCGCCGACTGGTTGGCTCCCGATCTGCGGCGTTGGCTGGAAGATCCGAGCCTTCGCGTTCGCTTCTTCGCCGCGCAATCGCTCGGGAGCCTCGGGGACGAGGAGAGCATCGCCGGTCTGGTGGATCTCCTGGAAGAGAATGCGGACGAGGATGTGTTCATCCGGCATGCAGCGGTCTGGGCGCTCCATCGAATCGGCGACCTCGAAGCGGTCTGGGATCTACGTCGGAATCCCAGTCGATCGATCCGTCTGGCGGCCCTGCTCGTGCTTCGGCAGGCCGGTGATGCACGAATCGCGCATTTCCTCACGGATCCGGATCCACTCCTGGTGGTCGAGGCGGCGCGGGCGATCTACGACTGGCCGATCGACGGCGCGATGCCGGCTCTGGCGTCGCTCGCATCGGATCTCCCTCCGGTGCGACCGAACGATCTGCAGACGGGACAGGCACTGCATCGCCGTGTGATCGGGGCCAACGTTCGGTTGAGATCCGAGGAGGGGGCGGGCAGGCTGGCTACTTATGTTCGCGACGAGTCTCAGCTCGAGAGCCTGCGCGAAATCGCACTCGACGCACTCGGTCGCTATTCGGATCCTCCGCCGCGGGATCTCACGATGGGTTTCTACCGGCGACTTCCCGTCGCGGATGCAAGTGTGCTCGCCTCGGTCTTCCGCACCCAGGGTCGCGATCTGATCAATTCATCCCTGGGCGGGCGAGCGCTCGAAATTGCGACGGAAATTGGGCAGTTGCCACTGGGCAACTCGGAACTACTCGAACTCGTGCAGAGCCCTGCCGCGAGTCGGGCAGAGAAGGTCTCGGCGCTGGGTGCGCTCGCATCGCAAGCTGCGCTGGGCGATTCGGAAAGCGAAGCACGCCAGGCCGTGGAGTTTGCCCTCGATTCAGGGTCGCCCCAGGTTCGGGTCGCGGGCAGAGACCTGCTCTTTTCCCTCGACCCGGTGGCCGGGCTCTCGAGCTTGTTTGCCGCGGTCGAGAGTGGGTCGTCGTCGGTCGACCGCAAACACGGCTGGTCTCGGCTCGGGGGGATCGACGACGATCGCGCGCGCAGCGTGATCCTTCAAGCACTCGTCTATTGGGAGTCGGGCGAGCTCGAGGGTGCAGTCGCGCTCGAAGTGATCGAGGCCGCGCTCGCTCAGGGTGGAGCGCTCGAGCAGCGGGCCAAGAGGATGCTGGTGCCCGTGTCGAATGACGCTCGGCAGCTCGTAGACGGTCGAAAGTGGGCACTGGCGGGCGGTGATCCGGACGCCGGACGAGTCGTCTTTCAGACGGTCGGAGACTGTCTGCGCTGTCATGGGGGCGGTGGTGGTCATGGCGGTGGAGCGGGTCCCGAACTGGCGGGAGTGTCTGCGAGGGGCGCGCGTCATGTCCTCGAGTCGGTCCTGGCCCCGGGCCGCGAGATCGCGGCGGGATTCGGGTCGGTGGTCGTGACTCGTCGAGATGGTTCACGTGTTTCGGGGTTGCTCGTGGAATCCAGTGAATTCCGAGTTGGCGTCGATGTGGGCGCGGTCGAGCCGGTCGTGATCGCGCGAAGCGACATCGCATCCCAGAGCGAACCAACGACCGGTATGCCACCGATGGGTCTCGCGCTCGAACCGAGGGCGCTTCGAGATGTGATGGCCTACGTGATGTCGCTCTATTGAGAACGACCGCATGCCGTGACCGTCGGTCTGATGTGCTGCGATCCTCGGACCCCACTCACGCAGCGTTCTGGTTGTTCTGGCACCCAAGCTGTCATAACGTCCTGCACTCGCATTCTCCCGACTATCCATTCCCCCGGAACGCATCCCGAGAGCGATGCCCAAGGAGTTCTCAATCATGGCGCGTGAAGCAGTCATCGTAGGCAGTCTCCGCACCGGCCTGGCCAAGGCCCACCGCGGTTCGTTCAACCTTACCGAGCCCGTCGATTACACCGCGCACGTGCTGCGCGAAGTCGTCAGCCAGCAGCCCAATCTCGACAAGAGCGAGATCGAGGACGTGATCATCGGCTGCGGTCATCCGGAAGGCTGCATGGGAATGAACATGGCCCGTATCGCCGCGATGGCGGCGGATATCCCGCAGACTGCGGCGGCTACGACGGTGAACCGCTTCTGCTCGTCGGGTTCCCAGGCGGTCATGATGGCCGCGAACCAGATCATGCAGGACGGGGCGGAGGTCGCGATCGGGGGCGGTGTCGAGACGATCACGATGATGCAGGACGGTACCCAGAACCGGAATCGGCTGGCGAACAAGAGCGCCGCCGAGCGCTTCCCGGGCCTCTACTTTCCGATGGGGATCACCGCTGAGATCGTGGCGGAGCGATACGGCATCTCGCGCGAAGACCAGGACGCCTACGGTCTCCAGAGCCAGCAGCGTTATGCGGCTGCGGTGGAGAACGGCTGGGTCTCGGAGGAGATCGCGCCGATGAAGGTGACCCGGAAGGTCACGCCGAAGGAGGGGGACGAGTACGAAGAAGACGTCGTGGTCGACAAGGACGAATGCAGTCGCCCCCAGACGACTCTCGAAGGCCTGCAGAAGCTGAAGCCGGTTTTCAAGAAGCCGGAGGAGGGCGGTACCGTCACGGCCGGCAATGCCTCGCAACTCTCGGACGGCGCCTCGGCGACGCTCCTCATGTCCAGTGATCGAGCCAAGTCACTGAACATCGAGCCGATGGCCATCTATCGCGGATCGGCGGTCGCGGGTTGTGGTCCCGAAGAGATGGGCATCGGCCCTGTCTTCGCCGTTCCGAAGCTCTTGAAGCGACACGGCCTGACGATCGATGATATCGACATCGTCGAGCTCAACGAAGCCTTCGCTTCACAGGCACTCTACTGCCAGCGAGAGCTCGGGATCCCCAATGAGAAGCTGAACCCGACGGGCGGCTCCATCTCGATCGGCCATCCCTTCGGAATGACTGGATCGAGGATGACGGGGCTGCTCATTAGACAGCTGAAGCGGACAGGGGGTCGCTACGGAATCGTCACCATGTGTGTCGGCGGCGGCCAGGGATTTGCGAGTCTCTTCGAGGTCTGTTAGGCGGTGGCGTTCGCAGCATCAGGGCTCGAGTTTCTCGGGGGCCAGGAGCACCTCGAATTCGATAGCGGGGCAGGGTCTCTCGATCGCATGAGCGGTATGCCCGGCCCTGCGCCATTTCGAGGTCTATTGGGGTCGAACCCGGTCCACTCGTCTCGGGATTTCCCTGCAGTGGGAGATCGGGGGCGAAGTAAAATGAGATACGATGGGCGCCGCGTCAGCAACGACGATCCAGGTCTCGCTATGGACATCGAGAACGCGGTGTGAAGCGTTCGGACGGTGCGCTGCGTTCTCGCTGCCTAAGCGTGACGGCCTCTGGGCTCGCGGGCTTCGTGCCGCCGGAGAACGTCCGGGTCGTCGCCCGCTTCGCGATCGACATGCGCGTGAGCTCATCGTCGAGCTTTCGGGCGATCTCCTGGAAGGCAGCGGCGGCGGGTGAATTGGGAGCCTGCTCGAAGACGGGTAGAAACTTGGCAATTGAAGCGGCGACCTCCGGGTCGCTCGGGATCTCCCCAAGAAGTCGGAGTTCATGTCCCTGAAATCGCTCCGACACGGCCTGAAGTCGTTCGTACGCCCTACGAGAGCCGTTCGATTGATTCACGATGACCCATGGCGAGACTCGGCGTTTCCCGGCTGGGCTTCGCCGATCTGGCGCCGCCACGTCGACCGTCCTCCACAGCTCGGCTGCGGTCTCGAAGTCGGTCCGTTCGATCGAACGGCGAGTGAGATTTCGCGTCGGCACGGTCGTGCCGGATTCACGAATCGTCGCGAGTTTGATGAATCGATTGGCGTCGACCGAAGCCGTGGGCTGGGGCACGGTCACGACGATTCGGATGTCTCCTGCGTTAAAGAAATCGAGCTCGTGGATTCCCGTTCCGGCCCCGACATCCGCAATGACGACATCGGCGTCGACCGCCGCAAGATGTCGAAGCAGGCGCCGCTTCATGCTCCAGTTCGGATTGGCCGTGACGAGGGTCTCGCCCGCGCCCGCGCCCGCGCCCGCGATGAGAGAGAGGTTTCGCCAGAGCGGCCTCATTACGTCATTCAGACTCTCGATCTCGCGGGAAAGGAAAGCGCCGAGATGTGGGCCGTTGTCGAAAACACCAAAAAGTGTTGCTAGATTTCCTCCCCCGACATCGAGGTCGGCAATGACTACACGCCGATTTCGGGCTGCGAGCGCAAGGCCCAGGTTCGAGACGGTGACGGCTTTCCCAACGCCGCCCTTTCCGGAAGCAACGGTAATGATTGTCGTGATCGGTCTCCTCCGATATGCGTTTTCTGTGTATCGGAGGACTCGCGCATCACTTCCCGCATTTCCGCGCGCCTCAAGGATCTTGGTTCGACGGAAGAGGGGAATCAGCTAAGCGATCTATGGATTGAACCGGAGTTCCGGAGCCGGCTTCCACGGACATCGGGCTCTCTGTCAGACATACGTCGAGTCGCAATTGCGCGGATGATCAGCGGATCGTCGGACGCGCTGCGACGGGCCCGACCGGGTTCGATGATGGAGGACGACCGTCGTCGTGCACGGATCACTCCCTACACGGTCGACACGACACGCAAGCGATCGACCCTCCACCGTCCGGCGAAACCCTCGGACGACGGCACCTCTCGGAGGTTCTCTTTAGGGGGCACCGGGGGGTTCCCGGCCGCCGGAAACTCTCCAATGAGGGGCGGGAATGCCGGTTTCCCGCCCCACCGATTCTTCTCCAACTCCCTCTCACTGGACCGATCAGAGCAGCACTTCAATCGCCCGTCGCTCCATGCCACGGAGGAGATCCCAGAAATGAAAAGCCTGATCGTTGACGACAGCGGAATCATGCGAAAAATCGTCTCGCGTACGCTTCGCCAGGCTGGTTTTGGCGGCCACGATATCGAAGAAGCCGAGAACGGTGCCGAGGCGCTCGAGAAGATCGAAGCCGACGCGCCGGACCTCGTGCTCACGGACTGGAACATGCCCGTGATGAATGGCTTCGAACTCGTAGAAGCAATGAACGACAAGGACCTGGGAATTCCCTTTGCCTTCATCACGTCGGAATGCACGGACGAAATGCGCGAACAGGCGAACTCGGCGGGCGCCGTCGCGTTTCTGACCAAGCCGTTCACCGCAGAGACGTTGGAAAGCGTACTCGGCAAGATCCTGGGTTAGGTCCAGGTTCGATCAAGCTCGCCCAGCCGAACCCGATCCCTGTCGGGAGGCGCCTCGGACGGTCCGTGAATCGTTTCGATTTTGTCCGGAGCCCCCGCCCATACCGTGTCGCGTTGACGTTCGCGTCCAGCGCAGATCCAGGTCGGCCCACACTCGAAGCCCATGACGGCGGTCGACTCGATGAAACTCGGGTTGGCCGCTCGGACCTGTCTTCCGGCAATCGACTCGTGTCGCGGGTGAGCGAGGGCTCGACGCGTGCCGGATTCGACGTCGGAGCGGAAAGTACCGCTTCGGAAAGTCAGCATGCGCCCCGTGCCCAGACGGTTTCGAGCCCGTGCGCTGCTCGTCCGGTCGGTCTACGCTCTGCGAGAATGACTGATCGCCCACTCGGTCCGAGTGGCGCGCGTCACCAGGTTGCCGACGCCGTCGGACCGTATCCAGAAGATGGAGATCCCACGAAATGACAGGACCCCAGATCAACGCCGGCGACATCGCAGACTGGCCGATCCTCAAGATCGACTATCTGACGGACAAGGACAAGGTGGCTGCGCTCCTTCCGCCCGGGATCGAACCGGGCGACACGCCCCACGTGAATCTTTCCATCTACCAGGTGGCTGTTCCCGATGTGCCCGAGTACGGCGTCTTCATGACGGTGGACGCGGGCTACCGCGGCCAAAGCGGCATGTACACCCTGGGCTACGGCATCGACCAGGAATCGGCGGTATTCATCAGCCGCGACATGAACGGCCAGCCGAAATTTCCCTGCGACATCGACTTCTATCGATACCAGGACAAGGTCTCCGCTCGCTGTACCCATCAGGGATATACATTCATCGAGTTCGAGGGCACAGCCGGAGAGGCGCTACCGGAGCGCGAGAACTTCGAGGAGAACGAGTGGTGGATCAAGGTGCTGCGCGCGGTCGGCGGCGCGGAGAAGGCCTATGACTTCCCGCCCCACGTCGTGCGAGTGAAGAGCACCTACGCCACCAAGGCGGAAGTCGCGGTCGAAGGCGAACTCAGTCTGCTCGAAAGCCCGTGGGACCCGATTGCATCGCTGCTTCCCGTCCGGGAATACCAGGGCGCTCGATTATGGTGGCCCGAGTTCCTCGGTCGCGAGATCACCCTCGAAGGTGCGCTGGATCCGGAAGCCTACTGGCCCTTCGTCGATAATATCAGTGGCTCGCGCTGGCCCGGATTCATGGGCGGCCCCAAGCCGACCTGATGAGCAGGATCCCGCGTCTCGACCGAATGTCGAGTCCCGAGGCCAACCGAATACGCCCCGTCGCTCATGAGAGCGGCGGGGCGTTCGGGTTTTCGGGCGAAGCGTGGGTTCGGATCAGACACCGCTCTCGCGAAGAATTCGGAGAACGCGTCGGAGCGGCTCCGCCGCGCCCCAGAGCAGCTGATCGCCGACGCTGAATGCGCTCATGTAATCATCGCCGAGTCGTGTCTTGCGGACGCGGCCGATCGGGATGTCGAGGGTGCCCGAGACCGCTGCCGGTGTGAGTTCGGCCAGGGTGGCTTCCTTGTCGTTGCGGACGAGGTGGACCCAGTCGTTGGCGCTCTTAAGGATCGCCTCGATGTCCGCGAGCGGAACGTCCTTGCGGAGTTTGATCGTGAACGCCTGGCTGTGGCATCGCATCGCGCCGACGCGCACACAGATCGAGTCGATCGGAACCGGATCGCCGGACCTTCCAAGGATCTTGTTGCCCTCGGCGAAGGCCTTCCATTCCTCACGGGTCTCGCCCGAATCCATCGGACGATCGATCCAGGGCAGCAGGCTCGCGGCGAGCGGAGCACCGAAATTCTCGATTGGCATCCCCTCGCTCCGAATGATATCGGTCACGCGCTGGTCGAGGGGCAGAATCCCGGCTCCCCCATCCTCCAGCAGATCGGCGCTCTTCTCTCCGATCGTCGCCATCTGCGACACGAGTTCGCGCATGTGAAGCGCGCCCCCGCCAGACGCCGCCTGATAGGTCATGCAGGTCATCCACTCGATCAGATCTTCGCCGAAGAGTCCGTCGAGGGCGAGCAGCATGAGGCTGACTGTGCAGTTGCCCCCAATGAAATTCTTGATGCCCGAGTCGATCCCGCGATCGATCACCACGCGATTGACGGGGTCGAGCACGAGGACGCTGTCGTCGTCCATTCGCTTGGCGCTGGCCGCATCGATCCAATAGCCGTTCCAGCCCTGTTCCCGAAGCTGGGGAAGGACTTGTTTGGTGTAGTCGCCCCCCTGGCAAGTCAAGATTGCGTCGTGCTGGGACAGCGCGGAAAGATCGTACGCGTCCGCGAGAGGGGACCGTCCCTCACCCGCTCCGTCGGGCCCTCCCTGGGACCCTCCGTCGGAAACCGAGGGACCTTCCTCGCCGACCTGGCTGGTCGAATAGAACGTCGTCGAGAGGCCCGCGAAATCTCCCTCGGCGCGCATGCGCTCCAGGAGTACAGATCCAACCATTCCTCTCCATCCGATGATTCCGACGTGTTCTATCGACATAGTTTGGCATTCATTAGCAAAAACAGGCGGATGCGGCGAGAAGAAGGGCCGTCTTCGGATGAAACCTAGCTGCGGGGTGACGGCACAACCCTTCGATCCGTCGGTGGGTGTCGGCGGCGGAATCGGGGCGTCCGGCTGGTGGCAGACGGCCCCGCGGGCTGTACTCTCCGCGTCGCTGGCGCGGACAGACCGAGGGTCGCCGAGCGCGACGCATGGAGGGTGAGATGCAGGAGCGAATGAGTAGGCGGTTCGGGGGGCGCGGATCACAGGCTTTCGTGCGTGGTGTGCTCGGATCGCTGGCCGCGGTCGTGCTTGCGGGAGCGTTCGGCTGCGCATCGGGCCGGATTTCGGATCTCGAGGCCTACGACGAGATCCCGATGAACAGGGTGGTTCCGTATCCGTCGCAGGAAGAGCTTCGCAAACGCTCCTACGACATCGTCATCGTGGATCGACCTTCGGTGGGGATCGAGGAATCACTTCTCGAAAAGCCCCGCGCCCAGGTACGCCGGGCACTCGAGGGATTGGCTGCGGAGACCGGCGCCACCGTGATCGACGGTTCGCTCCAGGATATCGGAGAGATCAGAACCGAAGGGGTCCTCGGTGAGCTCGAAGGGCGAGAGGCCGAAGCGGTGAGCGGAGCGGACTACGCCCTGGCGACCCGCTTCTCGAATTACCGCTACACCTCGAAGTGGAAGAAGCCCTTCAAATTTCTCTGGCAGTCACCGGAGGATGTCGCAAACAAGCCCGGCACCTGTACGCACACTGCCGAGGTCGAGGTTGATGTCCAGGTGATCGAGATCGGCAGCGACGACCGCGTCACGAAGACCTTCGCCCTCGACCACACGGCGGACCAGAACACCAAGGATCTGGATCCGGCCTGCACGATCGCGCCGGTCACTCTCGGTGTTCTCTTCGAGAAGGCCCTCGATGAAGCGCTCGGCTGTCTGAACGTTCCGCTGGGCACGCTGCTGGCGCCGCGCGGTCATCTCACGGGCCACCGCAAAGCGCCGGGCGCAGAACGCCATATCTACCGGATCTCCCTCGGATCGGTCCAGGGAATCGAGAAGGGCGATCGGGTCGAGATCCGTCGTGAACAGCGTTCGATGAGCCCGAGCGGTGAGGAGTCCCGCACGGAACGGATCATCGTGCTCGGCCAGGTCACTGACCAGGTGTCGGCCGAATCTTCCTGGATCGCAGCCGATCCGACGAAGGCGACGGAAGCGTTGCTTGACGGCGACGTGATTCGGCCATTGTTCGCGGAAGGTCTGCTCTCCAGCCTGTCCGGGCCGGATTGTGGGAAGATTCTGAACGAGCGCTAGGCGGCACGACTTGGATCCGGGCAGGCGGATCGATCGCCGAGTCAGGGATCGATCAACCCATCGAGTACGGCAAAACCCGCGAGGCTTCGACGCAGGTCGTTGAGCGCGTTGCGTCGAGCGCGGGCGCGATCCGACTTCGAGTCGCCGCGACCGATGAGGTCGCTCTCTCGTACGACGCTGCCTCCGGGTTCGAGCAAGGCGAAGGTCGAACGGATTTTTGCGATATGCCGGCTGGCCAGGTCGACCTCCTTGGCGACGCTCACGAGTTCGCTTTTCGAGTCTTGGGCGAGTCTACGGCGATCGATGCGCACCTCTGCCCAGAAGACGCCCATCCGCTCCGCAGACCGGGTTCTCCTCCACCCGGTAAAACGCGTGTCGGTCACGCGTGTTTCGTGACCTGCTCGAGGCTCTCTTCGGTGGCGCCATTGCCCGCGCAGCCGAGGGCGGCGGCGCACCCGAAGAGGAACGTGATCGCGAGTGGGAAAGACGGCCTTCGGGGGGACATGGGCCTCGTCGGGGATGACGTCCCAATGTGTCGGCTTCGCCCCTATAATCAGCGGTCGCCCGCCTCTACGCCGCTTTCCCGCCTCCGCGGATCAGGAATCCTGTTCATGCTTCTCGACCTAGCCCGCGATCGCCGCTCGGAACTCGCGGTTGACGATGGCACGCGCACGCGCACCTTTGGAGAGCTCCTCGATCGTTGCCACCGCTTTGCGTCCTTTCTGCGCCATGACGCGGCGTTCGAGCCCGGTGGACATCTCTCGCTGCTGATGGGCAACCGCGTCGAGGGAATCGAGCTCCTGATCGGTGCCGTTCTTGCTGGACAGTGGGTGACGCCGATCAACTGGCATCTCGCGGATGAGGAAATCGACTACGTCGTGGGTGATTCGGGATCGAGACTCATCGTGACCGACGAACGCTATTCGGATATCGCCAACCGTGCCAGCGCGGATCGGCCGGGTACGCAGGTGATTGGGGTCGGCGATGAACTCGACGGCTTGCTCGACTCGGTGGCGCCACGCCCTCTTGATCTCGAGGCTCCGGCCGGTGGCAACATGATCTACACGAGCGGCACGACTGGTCGACCGAAGGGGGTCAAGCGCGCGGCTCCTCCGACGGTGGGCGACGCGCTCCTTCAGCACGCAAAGCTGGGTTCGAATATCGGCCTCGATGGGGCGGGGCCCCATCTGATCACTGGTCCGATGTATCACGCGGCGCCGCTCATGTTCGCGGTATACGACAACGCCAATGGTGCACCGATCCTGATCATGCCGCGTTGGGACGAATCCGAAGCGCTCGATGTGATGATGCGGCGCGAGGTCGCGCACGTTCATCTGGTGCCGACGATGTTCGTGCGGTTGCTGCGACTTTCCGAGCAGGAGCGAGCCGCCTTCTCGGCCCCGAAGCTCGTAAAAGCACTCCACGGAGCGGCACCGATCTCCCCGGCCGTGAAGCGGAGAATGATCGACTGGTGGGGACCGATCCTGCTCGAATACTGGGGGGGAACGGAAGGCGGCGTGAATACGCTGATCGATTCCCACGAATGGCTCGAGCACCCCGGGACGGTCGGTCGTGCACTTCCGCCCTTCGAGATCTTTTCTGTCGACGAACAGGGCGGGCGGCTGCCCTCCGGCGAGATTGGCGACCTCTACTGCCGCAGCAGCCTGTCGGATCGACCCTTCGAGTATCATGGCGACGAAGTGAAAACAGCCTCAGCCTATCTCGAGCCCGGCGTATTCACGATCGGCGACGTGGGATTCGTCGACGACGAGGGGTATGTCCACCTGGCCGATCGACGCTCGAACATGATCATCTCGGGCGGAGTGAATATCTATCCCGCCGAGATCGAGCAGGTCCTCCAGGAACACCCGTCGGTCGAGGATGTCGGGGTCTTCGGGATTCCCGATGACGAGTGGGGGGAGTCCGTGAAGGCGGCGATCGAGCTGCGCGGGACCTTCGAAGCTTCGCCGGAACTCGAGCGTGAAATCCTGATCTTCGCGCGGGAGCATCTCGCGGGATACAAGGTCCCTAGATCGATCGACTTCGAATCGGAGCTCCCGCGACATCCCAGCGGGAAGCTCTATATTCGTCGGCTGCGCGATCGCTACTGGGCGGATCGGGATGGCAATATCTAGCGTGTGGATCGCCGAGAGGGGGTCCGGATTGCCAGGAAGGAAGCGCGGCGCGTGGCGAGGAACCTTGATGAGACGGAGATGAGACTCGCGCACGCGTCGCCCTGGCTCGATCCGAATGCCGCTCGCACATCTGCTTCCGTCGCACTGGTATTGCGAGAGGTCGACGAGGATCTCGAGGCACTCTTCATCCGCCGGGCCGAACACGAGGGGGATCCGTGGTCGGGGCATCTCGCCTTTCCGGGAGGGCGAATCGATGCGGATGACCCGGATGCGCGCGGAGCGGCGGAGCGCGAGTCCGCTGAGGAACTATCGCTCGACCTCCGCGGGGCTCGGTACCTAGGGCGCTTGAGTGATGTCCTGGGATACGCCGAATCGATCCGAGTCTCCGCATTCGTCTACGGGATCGAGGGAGACCCGCCTCTCGAACCCAACCACGAGGTCCGGGAAGCCTTCTGGACCCCGCTTCACCACTGCACCGACGAGGGTCGCCAGGAGATGCGCGAGTTCAAGTATCTGGAACGAACGATGTCTCTCCCGACGATCCGACTGCTCGACGACGAGCGGGCGCCGGTGCTGTGGGGCATCACTTACAAGTTCATGGACGATTTCATGTCGAGGATCGGCCGCCCGGTTCCGATCATGCCCTGGGACGAACGCGACCTTCCTCACTCGTCGGACCGGTGAGGGCGGCGGGGGATTCGGTGGTCTCAGAACTCACGCACCGGACTTAGCGGCCTCTCGATCGGCTCTCATGAGT
>JAPYTP010000087.1 GCA_029941885.1 Myxococcota bacterium
AATCCGACCAGGGCGGGGGCACAGGCGTCGTCGATCGAGATCGCCCTATCGAAGAGCGCGCGAGCCCCTTGGGCGTCGTCGAAATGGTCCAGGCTGAGCGCACCGAGGCGAGCCGGCAAGTCCGCGCCAACGCCGTCGCCCGCATTCTGGATCGCGGCCTCGAGCACGTCTCGCAGCGCATCCCAATCGTCGGTCTTGCGGTAGATCCGCTCGAGCGCGTCGAGCGCCCGATCGTTGTCCGGTTGGAGTTCGAAGGCCCGTCGCCAGCTCGCGCAGGCAGACGTCGGATCGCTGAGGTCCTCTTCCTGGAGGCCCGCCAATTCGCATAAGTGCTGGGCTCGGACCGTGGCATCGTCACCGAGGTCCAGTGCAGCGAGGGTTTCGAGTACCTCCGAGAGTTCCCTCTTCGAGCCGCCGTCGCGCAGGAGGCGTGCGTGAAGGATCAGGATTCGTTCGTCCCCTGTTTCGTTGCGATCGGCCGCACGGCGAATCGCGTCGAGCGCTGCATCGGGGTTCCCGATGTCGGCGTGAAGCTCGGCGGCCTCGAGAAGTGCCGCTCGCGGGGCGTTCCGCCCAGTCAGCGTGATCAGCTTGTCCAGGGTCTGCAGCAGCGCGTCTCGATCCCCATCGAAGCGTTCGACGTCGCTCGAAGCGAGCAGCACCGAAGGCTCGTCGGCGCTGAGTTCGAGGGCGCGATCGATCCAGGCGCGTGCGCTCGCCGGCGATCCGAGATGGTTGAGCTGAATCTGGCTGGCCTCGACGGCGATTGCTGAACGATGGCGTGCACCCGCCGCCAGGTCGAACCGGCTCTCGAGAAGGTCGGACACGACCTGCCAGTCCTCGTCGGCGGTCGCCAGAAGAAGCGACCATTCGACCGCAGCGATCTGGAAGGGATCGTCTTCGAGCGCCGCAGCAAAACATTTTCGTGCGCGGCCGGGCTCTCCGAGTGGGTCGGCATAGAGCCGGCCAAGCGCGATCCAGATCGGTGCGCGCTCGGGGCCGCGCAAGCGGTCCGTCAATCTCTCGAGGATCGTTGCTGCATCGGCCCATCTTTTCGCTTCCGTGTTGAGCTGGGCCAGGCCTTCGAGGGCTGCGGGATAGTCGGGGTCGGCTTCGAGTGCGCGTTCGAAGGCGGCGCGTGCTTCCTCCGGGTCCCCGAAATGCTGCTGCCAGGCTCGGCCGAGTTCGGCTTCGAAGGCAGCCCGCTCATAGGGCGGCATGGTCGTCGCGGACTCGAGCTCCGCGATCTGGAGGACCATGTCCCATTGGGCTCGGCGTTCGTGGATCCGACGGAGTTGTCGCAGGGCCGGTCGATTCGTCGGATCGATGCGCGCGAGACTCCAGTAGACCTCCGTCGCCTGGTCGAGGTCCAGAATGCGCTCTTCGAGGATCTGACCCACGCGGAAGAGGAGCGGCACACGCAGCGCATCGTTGGCTTCGACCGAAGGGGCGGCGATGCGTTCCCGGTAGAGTTCGACCAGGGATTCCCACGCGCCCTCGAAAAAGAGATGTTCCTCGAGCGCTTCGAAGGCCCGGCGATCGTCCGGGTTGCTCGCGAAGATCTTCTGCTGCGCATCGAGACCGGTAGCCAAGGATCCCTCTCGTGGACTCGAATCAGGGGTTCTACGGACCTACTATCGACACGCGAGGCGCCGTCCTTGATGCGGGAATTCGCTTTGGGAACCGAAGGGATCGGTGACGAGACGGAGTCAGAGATCGAGCCGAGGAGATCGCCGCCCCTTGCCTTGTTAGAGGGGCAATTCCCTCAGATTACGAGGGCCTGGTGGCTCTGGCCGAGACCGTCATGGCGCATCCCTGGACTCCGGTTCAGATCGCTCGGGCCCTCGAATCACCCACATTTCGCGCTCGGCTGGCGCTCGATGGCCGAGTCGAAACGGGGCCGGTGCCGATCGGAATCGTATTGGGGCGCCGGGTGGTGGATCTGCTCGAACTCGACCTGGTCGGGGTCGACCCCTCGCGTCGCCGAGGGGGAGTTGCGCGGGCGCTGCTTCGCAGTCTGCTTGCGTCCGAACGGGCGGCGGGCATCGCCGAGGCACGGTTGGAATTGGGGGCGTCGAATGGCCCCGCGATGGCACTCTACGAGGGGCTCGACTTCGTGGTCGTGGGGCGGCGTTCACGCTATTACCCCGACGGCGACGATGCCCTGCTGCTGACGAAGGCGTTCGCATGAGCGACGCCCCTGTGGCGGGGCGCAAGTGGAGCGGAGGAGCGATTGGGTTCGAAGACTACGGTGATCCGGTCGGTCCCGTCGAATGATCCGCCCATTCGTGGCCAGGCCCGTGTGCTCGCCAACTCGAGCGACGGGAACGGTCGCCGAATTCGTCTGGCGGTCGCCGACTGGCCGGGCTCGATCCCCGGACAGTTCGTGATGGTGGGGGCCGGTGCGCGGGCTTCGGTGCCACGGCACGATCCGCTGCTACCCAGGCCGATGGCGGTCTTTCGCGACCTAGGGCCCGTTGAGGGAGGCGCTGCCAGCGAGTGCGACGTCGAATTGCTCTATCGGGTGGTCGGGCGCGGCACGACGCTCCTCTCTGAAGCGGCACCCGGCGACACACTTTCGATCGTGGGCCCCCTCGGCGAAGGATTCCCCCTGGGTGACCTCGGGACGGGCGGTGGGCCGGCTCTGCTCGTGGGTGGCGGGACCGGAATCGCCTCGCTCTACGAACTTGCGCGCGCGCTCGTCCACGCGGGACGAAATGTCGTCGTGCTGCTGGGTGCCCGCAGTCGCGAGGACCTGATCGGCCGCGTCGACTTCGAGGCGCTCGGGCTCGAACTCGTCTGCACCACCGAAGACGGAACCGAGGGGCAACCAGGACTCGTGACGGAACCGCTTGCGGCGCGCTTGTCGACCCACGGCGCTACGGCCTCCGTCTTCGCGGTGGGGCCCACGCCGATGATGCGTGCGTGCGCGATCCTGGCGGCGCAGCATGATGCCGCTTGCCTCGTGTCCCTCGAAAATCCCATGGCGTGCGGATTCGGGGTCTGCCTGGGCTGTGCGGTACCGCGGGCCGAAGGCGGTTTCTCTTTGGTGTGTCGAGCTGGGCCGGTCTTCGATGCGTGCGAGATCGATTGGGAGGGGCTTTCGTGAGTGGAACCGGGACGAGCCCACCGGACGAAGGGGCAGGCGAACCGGTCGAGGAGGGGGTCGACCTGGCGGGCATCGCGCTTCGAAACCCGGTCCTGACGGCTTCCGGAACGTTCGGTTATGGCACGGAGTTCGCGCCCTTCCTCGACCTCGAGAAGATCGGCGGCTTCGTCGCAAAGAGCCTGACCCTCGAGCCGCGCTTCGGGAATCCACCGCCGCGGATCGGGGAGACGCCATCGGGCATGCTGAACGCGATCAGTATCGAGAATGTCGGTGTGCGTGCGTTCCTGGAAGAGAAGCTGCCGGCCCTGCCCGATGGGGTCGTGGTGATCGCCAGCGCATTCGGAACCGAACCCGCGCAGTACGCCGAGCTCGCCTCGCGTGTCTGCGAGCACCCGAAAATCGCGGGAATCGAGATCAATGCTTCGTGTCCGCACGTGAAGGCCGGAGGCATCGAGTTCGGCCAGGACCCGAGATTGCTCGGCGAGCTCGTGGCGACAGTGCGCAGGGCGACGAGCGGTCCCTTGCTCATCAAACTCTCGCCTAACGTGACTCGGATCGCGGAGATGGCGAAGATTTGCGAGTCCGAAGGGGCGGATGGGCTGTCGCTCATCAACGCCGTCCAGGCCATGGAAGTCGATGTGGAAGCGCGCCGCCCGGTTCTTTCGAACGTGCTGGGTGGACTGTCGGGGCCGGCGATCCGGCCGATCGCGCTGCGCATGGTCTGGCAGGTGGCACAGGCGGTCGACATCCCCGTCTGCGGAATCGGCGGGATCACGGACGCCGAGGATGCGGTGAAATTCATGCTCTGCGGCGCGAGCGCCGTCCAGGTCGGAACGACGAACTACCTCGATCCGGCCGCCGCCGAGCGGATCGCGCGGGGCATCGCCGACTATGCACGGCGCCACGGTTTCGCGCGCGTTGCGGACCTGACCGGAGCGCTCGAAACCGACTGATCAGCGCATTGCAGTCGGTTGCACACAGCGCCGTCCCCGAGGGTATCGAGCGCGAGAAAGCAGCTTCCTTGCCATCAGCCCGGCATTCCTTTAATTTGCGCGGGCTTTCGAGGCTTGCATCGCCTCGCGGGCACAGCTTTTCGGGTCGATTGGCGTGATGTTTCCGGGGGATGACGAAGCCCCGGTAACCTGGATCACATCTCGCAAGGGGTGTGTCGGGGAGCGGAACGTTGATTGGAGCCGCCGGGAAAGTGGGCGTTTCGTCCGCTTTTTTTGTTTTTTGGCGCTGATTTGCCCGACTGCCGGGCCAAACGACGCAAACAGTTCGGAAAAAGGAACCGAGCGAAATCGAGAATAAGGACGGGTGAAAGCCCAAATTCGAATTCGAAGGAGCCGACCCCATCTATCGAGACATTCCGGAGGCGCTGCGAATTTTGATCGAGCCGGTCGTAGCCGAACGGGGTTGTGAGCTGGTCGACGTCGAAGTGGCGCAAAATCGGGGGAAGGGACTGCTCCGGATTACCGTTGATTCCCCTTCTGGGGACGGGCGGGTCCCGATCGAACAATGTGTGTCCATTTCCCGGGAGGTCGAGACGCTGCTGGATGCGGCCGAATCGATGCCCGGGGCGTATCAGCTGGAAGTTTCGTCGCCGGGTCTGGACCGGGTGCTGGCCAGGGAAAAGGATTTCATCGCGGCGATCGACCACGAGGTCAAGTTGCGAACAAGCCGTCCGATCGAGGGACGAAAACGATTTCGCGGTCGTCTTCTTTCAGTAGAGTCGGGCGCGTTGAAAATAAATATCGATGGGGAAGAAGCCTCGATCCCCCTCGATGACGTAGAGAAGGCAAATGCGATCTATGAGTTCACGAGCGCGGATTTCTCGAAGGGCACGGGTGGGAGTGCAAGGAAATCCAAGCAACGTGGCTCGGGCCGGTCGGACTAGCGCGGTGATGCGCTGGGTGGGAGTGTGATGATTGGATTGAATCTCAAGCGAGAGATCGATCAGGTCGCGAAAGACAAAGGGATCGATTCGACCGAAATCACGGGCGCGCTCGAAGAAGCGATGCGCCAGGCGGCGCGAAAGCGTTTTGGCCAGGACAAGGAAATCGAGGCTCGCTACAACGACGAGATCGGCGAAGTCGAGCTCTTCGAATTCCGAGAGGTGGTCGAAAAGATCAGCGACCGCGATACCCAGATCCTGATCGCTGAAGCCAAACGTGACTATGACCCTGATGTCGAACTCGGCGACGAGATCGGCGTGAAACTCGATACGACCGACTTTGGACGCATCCTGGCCCAGGCTGCGAAGCAGGTCATCATCCAGCGAATCCGTGATGCCGAGCGTGATAACACGTTCGACGAGTACCACGATCGGCAGGGCGAGGTCGTGAACGGCGTCGTTCGTCGCTTCGAGAAGGGCGCGATCATCGTCGATCTTGGCCGTGCCGAGGCGATCATTCCTGCGAAGGAACAGGTGCCGCGTGAGAGCTACCGGCCTGGTGACCGGATCCGTGCCTACGTCGTCGAGGTGAACAAGGTCGCGAAGGGCCCGCAGATCGTCCTGACGAGAACCTCTATCGACTTCCTGATCAAACTTTTCGAGCAGGAAGTCCCCGAGATGTATGAGAAGATCGTCTCGATCGAATCCGCTGCGCGGGAACCGGGAGGGCGATCGAAGATCGCGGTCGTGTCTCGGGACAGCGACGTCGATCCCGTTGGGGCGTGCGTCGGCATGAAGGGCAGTCGGGTTCAGGCCGTCGTACAAGAATTGCGCGGCGAGCGAATCGATATCGTACCGTGGAGTCCGGACACCGCGCGTTATGTCTGTAGTGCGCTCTCGCCGGCGGCCGTGTCGAAGGTGATCATCGACGAGGCTCAGAAGTCGATGGACGTGATCGTTCCCGACGACCAGCTCTCGCTCGCGATCGGACGACGGGGACAGAACGTGCGTCTCGCGGTGCAGCTGACGGGCTGGCGAATCGACATCAAGAGCGAAACCAAGATGCGCGAAGTCGCCGAATGGCTATCGCGGGCGGTCTCCGCGGTCGAGGGCTGTGGCGACCCCGAGGCAGAGCTCTTGCTTCAGCAGGGGATCACGTCGCTCGAGGACCTTTCGCAATGTACAAACGAGGTTCTGACGGCGCTGCCCGGTATCGGTGAAGCGGGCGCCGAGTCGATCAAGTCGACCGCAGCGGAGCTCATCAGCGTGAAGGTGACCGAGGACGAAGAACGCGTTCAGCGTGAAGCCGAGGCCGAGGAGCAGCTGAGAGCCGAAGCCGCGGCGGCGGCGCCAGCTGTAGAGCCCCTGGAGCCCCTGGAAGAGGGGGGCGTTCGGGTTCCGCCCAGTGGTCCGGCTGCGGACCGCGAGGAGTGATTCTCGAGCGGGCAGAGACAGAAGAGTGAGATTGGACGGTCCGATGACCGATTGACGAATTCGACACTGAGCCGAGCAGGCACGTAAGCACGCGCTCTCGGTGAGAACGACGCAGGCAAACAGAAATAGATGGCAAATATTAGGGCATACAAGCTCGCCGAAGAACTCGGCATCGAGCGCAATGAATTCGTCGAACAGGCAAGATCGCACGGGATCGAGCTGAAAAACGCGATGGCCTCGCTGGAGGAGGCCGAAGTTGAATTGCTTCGCGAGAAGATCGGTGGCGCGACCAGGGTTCGCCGCCCGGTCGACGAGCGTCGACTCGAGGGCAAGGGCGGAACGACCGTCGTCCGCCGCAGGCGCAAGAAGGAACCGGAACCCGAACCGATCGTCGTAGAGATGCCCGAGCCGATCGCGGTCCCGGAGCCGGCGGCCGTCGGAGACACCGCGACCGCGGACGCTGCCGTGGCAGATGTTCCGGAGACCCCGATCACCGAAGAGCCCGTGGTCGAACCGATCGCGGCTGCGGCTGCGGCTGCGGCTTCGGCTCCGAGCACGGGTCCAGCCGCGACCCCACCCACTGCGCCCGCCGGTCCGGCCGCGTCTCGTGGCGAGAAGCCGGCAACTGGAACGGGCGATGCCGCGACCGCAGTCCCCGATCGAAAGGGCAAGCAGCGCAAGCGCGTTCGCGAGGTCGTGAACCTGCAGGAGCAGGAACAGTTCGCCCGCCAGATCACGAGTCGTGGCCCGAACCAGCGTCGGACGATCCCTACGGCGCCGCCGAGGATGGTGAACCCGCGCGCGCGTCGCCGGGACAAGCTGTCTCCGAAGGCCGCTCCCGTGGCTGCGAGCCTGGTTCGTCAGGTCAAGGTCGGAGGCGACATCAGCATCGGGGAACTCGCCAAGCAGGCCGGCCTGAAGGCGCCGGTCATCCAGGGCAAACTCATGGCCCTCGGCATCATGGTCTCCGTCAACCAGCACATCAATTTCGAGACAGTCGAGAAGCTCGCTGCCGAGATGGGTTTCGAGGCGACGGACGTCGGATTCAAGGAAGAGGCCTTCCTCGATACGCCCGTAGTGGAGACTGAATCCACCGGCGACGAAGTGGTTCGTCCGCCGATCGTCACGGTCATGGGACACGTCGATCACGGTAAGACCTCGCTGCTCGACGCGATCCGAAAGACGAAGGTGACTGATGGCGAAGCCGGCGGTATTACCCAACATGTCGGGGCTTACCAGGTCGCGATCGGCGGTCAACGACTTACATTCATCGACACTCCGGGCCATGCGGCGTTCACCGCAATGCGCGCCCGCGGTGCTGCGGTCACCGACCTCGTCGTCCTCGTCATCGCGGCGACAGAGGGGCCGATGCCTCAGACGGTCGAGGCGATCGAACATGCGCAGGCGGCGGGTTGTCCGATCGTCGTCGCGATCAATAAATGCGACCTGCCCGATGCAGACCCGGAGAAGGCACGCCAGCGCCTGACCGAACACAACCTCGTCCCGGAAGATTTCGGTGGCGACGTGATCTGCGTGAACGTGTCCGCGAAGACGGGTGAGGGGCTCGAACAGCTGTTGGAAATGCTCGCGCTGCAGGCGGAGATCCTCGAACTCAAGGCCGACCCCGATCGTCGCGCGAGCGGTTCTGTCCTCGAAGCCCGACTCGACAAGGGTCGCGGCGCGGTGGCGACCCTGATCGTGCAGGATGGCACCCTCAAGAAGGGCGACTCGGTCGTCGTCGGCACCGAATGGGGCCGCATTCGACAGATGCAGAATGATATGGGCAAGACGATCAAGGTTGCCGATCCCTCGACGCCGGTCCAGGTGACGGGTCTGTCGGGTGTACCGCCGGCAGGGGCGTCCTTTCATGTCGTCGAAAACGATCGGGTCGCGAAGCAGATCGTCGATCACCGCGAGAATCAGGCGCGAGGGCAGGTGGCAGCCCCCAAGCCGAGGCTTACGCTGGACGAGTTCTATGCGCAGGCGGGTGAGGAAGGGCCGAAGGAACTCAGCGTCGTGCTCAAATCCGACGTCCAAGGCACCTGCGAAGCGGCCCGTGACTCGCTCGAGAAACTCTCGACCGATGAAGTCACGCTCCGGGTGCTGTCCTCGAGCGTTGGCGCGATCACGGAGAACGATATCAACCTCGCCTCGGCGAGTGAGACGATCGTGCTCGGATACAACGTGCGTCCGGACCCGGCGGCGAGACGTCAGGCCGATTCGGATGGCGTGGAGATTCGGACCTATTCGGTCATCATGGAGATGCTCGACGACGTGAAGGCCGCGATGGCTGGGCTGCTCCCGCCGATCGTGAGCGAGAAGATGCTCGGTCGGGCGGAGATTCGAGAGACCTTCACCATTCCGAAGATCGGCACGATCGCGGGTTCGTATATCCTCGAAGGCAAGGTCATTCGCCATGCCCATTGTCGTGTCGTTCGAGACGGCATCCAGATCTACCAGGGCACCGTCGGCTCCCTGCGCCGTTTCAAGGACGACGTCAAGGAAGTCATCAACGGGATGGAATGTGGCATCGGGGTCTCCACCTACAACGATGTGAAGATCGGCGATGTGATCGAAGCGTACGAGTTGGAGGAGAGACCGGCCACGCTCTAGCAAGCGAGCGTCACGCGTTTTCCGTCGCCCGCGCTCGGCGCGCGGGACCCACCCTGTCCAAATCCGACCCGGAGAACGGGTCTTGCTTCGGGTTCGCCGGATGAGGCGTTCTGGGCGGCTGACGCAGATCGGTCGCTCGTACCTGTCTGCCTCGTTCCCACAGTGAGTGAATGACGGCCGGACCGGACCGGCATGAGGTTCGGCTGACTCGGGTGTTGCATGATCGTTGGTGTGGCGGTGATCGAGATCCACGTGCACGAATCGCAGTCGCTGAAGGCGAAGCGAGGCATCGTTCGTTCGATCTTGGGGCGGCTGCGGAACAAGTTCAACGTGTCGGTCGGTGAAGTCGGCGGGCAGGGGACCTGGCAGCGAGCGACGATCGGGCTCTCCATGACGGGGAGTGATGAGATTTCGCTGCGAAGGACGCTCCGTCGGGCGATCACCTTCGTGGAGCAGACGCACCTCGCGGAGGTGATCGACAGCGATCTGGAAATTATCCGGATGCCTCTTGTTTCGGACTCGTTCGGGGAACAGGGTCTTCCGGAGCAGTCTGAAAAGGGTCTGTCTTGGGATGAAGATCGGGATCAGCGCGATCCTGAACGAAGAGAGACAGAGGAGTAGGGAAGTTTGGCGGATTCAGTTCGCATCCGGCGCGTCGCGGAGCAGATTCGTGGCGAGCTGTCCACGATCTTGCGCGACGAAGTCGGTGATCCCCGGATCGGTCTGGTGACGATCACTCGCGTGAAACTCGCGTCGGATCTCGGTGCCGCGACGATCTTCTACAGTCCGCTCGGGGAGGATCCCGACGAGGCGCGCAAGGTCGAACTCGACCGGGTCATGCGTCAGGTCACGAGCTTCGTCCGGCGATCGCTGGCAACGCGCGTGAAATTACGGCACACGCCGGAGCTCCGGTTCGTACTCGATGATTCGATCGCGGAGGGAAGCCACACGCTGGAGCTGATTCGCTCGCTCGATCTTCCCAAGGAAGACCCGGAGGAAAGTCCGGTCGCAGATCAACTTGACCGAGGGCCGCAGGCAGCGGACGAGGAAGATGGCGAAACGGAATCAACGACGTAAAAAGCCAGAGCCACCCGGCCCGTCCGGATTTCTGGTGGTCGACAAGCCCGCGGGTCGGACATCACACGACGTGGTCGACGCGGCGAGGCGCTGGTTCGGTACGCGGAGGGTCGGACATCTGGGAACCCTCGATCCCCAGGCCACGGGCGTCTTGCCGCTCGCGATACGCTCGGCGACGAAGCTGATCCCTTTCATCGAGAGAGGCGCGAAGGGCTATGACGGGACGATCGTGCTCGGCTCCGAGACCGACACCCTCGATCACGAGGGGACAGAATTGAAGCGCTTCGAAGGGGTACTCCCCGAGCGTGACGTGGTCGAGGAAGCACTCTCCGGGTTCCTGGGAGACGTGCAGCAGATCCCTCCCATGTACAGCGCGGTCAAGAAGGACGGCGTCCCGCTGCATCGATTGGCGCGGCAGGGGCAGGAGGTCGAGCGCGATCCGAAATGGATCACGATCCGCGAACTCGAGATGCAGCGATTCGAGTCTCCGGAACTCGATATTCGTGTGCTCTGTAGTGCCGGAACCTATGTCCGCGTACTCGCCGCAGACCTCGGCGAGAAGCTCGGATGCGGAGCGCATCTTGGCCATCTGCGACGAACACTGAGCGGGCCTTTCCAGCTGGACGAGGCGCGTGATGTCGAGGAATTGGGTGCCGCGGCGGAGTCCGGAGAAATCGCTTCGATGCTGATTCCCCCCGCAGATGCCTTGGGATTCCCGATCTTCGTGGTTTCCAACGAGCAGCGGACTCGCCTGCGCAACGGGGGCGATCTGCCGTCGGGGGATCTCCATCGGGAGCGACCGGGCACCCGGATCTCAATTGTCGACGAGGCGGATGAATTCCTGGCGGTCGGGGAAATCCGAATCGATCGCCGGGTCTGGCCACTACGGGTCCTCCCGGCCGAGCCGGGTGTCTAGGAATTTCTCGGGATCGAGGTCGATGGGCATTGAAAGCGGGTCGAAGCCGGTCCGCCCCGCAGGCCGATCGGTCCCCAGGCTCGTGAAAGCCGATGGATGTGCGGAAAAAGCTCCGCGGGGGCGTTGCCAGCGGTTCTCGCCTCTGTAAAACTCCCGCGGTCTGAAAAACAATGAGAAAACAACGGTTTTCCGGCCGGCGCGCGTGCGATCGGCTCAACCACGGGAAACGCTACCAGCCAGCCTCGCGCTGGCGACCGATCCAGATCGGTCCACGGTGATCGCATCCGGTCACCCCAGGAGTCACAAGACTTGATCTCTGCAGCAAAGAAGGCGGAAATCGTTGGCGCCCACAAACGGAGCGACGCCGATACGGGCTCGCCCGAGGTTCAGATCTCTCTTCTCACAGAGCGGATCGTCGGGCTCCAGGAACACTTCAAGACGAACGCGAAGGACCATCACTCGCGACGCGGTCTTCTCAAGATCGTGAGTCAACGCCGCCGCCTGCTCGACTATCTCAAGGACAAAAACGTCGACCGGTACCGATCGCTCATTCAAGAGCTCGGTCTGCGTCGATAACTCTTTTTTTGGTGCACCGACGCGCGTTCTGCGCACCGGTGTTCTGAGTTTTGGAGCTGGGCTTGTCGCGTCTCGACCTCGGTCGAGGGCAATGCCGGGGGGCTCCGCAGGATTCGTTTCCCGCAACCGCCCCCACGTTCCGATCCCAGCGCATGATCACGGCCCACAATCATGTGGGATCGTGAAGAGTGGCCTGCACCGGTTTTCGGTGCCCCGTGGAGTGCGGGAGTCGGCCATACGCGAAACGCTCTCCCGGCTGAACGAGGAAGAGCCCGCCAGATTTCGCGCATGGGTGATCCCGCATTCTGATGTGTTCTCGAATTTCGGGAGCGCGAAATGAGTCTCGTGCCGTGTCAGGGTTGATGCAGCGCGAGCAGGCCAAACAGCACCGACACGCGACCTCCGGCTCGAAAAAAATGAGGGGAGGTCAGGTCGGTGAGGAGTAGATAATGCCTTATTGGTTCGAACCTACGTCCATGTCCGTCGAAGTCGGCGGCCGGACGATGACGATCGAAACCGGAAAGGTCGCCAAGCAGGCGGCCGGATCCGTGACGGTCACTTTTGGAGACACGGTCGTCCTCGTGACCGCCGTCCATTCCTCGCCCCGCCCGGGCATCGATTTCTTTCCGCTGACGGTCGACTTCGTGGAGAAGTTCGCTGCGGCGGGCAAGATTCCCGGTGGGTTCTTCAAGCGTGAAGGGCGCCTCGCGGACCGCGAAGTGCTGGTGTCGCGCTTCATCGATCGCTCGATCCGCCCGCTCTTCGCGGACGGCTACAACGACGAAACGCAGGTCACGGCGACGTGCCTGTCTCACGACCCCGATTTCTCGGCGGACATGTGCGCGTTCGTGGGGGCTTCCGCGGCACTTTCGATCTCGGAGATGCCGTTCCTCGGTCCGATCGCCGCAGTGCGCATCGGGCGCGTTGATGGCGACTACGTGATCAACCCCCAGCCGGAAGACCTGGAAGAGAGTGATCTCGAACTGATCGTGGCGGGCAACAAGGGCTCGATCGTGATGGTCGAGGGCGGTGCCAAGCAGCTTCCCGAGGACGAGATCCTGGCGGCGCTCAAGCACGCACACGACCAGCTCCAGCCGATCATCGAGGCCATCGAGGGCTTCGCGGCCAAGGTCGGCAAGCAGAAGCTGGTGATGGGCGAGCCCGCCGATCTTTCGGCGCTCGAGTCCCGCGTCAATGACCTGGCGGGAGACCGGCTGTCCGAGGCCTTCCAGATCAAGGAAAAGAAGGCCCGTGCCGACGCCGTGAAGGCCGTCGAGAAGGAGATCCGGGAGGAGATCTGGAACGAGTACCGCGACGAACAGGTCGAGGTGAAGAGCCTTGCCGATTTCGAGGCCCGCTCGAACGGACTCAAGTCGCTGCAGAGCAACGTGAAGAAAGTCCTGCACGATCTCGGCGGAGGCCTGATGCGCGAGCGTGTGCTCGCGACCGGTGAGCGCATCGACGGTCGAAAGAGCGACGAGATCCGCTCGATCGCATGTGAGGTCCGCCCCTTTCCGCGACCCCACGGTGTCGCGCTCTTCACGCGCGGAGAGACCCAGGCGGTCGTGACCGCGACGTTGGGCAGCGGTTTCGACGAGCAGACGATCGACGGGATGGGTGGACGCTGGAAGAAGAATTTCATGCTCCACTACAACTTCCCGCCCTTTTCCGTCGGAGAGGCGCGGCCTCTGCGAGGACCCGGGCGCCGGGAAGTTGGACACGGAACGTTGGCCGAACGAGCCATCACGCCCGTGCTCCCCGATCACGATGATTTCCCGTATACGCTTCGGGTCGTCTCCGAGACACTCGAGTCGAACGGTTCTTCGTCGATGGCTGCGGTCTGTGGATCGACGCTCTCGCTGCTCGACGCGGGTGTGCCCCTCAAAGCACCGGTCGCGGGTATCGCGATGGGCCTGATCACCGACGGCAAGCGAACGGTCATCCTCTCGGACATCCTCGGTGACGAGGACCACCTCGGCGACATGGACTTCAAGGTCGCCGGGTCCAGGGACGGCATCACCGCCATTCAGATGGACATCAAGGTCACCGAGATCGACTGGGAGATCATGGAGAACGCCCTCTCCCAGGCGAAGGACGGTCGCTTGCACATCCTCGATTGCATGGACAAGGACACGGCCAGCGATCTGGGCGGACTGAAGGCCCGTGAAGAACTTCACGCCTACGCTCCGCGCATGGAGACCCTGCAGGTCAAGCCCGATCGCATCCGCGACATCATCGGGCCTGGCGGCAAGGTGATCCGTGCCATCCAGGAGACGACCGGCGCCAAGATCGACGTCGAGGACTCGGGTCGAGTCTCGGTCTTCGGCCCCGACGGGGCTGCGGTCGAGCAGGCGATGGCGATGGTCACGGAGCTGACCCAGGAGGCCGAGATCGGCCGCATCTACCTGGCCAAGGTGAAGCGGGTCGCCGACTTTGGTGTCTTCGCGGAGATCTTCCCGGGGACCGACGGGCTGATCCATATCAGTCATCTCGCTGAGGGCCGAGTGGACAAGGTCACCGACGTGTTGGAAGAGGGCGACGAGGTCCTGGCCAAGTGCATCGATATCGATCCGTCCGGTCGCATCCGCCTCTCGCGCAAGGAAGCGCTGGCGGATCAGGCTGCCCAGGCGTCCGATCAAGACGGCGAGTAGGACTCGCTCCTTGAGCGAATTGTCTCCCAGCGGGATCCCGAGCCTTCGCGTCGAGATCACCCGGGAGCCGCACGCACGAGACCTTCCGCTCCCTCGGGCCGAATCCGAGGGAGCGGCCGGTCTCGATCTGCGTGCCGCGGTCGAACGACCGCTCCTCCTCACACCAGGAGAACGCCGGTTGATTCCGACGGGTCTGCGTATCGCGCTTCCCAACGGATTCGAGGCTCAGGTCCGTCCGCGCAGCGGACTGGCCCTCCGACATGGCATACTGATCCCCAACGCACCGGGCACGATCGACGCCGACTACCGCGGAGAGATCCAGGTGATCTTGATGAATGCGGGGGACGCCGATTTCGAGGTCTCGCGGGGCGATCGGATCGCCCAATTGGTGGTCGCCCCGGTCGCTCGGCCCGAATGGGTCGAGGTGGAAAAACTCGACGCGACGGAACGCGGCGAGGGGGGCTTCGGTCATACGGGGCGAGGCTGATCCGGCGCGCGGAGGCGCCACAGAGCATCGGGGGAATCGTGTCGTGAGTGAGGGCATGCCGCAAGCGGACGATCTAGCAGAGTCTTCGGGCGGAGAGGGTGAGAAGGTCGCCCCGACGTCGAACCCCGCTTCGAGCGGGCCCGACTCGCCAATGGATGCGTCCGCGGCGACCGAGACCGAGGAGGGCGAGGCCAAGAAGGCTGCCCGTCGTGTCGATCTCGTGACCCGCCTCGCGACAGCGGCGGTGTTGATTCCGTTCGTGCTCTGGGCGATCGCGCAGGGGGGCCTGATCTATCTGGCGATCGTAATCGCGATCGGGATGATCGCGCAACGAGAATTCTACGGGCTCATCGTCGACAAGGGTGCCAAGCCCATCCAATCGGTCGGGCTCGGTTTCGGGGCGGCCGTCATCATGCTGGCGCATTTCGGCAACGAGTACCAGGCGATGTTGCTGATGACGGCGACCCTATTGGTACTGATGATCGCGCAACTCGGGAAGAACGAGATCCACGAAGCGATGGCGAGCATCTCGGGGACCTTCTTCGGGGTCTTCTACGTCGCCTGGCTCCTGAGCCATGCGGTGTTGCTGCGGAAATTCGATGAGGCCGCCGCGGCACACCACGACCCGGCCCTGCTCGTCACGCTCGGTGTCACCCCGGACACGGGCATCTTTCTCATGGTCTACGCACTCGTCGCGGTGGTCCTGTGCGACGCGGGTGCCTATTTCGCTGGGCGCGCCTGGGGGAGCCGGAAGCTCGCCCCCAATATCTCGCCGAACAAGAGCGTCGAGGGCGCGCTCGGTGGGATCATCCTCGGGGTCCTGGCTGGGCTTGCGGCGAAGCTTCTCTTCGACATCTTTCGCCCGGACTGGTCGGCCGCGATCCCGTGGAGCATGTCGATCTTCTTCGGTTTCATCCTGTGTGTGGTCGGCATCATCGGGGACCTCGTCGAGTCGCTGCTGAAGCGCGACGCCGAGGTGAAGGATACGGGCGCACTCCTGCCCGGCATGGGCGGAATGCTCGACCGGATCGATGCACACCTGCTCGGCCTGCCCACGATGTACTACCTGATGCTCGGATATATCTACGTTCGGGCTTCCTAGCCTTCGAGAAACGGCCGCATCCGCGCGGGCGGTCCCGATCGCTCCGCACGCCGCTAGCCGAGGCCGAGATTTCGGCTGATGCGCAACGCGGGCGCCTCGAAATTCGGCGCGAAGGGCTGACCGCTCACCTGCTCGAAGGCGGCGATATATCGCGTCGCCGCTTCGACGCGGACCTCGATCGGCAGTGCGGGCGGTGTGCCCTCACCTTTGTAGCCCTTCTCGCCGAGCCAGAGCCGGACATATTCCTTGTCGATCGCCGCGGGGGATCCGCCCTCGGAGAGGGCCTTCTCGTAGCCGTCAAGACGCCAGTAGCGCGAGGAGTCCGGTGTGTGGATCTCGTCGATCACGAGGATCTGCCCGCTTTGGTCGAGCCCCATCTCGTATTTCGTGTCGGCGAGGATCAGGCCCTGTTTCTCCGCGAAACGGCTGCCCTCCGCGAAGAGTCGTTGGGCGATCGCATGCGCATCGTCGTAGAGCGCTTCCGAGATCGCGCCGCTCTCGATCAGCTCTTCGCGCGAAGTGAGCGCGTCGTGTCCGCCGTGCTCGGCCTTGGTCGTCGGCGTCAGGATCGGTGCGGCCAGCTTTTCATGGCGGCGCATACCGTCGGGCAGGGCGTGTCCACAATACACCCGGGCGCCGCTCTCGTAGGCCGTCCAGATCGACGTCGAACTCGATCCCGTCAGATAGCCCCGCATGACGAACTCGACAGGTAGGGTCTTGCATTCGTGAACGATCGAAACGTTCGGGTCCGGAACGTCGATCAGGTGGTTGTGAACCAGTTCCCCGGTCTGGTGGAACCAGAACGCCGCCATTTGATTCAGGATCTGACCCTTCAGGGGGATCGTCCCGACGACGCGATCAAAGCAGCTCACCCGGTCGCTGACGATGATCGTGCGACGACCGGGTGCCTTCACGGGGTCGAGATAGCTGTCGCGAACCTTGCCGGTGATTCTCTCGCCGAGACCCGGGGCGCCGGGACCCGTCGAAAAATGGGTCTCGGACAAGGTGTGCTCGCAGAGTTCCTCGAGCTGTTTCCGATCGATCGCCACGCCGTCCTCCGTCGCGCCATTGAAGCTCGCGTGCAGACTACGGGCAACCTCCGTGCAAGCATTCGTCAGCGGTTTGACCCCGAAAGCTGCGCTGTCTACTATGCGCCCCGTCGCGGGGCTCTGGCCGACGGGCCATCCCGGTAAGGGTCGACTCAATGCTCGCCGAGATCTCCGGAGCCTCGATGCCCATGCGCCCTTCTCGTTCTGCGCGCTCCTCGTTTCCGTCCTGTTCGAGTCGCCGATCGGGCGCCGCCGACGAGAGTGGCCTGCCGCCCAGCGACCGCGCCTTCGACCGTCTCACCCCCGGTGAGCTACAGGCGCTCGAAGAGGCGCATCGGGCGGATCGCTTCCATGACGAGTGCGGCATCTTCGGTGTGCACGGCAGCGAGGAAGCCTCACACCTGACCTATCTCGGCCTCTATGCCCTGCAACATCGGGGGCAGGAGAGTTGCGGGATCGTCTCCTCGACCGGTCGCGAACACGTTGCACACCGTGCCATGGGTCTGGTCGCCGACACCTTTGGCACACCGATCCTGAACTCGCTCAAGGGCCGGCACGCGATCGGGCACGTGCGTTACTCGACCTCGGGCGAGAGCATGCTTCGCAACGCCCAGCCCATCTGCGCCAATACGGACGGCGGGCCCGTTTCGATCGCGCACAACGGAAACCTGGTCAATGCCGGCGTGATCCGCCGTGAGCTCGAGGGGAGGGGAGCCATCTTCGGTTCGACCTCCGACAGCGAGGTCCTGCTCCACCTGCTGGCGCGGTCACGCGAGAAGCATATGGAGGATCGGTTCATCGATGCGATCTCTCGGGTGAAAGGCGCCTTCAGCATCATCCTGTTGACCGACGATGCCCTGATTGCTGCGCGCGACCCGCATGGATTCCGCCCGCTCTCGATCGGTCGCAAGGACGGCGCCTGGGTGTTGTCGAGTGAAACCTGTGCCCTCGACCTGATTGGTGCAACCCATGAACGTGATGTCGAGCCTGGGGAAGTGGTCGTGATTCGCCGCGGCCGGCTCCGGAGCATCCGACCCCTGGCTCGAGATGCCAAAGAGCATTTCTGCATCTTCGAGCACATCTATTTTGCTCGACCAGATTCGAATCTGGTCGGTCACAACGTCTACGCGTATCGCAAGGAACTCGGGCGGGTGCTTTCTCGGGAGCACCCCGTCGCCGCCGACATGGTCGCACCCGTGCTCGACTCGGGGAGCGCCGCCGCGCTCGGCTATGCGGAGGAATCGGGGATCCCCTACGAGACCGCGCTGATCCGGAATCACTACGTGAGCCGCAGCTTCATCGAGCCGACCCAGACGATTCGCGACTTCAAGGTGCGGGTGAAACACAATCCCATTCGTGGCTTTCTCAAAGGCAAGCGGATCGTGCTCGTCGACGATTCGATCGTGCGAGGGACGACGCTCGTGAAGATCGTCGGCATGTTGCGCTCCGCGGGCGCCCGCGAAGTGCATGTGCGCATCTCTTCGCCTCCCACAGTCGGCCCGTGTCACTACGGGATCGATACGCCGAATCGTGAGGAACTCATCGCCCACCGCCACACGGTCGATGAAATTCGGGAACGGATCGGGGCGGACAGCCTGGGCTATCTCTCGATCGAGGGACTGCGACGCACGGCCGCGGGCGAACTCAAGCGCGGGATCTGCGATGCGTGCTTCTCGGATGATTATCCGATCGAGATCGACGCGTCCGCCGCCGTCCCCCAGCTGACGCTCTTCCGCGCGGTCAAGGAACAGAACACCGAGTTCTGAGCGGGAATTCCCCTGGCTGTGTCGGGACACCGAGATTGGACAGCCGTTCGTCTGAACTTCGAGCGTTCCCGCGCCACTCGCCTTTCGATTGCACATTCGCCGCATGTCGCCTGCTCGCCTTTCGATTGCACATTCGCCGCATGTCGCCTGCTCGCATTTCAGATGGCAGATGGCAGATGGCAGATGGCGCTTTCGTATCGGAATCCCTTCGGGCGAAACCCCGGATGGCCGATGGATGTCTTGCACGGAGCCGGGGATCGTCCCCAGTTCCGGTCTCGCGCGTGCACGCTCCCTTCATCCGCAGCCGGCAGGGATTCAGGGCACAGTGGCCAACGACGACATCCTGCAAGTCCGATTCGCGTCACGCGAAGCGATTCAGATCGAGTTCGACAAGAACATCGCGAATCGTGGCATATTCGTTGCGACGGAAGCGGACTTTGAAGTTCGCAAGGCGGTGACGGTCGAGATCGTGCTCGACTACGTCGATGCCTCGGACGTCGCACTCGCTCTCGATGGTGAGATCGTCCACGTCCTGCCCAAGGAGATGGCATCGGGTGGGGCGATGCAGGGGGTCGCGGTCCAATTCGACGCGACCGCTGCGCAACTGCGCGAGCGCTTCGAACCCCTGCTCGGGGAGGCAGTCTCGGCCCCGCAGGACCAGGATGCCGAGGGAGAGCGAAGGCGAACAGCAAAGCGGGGCGCGGTGCGCGTTCCGGTTCGGGTGATGCCGACGATGAGCCCGCCCTTCGAAGCCACGAGTCGAGATCTGAGTGCTTCGGGAATCCTGCTCTCGACGAAGACCGACGTCCTGCCGGTGGGTGAAGTCGTTCGCATCTGCCTGTGGCATCCCAGCGGCGAGCCGAGCGTCGAAGTCGATGGCAAGGTCGTGCGGCAGGTCCCCAACAAGGCCGGGAGGATCGCTGCGGTCGCCGTTGCCTTCGATCGCAATCAAGTGGCCGATCCCCGCGTCAGGAGCGTGATCGATGGACTACGCGAAGCGGGCCACCGCGGTCGGTTGGGCGGAATCAGTGGGTCGCTGGTCGATCTCGGGCTGGCGAACATACTGCAGATGTTCAGTGCGTCAGCGCCGCAGGGCACGCTGGTCGTCGATCGGGACGGGGAGCAGGGCTGGCTGGCATTCGCCGAGGGCCATCTCCTGGGTGCCGAACTCGGAAGCCTGTCGGGCCAGGCTGCGCTGATCGCGATGATCGAGTGGGGGGATGGCCGATTCCAGTTCGAGGCCTCCGCCGACCCGAAACTCTTCGAATCGTCGACCCCACGCCCACTGGCTGGCGCCATCCTCGAGGCGGTCTGTGCCCTCGACGAGGCGGGGCGTGACAAGAACGGTGACTCGAGCGTCGAATACGCGGTGACCGGGGATGAGATTCGGACCCCTCGGGTTCCGATCGCAGCATCCACGACCTTCGAGATCGACCCCGACCGGGAGGCCGAGGCGCGGGCTTCCCTCACCAAGGCCGAGGATGCAATCCTCGAACTGGTCAGGGCGGGCATGAGCGTCGAGCGCGTCCGTTCCGTGATTCCCGAGCCCGAGGATCAGATTCAGTCGGCGCTCGAGGGGCTCATCGAGCTCGGCGTGATCGCTCCGCGCTGACGTCGCAGGATCGACCAACCGACATAGGCCAACGTACAGCCGATTCCGAAGGTCGCGAGGGTCGCCAACCAGAGAGTCTCACTCTCGAGGGGGCCAGCCTGCCATTCATTGCGGTCCGCCGCGGAGTCACATCCGGGGTCGACGGGAAAATCGATCAGACCGTCCCCGTCATCGTCCCGCTCGTTGGAACAGGTGGGGCGCGACCATCGCAAGATTTCGTCGCGGTAGTAGGTGAGGTCGGCGGCGAAGGTAGTGTCGCCATAGAGGGTCGATGACTTGGGAATACGTGAATTTCCAGAGATCGAGACCATCAATCCAATGAGTTGCCAGTCGCCCTCGCGCTGTACGAAAACTGCCCCCCCGGAGTCGCCCGTCGCGGCGTGCGCCTCGTAGCGCGTGGCGGTCGGCGCGAAGGGTTCGTCGAAGCGAAAGCTCATTGCTCGAGTATAGAATTTCGACTGTTGGAGGATCTCGTTGGCAGAGTCGATTCGGTTGGTTCCCCAGCGCTTCGCGCCCCGGTCGGACCACGAGAAACCAAAATGCGTCCTTCCGTTCAGTTCGAATTCGGTCACCTTGTCGCGACCGCGTCCGAAACCGATCAAGAGCACATCTTCGCCGGGCATGACTGGCTCGGCCGCGATCGGCAGGAGGGGCAGGTCGGGTAGGGCGGCTTCCCGCTCCACTTCGAAGAGCATCGCATCCGCAGCGGTCCCGTTCACATTCAGCAGGTTGCGTCTCGAGCCCCGAGCGGGTTCGTACATGACCCCCAGGAGTTCGATCTCGCCCATGCCCACGTGCCGTGCGGTCAGCGCATACCCGCCGCCCAGGTAGATGACAGTCGGGCCGTCATAGCGTCGCTGCGTGATGTGCTCCCAGTACGGGAAATCCGGCGGGATCTCGTCGCTCGGCTCGGTGCCGGGGCTCGCGAAAACCAGCGCAGCCGAGGGAGGGGCGAAGCCGATCAGACCGGCGATCGCCACCAGCGCAAGGGCCGAGAACGCACCTGCAGCCCACCGTCGAAACGGAAGAGCTGCGCGCCGATGGGACTTCGGGGAGATCGCGTGATCGGGGCTTTGCGTCACTACTAGCTTGGGCTGATCCAGGGGCCGTCTCCACGCTGAATCAGCGTATCCCGGCCGAAACGCTCATCGTCGCGTTCCGGGTGGTCGAGATTGTAGTGGAGGCCGCGGCTCTCCTTGCGGAAGGCGGCCGATTGAATGACAAGTTCCGCAACCGTGGCGAGGTTTCGCAGCTCGATCAGTTCCGGGTTTACACGGAAATTCCAGTAGTACTCGTTGAGTTCCTCTCGCAGCATCTCGATTCGGTGCTGCGCACGGGATAACCGGCGATCACTTCGCACGATGCCGACATAGTTCCACATGAAGCGCCGGATCTCATCCCAGTTCTGGGTGACCACGACCGCCTCGTGGATCGGTGTCGCTTCGCCATGCTGCCAGGCAGGAACCGAACCGGCTGGGTCGACCTCGGCGAGTCGTTGAATCGATTCCGTGGCCGCGGTTTCGGCAAACACGAGCGCTTCGAGCAGCGAGTTCGATGCGAGACGATTGGCGCCGTGGAGGCCCGTCGAGGCGACCTCTCCCGCGGCGAAAAGGTTCGGAAGATCGCTCTCGCCTTTCATATTCGTGCGGACACCCCCGCAGCAATAATGCGCCGCGGGGACGACCGGAATCGGTTCGCGCGTGATATCGATCCCATAACGGAGACAGCGTTCGAAGATCATCGGGAATCGACCTCGCACAAAGGAGGGATCCTTGTCAGTGATGTCCAGGACGACATAGTCGTCACCGCTTCGCTTGAGTTCGGTGTCGATTGCGCGCGCGACGACGTCGCGGGGAGCGAGGTCGCGCAGCTCGTGATAGTCCTGCATGAAGGGCTCGCCGTCCCGACGGCACAGGATTCCCCCTTCACCTCGAACCGCCTCGGTGATCAGGAAGGATTTGGCCTGGGGGTTGAACAAGCAGGTCGGATGGAATTGCATGAACTCCATGTTGGCCAGCGTCGCCCCGGCGCGATAGGCCATCGCCATTCCGTCGCCGGAAGCGATGTCGGGGTTGCTCGTGTAGAGATAGATCTTGCCCGCACCGCCCGTCGCGAGCAGCGTGATCGGGGCCGTGTAGGCGTGAACCGCTCCCGTCGAGGCCTCGAGGACATAGGCTCCGAGGGAACGATTGATTTCGGTTCGGCCCGTCTTCGTCGCCGTGATCAGGTCGATCGCGCAATGGTCCTCGAAGAGGTGGATACGAGGGTGTGCGCGCACTCGCGCCAGCAGGGATCGTTCGATCTCGCGCCCGGTCGAGTCGGCCTTGTGGAGGATGCGGCGCTGGCTGTGGCCCCCTTCGCGAGTGAGGTCGAACTCGATCCCGCCGGACTGCCGGGACGGATCGAAGTCGACACCATTCTTGCGGAGCGTGTCGATCGCATCGGGGCCGCGCTCGACGACGAAGCGCACCGTGTCTTCGTGGCAGAGGCCGGCCCCGGCAGTCACGGTGTCTTCGATATGGGCTTCGAAGGAGTCCTTGGGGTCGAGCACCGCCGCGATTCCGCCCTGGGCCCAATCGGTCGCGGAATCGCTCGCCCGGCGTTTCGTAATGATTGCAACCTCGCCCACTTCGGCCACGCGGAGCGCGTAATGCATCCCCGCCAGGCCGGATCCGATGACCAGGAAGTCGAATTTCCGATCCTCACCTTCGGGCGAGGACGGTTCCTGTTGGCGATGGATCTCGCTCATGAGGGCGGGAGGCTCCGGGAATGCGGGGCGGTCATCAAGTGGCTCCGTCGATGGCTCGAGGGGCTTGGCGGCGGGTCATGACTGATCCAGCAAGCTCGAGCTCAGTCGGGTCCCACGTCCGCTCAGGTCCGGCCCCGAAGGATCCGATAGTTGGAAAAACGAAATTCTATCGAGCCCTTGGGCTCGTTCCACCACCACGAGGTCAAAACCGCATCCCCCGTGGGGCTCGGTGAGGACTACGCGACTGAATCGGGGCCGATACGTGCGGACGAAGCCTGCAGAAAGCGGAATCAGCAGGGCAGGAGGTGTGCTTTGCCTCGCCCTCGCGCTGATCCTGGCCGTGTCGATGGGAGGCTCGATCGGAGTCGCCCGGGCCTCGGGTCCGATCTACCGCTACATCGATGCCCGGGGTGTCCTGCATTTCAGCGATGCCCCGGTGGACGATCGTTATCGGCGACTGAAGAGCGCGTCCCAGGAGGGGCTTGCGATCCCCCCCCCACCCCGTGCGGGATTGCCCGTCCACACGGGCTACGACCGGCTGATCGCGAAGCTGGGCCAGCGCCACGGCGTTCACCCGGGTTTGGTCAAGGCGGTGATCGCGGCCGAATCGAATTTCGAGCCGTCCGCGGTGTCTCGCGCCGGGGCCCAGGGGCTCATGCAGCTGATGCCGGCCACCGCGGCGGAGCTTGGCGTCGAGCGTCCCTTCGGCATCGTGGAGAATATCGACGGAGGTGTGCGCTATCTGCGCGCGATGCTCGACCGATACGGTGATGTGACTCGCGCGCTCGCCGCCTACAACGCGGGCCCGCAGGCGGTGGATCGCTACCGTGGGGTCCCGCCCTACAAGGAGACCCAGGCTTACGTCGAGCGGGTCCTGAAGTAT
>JAPYTP010000088.1 GCA_029941885.1 Myxococcota bacterium
GTCCTTGATCGTTCGAAACCCACCTGTGCCGGGCGGCCGGTGGTACAGAGCCGACCACGACCTCGAATGTCAGCGGTACGGTACGCGTGCTCGGTGGGGCCAGAGCATTCGGCGACGGAATACTCGTCAGCCCGCTCCCGGGTCCCCGACCCCTTCGACCCTTGCCAGAGAGCCACGCCCCGGCTCGGCCGACGGGACGCGCACGAAGGCGAACACCCCTGCGGCGACGAGCTGCACACAGCCGAGTACAAGGAACGGCGCGACAAAGCTCCCGGTCGAGGAAGCGGCCAGGCCGACCATCGGCGCTGCGGCCAGCATGAAAGGTAGGCCGAGGAGGGCATGCAACCCGCTCACCCGCCCGATTACCAGTCGTCCGAAACATCGGCCCTGCAACACGCCGGGAAGCGGAATGAAACCGCCGCCGCCGACCCCGAGAGGCAACGCCGCCATGAGCATGCTCTCGAGTCCAGTGCCGAGGGCGACGATCCAGAGTCCCACCACGTGCAGGGCGAGTGTCCCGACGACCAGGGGTCTCGGATCCATACGATCGGCGAGGAAACCGACGCTGAGCTTGCCCGACAGGCTGAAGACCGCCATGAGTGGCATGACGAGGGCGATCTGCGTTCGCGCGATGCCAATCTCTTCGAGATGTCGGACGAAGAATAAGCCCGTCGCCACGGGCACACACATGGCCAGCGCGTCGCCGAGCCCGATCAGCCAGAAGTTGGTCCCGCGCGCGATCGATCGAACAGAGACCGCGGGAGCCGAAACGCCCTCGATCGGTAGTGGCGTACCCGAGGGATCTCCGTCGGGGTGCTCCCCGATATCCTCGGGCCGGCGGATGGCCAGGCACGCGACGGCCGGGGCGGCGATCGTCGCAGCTCCGACCGCGATCCAAAGGAGCGCCCCGCGCCAGGAGGTGAGCTCGATCAGCCCGGCGACGATGGGCGGCATCGCGAATCCGGCGAGGCTGGTCCCCGCGTAGGCGACCGCAAGCGCTCTGCCGCGCTTGCGCACGAACCAGTTCACGATCAGGACCTTGGCGGGAAGCATCCCGAACATCGAGACGCCGACCGCCGCGAACGCGAGGCAGACGGCCAACTGCCACAGCGCCGAGCCATTCGAGAGCAAGCCGAGCGCGCCCAACATGACGACGATCCCGGTGAGCATCGTCGCACGGAGCGGACCGCGGTCGAGCACGGGGCCCAGCACAGGAGCGGTGAGTGCCATCGAGACGATGATGATCGACATGCCGAATCCGAGCTGTGCGGGGGTCGCACCGAACTCTTCGATGAGTGGCGTGACCATGAAGGCGTAGGCGCCGATCAGTCCCACCCCAATCGCATTTGAGACCACACCGAGTAGAACGATGCGCCATCCGAAGAACCGAGAGGAACCCACCATCGTCCGACTATAGGAGAATACCGGTAGGGGGCGGGAAGAGGGAATGAGACGGTGTGGACCCGCCTAGCGTCCAGCCAAAAGACTTGATCCCGGCGGCACCACTGCCTTCGCCAGACGTCACCGAACCATCCCCAGAGACGCCAGGCTGAGGCCCTGAAAACTTCCAGCGGACACGTCGCCGAGCCCACGAACGCCGCCGACTTGGGGTGGCGGGGCACGCTCTGCGGGGAGTCACACAGGAGCGCCGACGACGACAGGGAGACCGGGCGCGCACAGATCAACATCGACAGCGCCAGATCCGCGCATCGAAGAGGAGGGTCGCCGACCCAAGAATCGGGGGTATTGAACCACACTTCACCCCTTTCGACCTGGCGGTCATGAATCCAAGTCGGCGGAGGATTTCGCTCCTCTGGGCGTTTCCTGAGGACGCGGCGCTCATTGCGGAGCCGTTTTCGCCCGGGAGGGGCCGACGAACCAGGTCGCATTGCTCCACGTCATCCGGGCGTCTTCGAATGGGGTGCTATGCCGCTCCGCCCGAAGGGGTCGTCGACTCATCATTCGCTCGGGCGCCACGGGACCCGGGCGGGTGCGGTCATCGGCCGTTTAGCGTCTTTCCCGTCATGGTCCTTGGTATACTTCCCCTGGATTTGCCGAGCGACGCGCGCCACGTCGGACCCGCGGAGGTGCAAGTCGACCCAACAGGAGTGTGAGATGGACTGTCCGAAATGCAACGCCGCCATGGACGAGAAGGACCTGCGCACGCTTCAGGGACTCGTCACGTACGACCAGTGCTCGTCCTGCAAGGGCCTCTGGTTCGACACCGGGGAGGCGGAAAAGCTGAAGGACACCTGGCGACCGGATTTCATCGATGGTGGCGATCCGGAGGTTGGCAAGGACCTCAACAAGAAGCGGGATGTGAATTGTCCTCGCTGCGGCAAGCAGATGGATCAGGTCACCGATCCCAAGCAGCGCCACATCCAGCTCGAAACGTGTAGTGAGCACGGCGTGTTCATGGATGCCGGCGAATTCAAGGACTACAAGAACGAGACGCTGATGGATGTCTTCCGGGGTGCGGTGGTGGTGATTCGCGGGGAGTGAGTCGAGCTCGCTGGTCGTTTTTTGCAATCAGCGAGAGATCCTCGGGAGAGGGCCGACGACCTCGCATCCTAGAAATGCTTGGACGCGCGACGCCTTTCCTCTCGCTCTCGAAGCTCCTCCTCCGGGACCTCGTAGTCCGCCGGGAGCTGCCCCGTCTTCTTGAGGGCCTCGATCAGAGTCGGCTCGACTTCCCGTTCGTAGTCCACGTCCGCGGCTCTGATCTGTAGGACGATGTTCGTGGCTTGCTCGATCGTGAGCACGCCATGGGTCATCGCGATGCCGACGAGCCTCCAATCCGGATTGACGTCGAGGATCTTCTTTCTGAAGTTGGCTTCGAGCCGGATTCTGCCCAGCCGAGCCCTCATCTTCCACCAAACGGCGTAGGTCGCGATCGCGCCGACTCCAAACAGAACGATCTTCAAGGTCGGGCTCATCGATCGGGGTGCTCCGTCCGTGCTGGGAAGCGAGTGGGCGATCCAGCAGCTGTAGTGCGATGGCAGACGACGAGAAGCGGTCGTGTCCATGCGTCCCGTCGTCAACGCGACGGGAACGACACGATCTTCGAGTTTCCGAGATGCGCGATCAGGCCCGGCCCATCGCTCGCCTCGAAATGGAACACCCATCGAACGGAGTCGCGCTCCGCTTCACCCGGGCGCTGCACGTAGCCGTACACCGCCAAGCGGTCGCCCTCCTCGATCCAGGACACTGGATCCGAGAATCCCACGTCCCCCGCGCTCCAGGTTCCGACGAAGACTTCGATGGCTTCGCGGCCTGCGTGATGCCCGCCGACAAAATCATCGATCACGCCGTCCTGGGTGAAGAGTGCGCTTACGGCACCTGGATCGGCGGCGGTGACCGCGCCCAGATAGAGTTTCGCCCGATCGATCTTCTCCATTCATTCTCCCTGAATCGCGACGGATGGGCCTGGCGCGCGGGCTCCCGCGACACTCTATACTCTCGAGTGACGGCCGTCGCCGCCAGCCACTCCGCGCGTTCATCTCCATCCGCCCCGGGAGCCCCCGATGCCCGCCGTCCGAACCGTCCGCTCCTATTGCCGGACCTGCCTCGCCGCCTGCGGCGTCCTCATCGATCTCGAAGGCGATCGCATCGTGCGGGTGAAGGGCGATCCGGATCACCCGCTCTCGCGCGGGTATACGTGCCCCAAGGGCCGAGCGATGGGCGAGTTGCAGCAGCATCCCGAGCGGCTCGACGATCCGATGCTGCGACGCGACGGCAAACTCGTTGGGGTCGACTGGAACGAGATGATGGAGGAGCTGACCGGGAAATGCGCCGCGATTCGCGAGCAGCACGGTCCTGCCGCCGTCGGGCTCTATCTCGGTACGGGCGGAGGCTACGATTCGCTCGGGCTCTTCGTCCTGCGGTCGATGCAGAGGGCGCTTCCGATGCCTTCGACCTATTCGGCGATGACGATCGATACGCCGTGTCTTCCGCTGGTCTCGTCGTTGATGTCGGGATCGATGCTTCCGAACCGGTGCTCGATATCGAAGACGTGCGACTCACGCTGATGCTCGGGACGAATCCGATGGCGAGCCACGGGCACACGACGGCGTGGCCGAATCCGACGGCGATGTTGCGCCGGCTGGTCGGGGAGGGTCGTGCAGACCGGTCTGACCGTGGAAATTCAGCCCCTCTGACACCGCCCCTCTGATACAAGGGAGAGCGCTTTCGGGCCGTTATGAGTCGAGTGTGTCAGATTGGTTAGCCTTCCGGAACCCGGAACCACCGCGCGCCGCGCCGCGCTTTCTCAAGAACGAGTACAAGGACCCGAGATGCCAAGCGAAGACCCCTATATCGTGATCACTGCCGATACCCATGCCGGTGCCTCCATCGATGCCTATCGAGACTATCTCGATCCCGTCTTCCGGCCGTCCTTCGACGACTGGCGCGGGTCGTACAGCAATCCCATGAAGAAGCACGTCGGCAGCAAGAAGATCAAGAACTGGGACTCGGAGGTGCGCCGGGAGGATCTGTCGGGCGACGGCGTCGTCGGCGAGGTCATCTTCCCCAATACGGTCCCGCCCTTCTACGACCGGGCCTTTCATATCGCGCCGCCCGCGACTCCCGAACAATACGAGCGATACCGTGCCGGTACGCGCGCGCATAACCGCTGGCTTGCGGAGTTCTGCGCCGAGAATCCGGCGAGCCGCGCCGGAATCGGACTCATCCATCTGAACGATCTCGATGACGCGATCGAGGATGTGAAATGGATCGCCGAGAACGGTCTTCGCGGCGGGGTGCTGCTTCCACTGCCCGCACCTTCGGATGTTCATCTGCCCGCGCTGAACGATCCCGAGCTCGATCGGCTGTGGGCGGTGATCCAGGATTGCGATCTCGTGATGAATCAACATTCGGGTCAGGGTTGTCCGAGCTACTCAGGAGGCCAGGGTTCGAAAGCGCTCTGGGCGCTGGAGATGACCTTCTATGTCCAGCGTGGGTACACGACGCTGATCATGGGTGGCATCTTCGAGCGATTCCCGGGACTCAAGTTCATCCTGACCGAGAGCGGTTGTGCCTGGGCACCGCAGGTCATGAAGAATCTGGACGGGATGTACCTGGCTTGGAAGATGGGCGCGATCGGAGAGATCGATACTTCGAGCGACCCGCCGCTCGAGGAACTTCCGAGTTTCTATGCGAAACGAAATTGCTGGTACGGCGCGAGCTTCCCGAGTCCCGCGGATATCGAAGGACGCGAAACCGTTGGCGTCGACCGCATCCTCTGGGGAAACGACTACCCTCACTACGAGGGCTGCTATCCCTATTCCCGAGAGAACATGCGATTCGCGTTCGCCGAAGTGCCGGAAAAGGAAGTGAGGATGATGCTCGGCGAGAACGCGGCCGCCCTCTACGGCTTCGATCTCGATGCACTTAGCAAAGCGGCGGGTGAAGTCGCGATCATGCCCGAGCAGATTCGCGTACCCCTCGATGAGATCCCTGCGGATTCGACCTGCATCACCTTTCAGCGCGCTCGCGCTCAGAAGGCGATGGGGCAATCGCGATAATTTGACTTCGATTCTTCCTGCGTTCGTGTTTCCGTGACGTCACCCACATCCTGATTCCCACTCGGCTCCGATGGTTTCGGTGGCCCCAATGACGTTCCGGGGCAGAGGGAGAAGACGCCGTGAACGATGGACGAACGAAGAAGGTCGAGATGGATGTTCCCGGTCGCGCGATGGACTTCATGGCAAGTCACTGCGTCACGCTGATCCTGGTCTCGGGACCCGCGGCGGGAATGGAGTGGAAGCTCGAGGGTGCTCGCTCGGTCGCCGGTCGCTCGAAAAAGGCCGCGATCGAACTCGATGATCAGTCGATTTCTCAGGAGCATGCCGTATTTGAGCTCGGCGCCGACGGCTTCGGCGTTCGAGATCTCGCCAGTACGAACGGCCTTCGAGTGAATGGGAAGCCGGTGCCCAGCGCCGGACTCGAGCATGGGGACCGGATCCAGCTCGGTGACTACGAACTCCAATACCTCGTCGAAGATCGTCCGGAGAAGCCGATCGCGTGGAGCGTAGAAGAAGAGGCGTGACCGCCAGATCGCTCGTGGGTCGACGATTCAATGGATTCAGCGTGGAGCAGGAGCTCGGCGCCGGGGGCATGGGAATGGTCGTGCTCGCGCGCCAGGAGAGCCTCGATCGCCTGGCGGTTCTCAAGCGAATCCATCCACAGCTCTCGTCGGATCCGGAAATCGAGGCTCGCTTCGAGCGCGAGGCGATCGCAGCGGCGCGGCTCCATCACCCGAACGTGGTCGGCGTCTACGATCGCTTCCTCTTTCGCGGAGATGCCTATATCGCGACGGAATACGTCGATGGGCTCGACCTGTCCGGCATCCTGGCCGCCGAGGAGCGGCTGCCTTGGCGGATGTCGGCGGCGATCGCCCTCGAGTTGGCGCGGGGACTCGAGGCGATCCATGCGACGGGCACCCTCCATCGGGATATCAAGCCGCAGAACATCCTGGTGGGGCGACATGGAGAGGTGAAGATCACGGATTTCGGCCTCGCCCTCGATGCCAGCGGGTCGGCGCTGACCCAGCCGGGGATTGCGGTCGGCACTCCCCCCTATATGGCGCCGGAGCAGCTTCGCGGCGAGCGTGTGGACCCGCGTGTCGATCTCTTTTCCCTGGGCTGCGTGCTCTACGAGATGTTGGTGGGTCGCCCACCCTTTTCCGAGCCCGGGGAAGCCTCCGACGGGTCGTTGCTCGCGCGGCTGGAGTCCGGACGCTTCGAAAGAGTCCGCGCGGAATGTCGGGACGCACCGGGCGCGCTGGTGCGATTGGTGCGCCATTGCCTTCGGCCACGAGCCCCACGTCGGATCGCGTCAGCGATGGAGGTGCGACGTCGGCTCGAGGCGTTGCTCAGCCGCCCCTCGAGCGCGGATTGCCAGAATACCCTGGCCGCGTTTCTCTGGGATCGACATGTCTTCGAGGCGCGGTCGCGGGAGACCGTCGTCATGGTCGCGTGCCCCGCCGCGACGGATCGCGCGCGGCCCCTTCGCCTGGGGCTCGCCGCGATCGCGATGACGGTCTCGCTCGGAATCTTCGCGATGTCGGTTCGCGATCCGGAGAGCGTTCTCCGCGTAACGGATGCCGTCTGGCGGTCGCTCGTCTAGAGGGAGAGGGCCGATGTCTTCTGAGACGGCCGCGTGTACCCCGAACCGCCGCGCTAGAGAGCCAGCGCCGCGTCGAGGTCGATGGACTCACCGTTGTCATGGCGTTTGAAGTCGCGGCCGGTCGCCTCTTCTCGGGTGTATCGAAGACCGGCGCGGTTCGGTGTCCATTTGCCGAGCTGGATGCGCGGATAGGACTGGAGCATCGACTCGGTCACCTTCTTGAGCACACCGCCCAGAACGATCGAGCCGTCCTCGGCGACGGCGATCGACTGGGCACCCAGCTCGGTGTTCTTCAGGGTCTTGAAGGTGAACAGGGGGATGGAGCTGAATTCGTCGGACATCGATCGGGCCTCGCTGGGGTGGTTTGATGGGTGACTCTTCCGGGTGACTGGCCCGGGCGAAGAGTGCGTCGGCCGGGAACCTACCGATTGGCGGGGCGGCCCGCAAAGGTGCGGATCGGTCCCCGAGACTCGCCCTCGTGAGGGGGTGTTTCGACGCGAGTGACGGGGCGCCGCCCCCGGGAACGCGGTCTCAGCGAATTTTTCCGATCGAGTGACCCGAAATCCGACTTCGGGACGTCTTACTCCTCGAGCGATGCGAAGAGCAGGAATGGAGGCGAGACCGATGCCGGGAACCTTCGAACTGAATCCGCACGGGAGCAGGGCCGATCGATTGGATCACTATTGTGCGCGCTGTCTGCGACCCGTCGCTCACGACGCTCTCGAATGTTCGACCTGCTCGCGGCGCTTCGTCGGACGTGGGCGCTTCGACCGCCTGAGCGGCCGGCCTCCCTCGGCGGATTCAATTCGCTTGATGCGGGTCGCGCGCTGCTAGGGGGCGTGAGACGAGAAGATTCTCACGCCCTCTCGATCGGAGAGCGCATCACCCTCGGAGGTCCCTCCAAACGCGAGCACGTCGAAGGCCTCGTGTCGGCGCGGATCCGGGTGCTCCATTCCCGGTGAACCCATGGGCATGCCCGGAACCGCCAAGCCCGCGATCTTCGGACGTTCCTGCAGCAGTTTCGTGATATCCGACGCGGGAACGTGTCCCTCGATCAGATAGCCCTCGATCATCCCAGTGTGACAGGATGTTAGTTCCGCGGGAACGCCGTTCATCGCCTTGAGCGTCGTCAGATCGGGCATGTTGGTTGCCTCGACCTCGAATCCCGCCTCGCGCAGATGGTCGATCCATTTCGTGCAGCAACCGCAGGTCGGCGTCTTGTAGACATGGATCTTCCGGACAGGTTCGATGGTCGAGTCGGCGGTCGCACCGCTGGCCAGGAAGAGTGCTCCGCCCGTGAGCAGGGCAGCGAGGAGCGCGACAAAGGTCGCGCGGATTCGGGGACGTTTCTTCGGCATGGGATCGATTCTCCTGGACATCGGCCATCTCGACCGACGCTCGAGCGGGTGACCGAAGTGTAGACGCGGTGCTTGGGCACCGCGCAGCAGCGGGTGGTTGCGTCCGGCGCCGATCCCCAAGTACTCACCGGCAGCAGAGCGGCAGGTCGGTTCCCGCCCTCAGCCTGGCGCGACTCTCACCGGTAGCGCGCTCATCAGGGGAATCCCGGAGAATCTCCCGCAGTCCTCTTCGACGCTGATCAGCAGGCCCGTGTTGATCCCGACTTTTCGAACGTCGCTCGGCTCCTTGGGGTCCCCGCCCCAGCAATGGCATATCGAAACGAGTCCGGGGCGGAGGTCCTTGTCCGGCCATGCGACGGCCTCGATCTCGCCATGGGGCGACGCGACCCGGATCAGATCACCGCGGGCAAACCCCTCGCGATCGAGGTCGTCGGGGTGCATGAAGGCGGGGTTCGTCCCGTAGCGACTCGCGAGCGCTTCGATGTCGGTGCCGACGGAATTGAATGTGTTGGCCATCCGACGACTGATCAAGCGATATTCGAAACCCTCGCGCTCGAATCGGTCACCGGAAGAAAATTCGTGGAGCTCTTCGAACATGCGCTGCGAACCGACGTCGAGTCTCGCCTCGTTGTCTTCATCCCGGCCTTCGACGAACACGGGATCTTCGTCGCCGAAGAGAACCTTGTCCCGGTCGTTTCGCAGACGGTCGAGGGGGATCCGTGAGTTCTTCGTGACCAGATCCAGGATCTCTTCGGAACTGGGCTTGTTCTCCATGTCGAGTACCGAGGTCGGCGTGTCCACGCCCGCGATCGGGAAGACGCCGGCGGCGATCGTGAGATCGAGACCCATGCGCTGGGCGAGGCCGTAGAAGAATTCCCAGTCCTCACGTAGGTCGGAGTCCGGTGGGGGCGTGGCGACCGGAGGCGCGTACTGGCCATAGGGTTCGCTGTAGCCGAAGGCCGGGGAAATCGTGGAGAGATTCTCCGTCGAGAGGCTGCAACCGGGTGTTTCCAGTGGGAGTTTCGGGGCCAGTACGAAGTCGGCAAGGCGCGCGGTATCCGTGAGGTGAGGCTCGACACAGACGTGGAGTTCGAGCGTTTCGAGAGCGGCCCGCGTCTTCTTCTGATCCGGCCACGCACGCATCGGGTTCCCACCGATCGTGATGAGCGCCTTGATCTGGCCATCGCCTTCGAGAAGGATCTCGTCCGCGAGCCCCGAGGTCGGCAATCCGCAGACCGCTGGCGAGAGATCGGGGCGGGAGCGAAGGGGCTCGCCGAATCCGTCGATGGGATAGGGCGCCAGGGGCTGTGCCTTGAAGCTTCGGCGAGTCGTGAGGACACCGGGATTGGCCACGAGATCACCGGCCAGCCGGTAGCGGCCGCAGATCGTGTTCAGGCAGAGTACGAGATACTCGCTGATGTTGCTCCAGCCGGACATGTTCGCGCCGGTGCCCGCGGTGACGGCGCCCTTGCGGGCCGAACCGAACAGGCGCGCCGCGCGCACGATCTGGTCGGCCTCGATTCCCGCACGACGTGCGACCCGCTCGGGAGTGAAGGACTCGACCTCGGCGCGCAAGGTCTGGAAGCCATCGACGTTGTCGCGAACGAAGGCTTCGTCGACGAGGCCCTGGGAGATCACTTCGCGCAGGATGCCCGCTAGGACGGCGGGGTCCGTACCGGGACGCGGTTGAATGTGAAGTGCCGCATGTCGGGCGGTCTCGGTCCGACGGGGGTCGATCACGACGAGCTGCAGTCCGCGTGCCTGGGCACGCTTCAGTCGACGGGCCGGATTCGCGTGAGGAATTCCGCCAGAGATCGCGACGAGTGGGTTCGTGCCGACGAGCATCCAGGTGTCGCACTCGTCGAAGACATGGCTCCCTGCGAGCCATTGCCCATGGGCCGCGGCGGCAATCTGCTTTCCAGGCTGATCGATCGTGCCACTGCCGAAACGAAGGCGGAGTCGGAGCGAATTCATCCAGGCGGTCGCGACGGCGGCGGTCTGGGGCAGCTGATAGAAGAGGGTGCCCATATAGACGGCGACGGCCTGGGTCCCGTGTTCATCGATGATGGCCTGGATCCGCGCGGCCACGGCGTCCATCGCCTCCTCCGCGGCGATGGCTTCGAGACGACCGGACGAACCGCGCGCAAGCGAATGTCGGAGACGGTTGGGGCTCGTGTGCAGATCGGGGAAATGTTTCCCCTTCAAGCAGAAAAACCCCTCCGAGTGGGGATTCTCCTTGTCGCCACGCGCCGAAACCGGCTGCCCCGATTCGTCGACCTCGACCAGGATCGGACAATGGGCTGTGCAGATCCGGCAAAGGGTCTTCTTCTCCATCATTGAACTCCGCTGCCTTCATGAGAGAGTCGCGACAGCATAGAAGACCGGAAGCGGCCCGCCCCCGACTCCGAAATCTCGCTACGGTTCAGACGACGGGTGTGCTCCGAGGCCCCGCAATTCCAACCGTATCCCGAAAGGGCCGCCTCATGCTGACGATCATCCATCTCGCGACGTCGCGATCCGACCGCTTGATCTGGCTCTTCGAGGAGCTCGGACTCGAATTCGGTCGCGACTATGAGATCCGAACCTTCGAACGCGACCCCCGAACGCAACGGGCACCGGCGGAGATGAAGGCGCTCCACCCCTTCGCGAAGGCGCCGATGTTGCGTGATGGAGATCGTGTCCTGATCGAGAGCGGCGCAATCATCGAGTACATGATGGGTCGGTACGGGGATGCCGGTCTCGTTCCGAAGACTTCGGATCCCGACTGGCCCGACTATCTCCAGTGGTTCCACTTCGCCGAGGGGTCTGCGATGCTGCCGATCCTGCTCGATCATTTCCAAGCGGCCGGGCTCGCTGGTCCGCCGGGAGAGTCGGAACTCGCGGGGATGGCGAAGGCGGGAATGGAGCAGCTCTTCGCCTTCATCGAATCGACCCTGACCGAACGGACTTGGCTGGCCGGCGATCGCTTTACGGCGGCGGACGTCATGATGGGATGGGTGGTCGAGATGATCGACTTTCGAGGGGAGATTGGCCCCTATCCCTCGATGCAGCGCTATGTCGAAGCGATCCGCGCAAGGCCCGCGCGCCAGCGAGCGCAGAAGGTGTCTTCGGAGAGTACGGCATCTGCCTGATTCGACGCGGCTCCCCGTGTGTGGGATTGCGGACCGAGGCAGATGCGGCGGCGTGAGCCCGCCACGCCGCCGCTTCGATTTTGAGGATCGAACCAGTCAGGCTCCTAGCCGTTCAGCCAGACTCCAGCGTCGACGACGAGTGTCTGTCCCGTCATGAGGCGACTGTCCTCGCAGGCGAGATAGACGGCAGTCCCGGTCAGATCGTCGGGCTCCAGCGTCGTCCCCAGAGGCGAACCCGCCTTGAGACCATCGATCGCAAATTGTGGGACGATCTTCTTGGTCGCCTCCGACATCGTGACACCCGGCGCGATCGCGTTCACTCGAATCCCGTCCTGGCCCGCCTGTCGGGCCATCATCTTCGTCATGTAGATCATGCCCGACTTCGAAAGACCGTAGGCATTGGTCGAAAAGGTCTCGAAGGGCATCACGGGAAGCGGCAGCGGGTAGGCGGCGGTCGATGCGATATTGATGATCGAGCCACTCTTCTGTTTCTTCATCGCGGGCAGGACCGCACGAGCACAGATGAGTTGACCGATCAGGTTGATCTCGAGTGTCTTGCGAAGATACTCGATGGTCTGGTCCATGATGTCTTGATCGTAGTAGAGCGCTGCGTTGTTGATCAGCGTATCGATCGATCCGAACTCGGCGAGAGTCGTTGCGGCCATCTGCGCGCAGTCTTCTTCGCTCGTGATATCCGAGTTGAGGGCGATCGCTCGACCCCCCTTGTCGGTGATCTCCTTGGCGACGTCTTTGGCCTGATCCTCGCGAAGGTCGACGACTGCGACCGCGGCGCCTTCCTCGGCGAAGCGGAGGCAGTAGGCGCGCCCGATACCCTGCGCACCACCGGTGATGATCGCTGTCTTTCCTTCGAGTCGTCCCATGGTCTTCTCTCCTTGGCTTGTTTGCGTACGCAATCGGTGCGACGCCGGGGGGCTTGCTTCGAGCATCGATCGAATGCGGATCGAGTGACTGGACATCCGATTCTATCACTCGGAAGCCGGCGCGGTTGGGCCGATTTCGGCATCGCAAGGCGCGATCCGAACCCTGTCGGGAGGCCGATTCGAGCTCTTGTGGGTGCGTCCCGAGGCGCCGATTCTGCGTTAGATTCTCGTCCCACGTGATTCCATCTTCGTGCCGGAGAGACCCGATGAGCCTTTATGACAACGCCCGACTCCTGATCGACGGCGAGCTGGTCGCCGCGAGTGCCGGCCGAACTTTCGACAACATCAATCCCACGACGGAGGAAGTGATCGGTATCGTTCCGGACGCTTCGGTCGAGGACGCCGAGCGAGCGATCGCCGCGGCCCGACGCGCCTTCGACGAGTCCGAGTGGGCGATGAACCACGATCTGCGCGCTCGCTGTCTGCGCCAGCTCCGCGACGGACTGCAGGAGCGGATCGAAGAACTCCGCACCATCACGGTGTCCGAGGTCGGTTGTCCGATCCAGATGACGATGGGAGCCGGGCTCGATGATCCGGTCAGGTGGCTCGGCAACTATGCCGACTATCTGGAGAAGTTCGAGTGGAAGCTCGATGCGGGCGTCGCTGAGGTGATGGGCGCCATGACGCAGCGGTGGATCCAGCGTGAGCCAATCGGCGTATTCGGTGCGATCACGCCTTGGAACGTTCCGAACGACATCAACTTGAAGAAGCTCGGTTGGGCGATGGCTGCGGGCTGTACGGTCGTCATGAAGGCCGCTCCGTCGACGTCCTGGTGCGCGAATTTTCTCGCGGAAGTGATCGCTACGAAGACCGATGTGCCGGCGGGGGCGGTGAATATCTTGACCACGTCGAACAACGATGTCGGCGAGAAGATCACGAACGATCGGCGTGTCGACATCGTCGGATTCACGGGTTCGACGGCGGTCGGCAAGCGCATTCTCGAAGTCTGCGCGCCACAGGTCAAGCCCGCGCTCCTCGAACTCGGGGGCAAGTCGGCGGCGATCGTCATGCCCGACATGCCAGGGCTTCCCCAGGTGGCGGGCGCGATGGCGGCGTCCGTGTGTTTCCACGCCGGTCAGGGTTGTGCGATCTTTACGCGCCTGTTGGTGCCGAAGAGCGAACTCGACGCGTGTATCGAGGCGACCCGGGAATCGATGAAGAACGTGCCCTACGGAGATCCCTTCGATCCCGCCAATATCATGGGCCCGCTCAACAGCGCGATCCAGCGCGAGCGCGTCGAAGGCCATATCCAACGAGCGATCTCCGACGGGGCCAAGCTGGTGGTCGGCGGGGGTCGCGCCAAGCAATTCGACAAGGGTTATTTCATCGAGCCGACCGCCTTCGTGGCGGACGAGAACTCGGCGCTCGCGCAGGACGAGGTCTTCGGACCCGTTCAGACGATCATCGGTTACGACGACGAGGCGGATATGATCCGGATCGCCAACAACTCTCGATACGGACTATCGGGTGCGATCGTCGGCCCCGACGTAGAGAAGGCCCTGGACGTCGCGAGCAAGATTCGGACGGGCACGCTCTCGGTGTGCGGCGGTGTCTACTACAACTGGGACGTTCCCTTCGGTGGATACAAGGAATCGGGCATCGGGCGCGAGCACGGCGACGTCGGCTTCGAAGAACATCTCGAGTCGAAGACGATCGCGGTCCCCGCCGGCTGATCGGAGATCGGCGCGGTCGGGCGGCGAGTCGCTCGCCACCCCCCAAAACCTCTCATGCCCAAGACCGCCTCCACGACTGGCCCGGGCGCGACGCAAGCCGCACCCGTGGCAACGCCCGCCATCGCGGCGCGCGCCCCGGATTTCGAACTCGAATGCGAGATCGAAGTGCCGCTTCCGGTGCTTCAGGCATTTCTTGTCGATCTGCACCGAACCGTTCCTCTGCATCCCTTCATCGTGTCGATTCAAGATCTCCCGCCGAGTGAGGAACTCCCCAACGCAAGGCGCTATCGGGTGGTCGATCGTATTCCCCTCGGCCCGTTCAAGTGGAAGACCGTCTACATCGCGGCGCTGGACCCCGTCGCCGACAACGAGGTGCACGGCCACGCCTGGCGGTCCCCGGGCGTCCGACTCCTCACGGTGTTCTCACTCGAGAAGACGGAGCGAGGGACGCGTCTCACCCAGCGCTGCTCGGTCTCGGCGCACCGCCTGCTTCGTGGCTTCGTCGTCGCACAGGCGCGCAAGGCGCACGCGAAGACGCTCGAAGAGATGAAAGAGCTGCTCGAGAACTCTGGAGTTCCGCCGGCCTGAGCGCTGCGCGATGCTGGTCCCGCAGACTTTTCCGAATTAGGCTCTGCTCTTCTCATTTCCGATACGGCCGCCCCATGCAATCAAAGGAGTTCCCCGTGGCAGATCATCCCGTAGCGACCGAGCAACAACACGAACACGAACGTCGCGCGGTAGAGCTGATCCAGCATCCGACCGTCCGCGCCGCCTACGATCGCGTGAAGAAGTATTGGCTCGAGACGGCGAGCCCGAAGCCCAGCGACGACCAACGGGGCAGTCTCGATTGGGCGTTCGAGGAGGTCATGTTCTCGGCGGCGATCTGGTCGTCGAATCAGGATCCCCTTCGGCCCGAGGTCATCGCGATCACCCGTCTCGAACACATGCTCGGAGATACGCGCATTCCGGGTTCCCGATGGGGCCTGGACAACCCGGACTCGGTCTATCGCGTGATTCCCATCTCGGGGGACGAGCGCTATCGGATCACCGGTCGAGTGGCCGATTCGCGCCTCCCCGAGAATTATTTCACGCTGTGGGATCCGAAGATGAACTCGGTGGACGTCCTGAATGGCAGCCTTCTCGAGCTCGACGGGGACGGACGTTTCGAGATCTTCGTCGACAGTGATCCCAAGGGAGATCGCGCCAACCACGTGCGCTCCGCACCGGAAGCCCACGAGTTCTATATCCGAGACGTGCTACAGGATTGGGCGATCGATACGCCGAACGAGCTTGCGATCGAGCGACTCGGTGCCGCGCCGACGCGCCCGGCTCGGACCCTCGATGAACAGGCAGAGCTGACCGCGCAATTCATGCTCGACTACGCGGACAGCACCATTCGTTTCAATCAACAGGCCTACGACAAACCGGTCAACCAACTCGAATTCAAGATCGATCGGGATACCGACGGCGCGTTGAGGAACCAGGTCTATATCCTCGGACACTTCGACCTCGAGGAGGACCAGGCTCTCATCATCGACGTCAATCTGGCAGGCGCGGGTTATTTCATCGCACCGATCACCAATTTCTGGGGCACGACGAATGACATCGCTCATCGCACCGGGTGCCTCAATCAGGCGCAATCCGTCGTGAATGCCGACGGAACCTACAGCTTCGTCGTCTCGCTGCAGGATCCCGGCGTGCACAACTGGATCGACCCGTGTGGGATGCGAGACGGAATCCTGACCCTTCGCTGGGCGGAGTTCCCGGAGGGTCGGCCGAGCGACGAGCTGGGCGCGACGAGCCGGGTCGTGTCGCTGGCCAAGCTCGGCGACTCGCTGCGCGAGGATACGGCGTTGATCAACGAAGCCGATCGTGCGAAGCAACTGGCAGAACGAGCGGTCGCCTACAACCGGCGCTTGCCCGAGATCGCGTAGCGAGACCCGGGGGCGCGGCGTGGCGGAGTCGATCTCGATCAACGAAGCGCGACGGATCGCGCTCGCCGCGCAGGGATTTTCCGAGCCCCGCCCGCGTGGGCGGATCGATCGCCGCCACCTTCGCAAGGTGATGAACCGCCTCCAGCTTCTACAGTTGGACTCGGTGCCGGTCGTGATTCGAACCCAGTACATGCCGCTCTTTTCTCGGCTCGGTCCCTACCGCGCGGAGCTGCTGGACGAGGTCGCCTATCGCTCCACGCGTTCCCCTCGCGGCTCGGATGGGGCGTCCGCAGACGGACACGAGTGGTTCGAGTCCTGGAGTCACGAGGCGTCGCTTCTCCCCGTCGAAATGGAGCCCTGGCTGCGATGGTCCAAACAGCGGGCACGGGATGGCGAGACTTGGGGACGTCTCTACCGGATCGCGCAAGAGGATTCCGGCTATGTCGAATCCGTTCTCTCGGAGATCAAGGCGCGGGGGCCGCTGGTCTCGGGGGAGCTCTCGGATCCGCGTCCGAATTCTGGAGATTGGTGGGGGAGTCGCTCGGGCGGTGCGCTCGCCCTCGATTGGCTCTTCCGAATCGGCGAGCTGGGAATCCGCCGTCGTCCGGGCTTCGTCAAGGAGTTCGATTTGCTGGACCGGATCGTGCCCGCGGAGATTCGCGGCCGCCCGACTCCCGATTTGGAGGCTTCCCTCGACGAGCTGCTGCTGCGATCCGCACGGGCCCACGGAATCGCGAGCGCAGATTGCCTCGTCGACTATTTCCGATTGCCTAAGAGGCCCGCCAAGGCGCGCCTCGCCGCGCTCGTCGAGGAGGGTCGACTCCAGGCCTGCCGGGTGGAGGGGTGGCGGTCGGCGGGATTCCTCGATCCCGGAGCCCGATGTCCCCGAACGATTCGTGGCTCGACGCTGCTCTCGCCCTTCGATCCCGTCGTGTGGTACCGGAAACGAGTCGACTCGCTCTTCGATTTCGAATACAAGATCGAGATCTATACGCCGGCCGAGAAGCGGCGCTGGGGCTACTACGTCCTGCCATTCCTGATGGGGGATCGCCTGGTCGCCCGATTCGATCTGAAGACCGATCGCGTGGCAGGAATCCTGGAGGTTCGTGCGGCACATCTGGAATCCCACGCACCCCTTGGCGAGGTTGCGTCGAGAGCGGCGCTGGAACTCCGCGAACTCTCGCGCATGGTGGGTGCGGGTCGTGTCCGCGTCGGGCGGCGCGGGAATCTCGCCCGGGCCTTGTCGCGAGAACTATCCGCCCTGAAAGGCTCGTAGGGCTATTCGGCAGAGGAGTGGAGAATTGCTCCGCGAGGTCGAAGAGGAGATCGCCCCGGATTCGCTTCGAACTAGCGTCGTACGGGGCCGAGCCTGCGTGTCGATACGGAGAGTCCCGTCAACCCCAGCAGCATCAGGACTGCCGTTGTGGGCTCTGGAATGACCGAAATCTTTCCATCCAGTTTGATGAACGTCGTCGACGTGCCGTAGCCGTCGTCGTCGTAGTCGTCATAGTCATCGTCGTACAGTCTCGGGCCACCCGACGGGACGTCCAGCCCGAGGGCGATCCAGAAATCATCGTCGGCGATCGAGGCCAGCGAGAGATCTGCCGTCGGGTAGGAAACGACGAAGGACGCGGTCTGGAGCCCCGTCGGCTCCCATCGTCCAGGGCCACCGAGATCGATCTCGAGGCGGCAGGGGCAGGCGTCGCCCTTGCCCGTCCCGACGGTCGAGTAGAAAGTCTTTTCGTAGACATCAGTGCCATTGACCGTCGCGAGTCCCGGCGACAGGTCGCTGTCTGAAAAATCCAACATGAAGAAGCGAAGGTCGCCGGTGGATCCGTTCGTCGAGGTCAACGAGATCGTGATCGACAGGCTTCCCGGTACGAGCATGTCATCGATGGTCAGCGAGGCACCGAGTCCGGATCCGGCGGGGTCGCTGAGGTCGAGACTAGTCGAGGTCGCATTGGCCAGACTCGGCAACGCCAACGCGAAGAACGCCGTCACTAACACACTGACTAGCATTCGGGGTAGGACGGCGAGAGAACGTGGGGCCGGACGGAGTCCGATCTTGGAACGCAGCATACTAAGTCTCCACTCACAAACAGTCGATTCACCTGGAGGCGCCTGCGCACTTCCGGTATGGACAAGTGGCGAGCAGCTGGCAGAAATCGCGAACTTTCTGGCGGAATCCGGTCCCGGTAGCCTGCTGAGATCCGAAATTGCCCGAGACCCCCCGTGGGATCGGGTAGAGTGGGCTCAGTGCCTTGTCGTCTATGGTCAGGGGACTGCTGAGTACGCGGAGCTGCCCGGGGGGACCTACTCGAAGCTCCTTCTGGAAGTGGCCGAGGTCGAGCTGGTTCGTATGCTCGCGAGGGTGGGGCCACCGAGAGTTCGTTCGCGCATCTACCCGCCGGTGGCCGGATCGACCTGAATCCTCGCGGCGGATTTGAAATCAGTCCGGGCGAAACCCTCGCCATCCAGCCCGATATAGACGCCCGCCAATCGATTCACGTCGTCGGAAGTGGCGATGACCGCTACCACTTTCGGCCTCATGTCTTCGTCGACACCATGGATGCGGCGCGCATCATTCGCCTGATTTCGATCGAGGGGATCGTCGACGAGATCGACGACCCCTCGGATCCACTTCGATTCGGGTCTGTGAGGTGGCCGTTGAGTACCGTGATCAAGACAGCGAGCGAGACGAGCACTGCTTGACGATCTTCGCGGATGCGGACACGTCCGTCTTCGACGAATCGGGAATCTCCGTTCCACGGGGCGGGATTCAAGTTGGCGACCGCGTTTCGATCCTGGGGCGTTTCGCCGAGGACGAAAAATCGCAGTTCGCGATCGCCGCCGAGGTCTAGCCGTTCGTTTTCGGGTTTCAGGGCTCGCGAGGCGCGATTACCCTCGTGGGATGGAGCTCCGCATTCGCGGTGACTCAATTCCGGGGGGTGGCTCTTCGAGAAGGGGCCTCGGCTTTGATCGCCGCTCGGAATTTTCTCGGTAGGAAAGATGAACCGATTTGCGTTGAGCCGCTTCGAGCGAGCGGCGCTCTGAAATCACAAGGAGAACGACGATGGAGCGATTCGAGGGCAAGGTGGTGTTCGTGACCGGCGCCGCATCGGGAATCGGACGAGCTACGGCTCTTCGGTTGGCGAGTGAGGGAGCATCGGTCTACATCGTCGATGTCGCGATGGATGGACTCGAGGAGACGGCGAAGTCGTGTGAAGAGGCCGGGGCAGCGGTGGCATTCGCGCGATGTGATGTCACGGACGAGGATGAGATTCGTTCGAATATCGCCGCTTGTGTCGAGAAATTCGGGAAGCTCGACACACTTTGCAATATCGCCGGAATCCTGTTGCTCGACCATTTCGGCAACATCACGGCGGACCAGTTTCGCCGTGTGCTCGAAGTCAATCTCGTAGGCACCTTCATGCTTTCGCAAGCTGCGCTGCCCCATCTGATCGAGTCAAAGGGGAGCATCGTGAATACCTCCTCGACTTCGGCACTCGCCGGCATGCCTTACGGTGCCGCTTATGGGACGAGCAAGGGCGGAGTGAGTGCGCTCACGCGGACGATCGCGGTCGAATTCGGCAAGCAGGGTGTGCGCTGCAACGCGGTGAATCCGGGATCGATTCAGACCGCGATGACCGGACCCGGTGCGGTTCCCGAGGACGCGGACATGCGGCTCCTCGCACGGGCGATGCCGCTCGATCGCGCCCGGGGTCCGGAGGTGGTCGCCGCGACGATCGCCCTGCTTGCAAGCGACGACGGAAGCCATATCAATGGTGAAGAGATCCGGGTCGACGGCGGCACGCTCGCCTGAGCGGGCGCACGGGCCGATCGTCGAACGCCAGCCGTGATCTTACGCGTCCGCAGAGCGGACGCGTGGTCGGTGCAGGTTCGGAACTCGTCGCGCGATCCGTGTGCGCAGAGAAGCCGCATTCTTTGGCCGTGATTGTGGCGTGGGTCATCAGTCTCAGGGGAATTACCGAGAGATTCAGGGTGAATGCTCTTCGCAGGTGTGGAGCTTTGGCCCGAGGTAATTCCCATTTCGATCCCCCCCGTTTCTATTGCTGCCGTTGTTCGAGCCCGGGTCACCGCCGCATGTGCCCTCCTGGCGATCGCTCCCGGTACCGCCTTCGCCAGGCTCATCGGCTCTTCGAGTGATCCCGCTCTGGTGGGCGCGCTCGTCGAGACTTTCGACAGCTACGCCCCGGCCTATTTCAACAGTCAGTCATTCCTGATCGGGACGGATGGATTCACCGTCACTCCGCTGGCTGACGAGCTTCATGTCGACAACACGTATTGTGCCTCCTTCGGAACGGGAGGGAGCTGTCTCGATACGCTCAGCAACGGAAGCGGAGCGAATGACGACTTCGACGTGGTCTTCACGGGGGCGGGAGTCTCCGTTTTCGGCTTCGATCTCACAGCGCTCGATACCGATTGGACGATCGAGACCTACGACACCAACGACAACCTCCTGGGTAGCTACTTGATCGTGAGCCAGAGCCCCGGCCTGACGGATTTCGATCGCCGGGGCTATTTCGGCGCCACGGAGGCTCTGCCGATCCAATATTTCACGGCGCGCTCCGGCGGGACCGATCGCGCACTCATCGACAATTTTGCCTACACACCGGTCCCCCGGGCCGAGTGCGGCGGTGCTGGCCGGACTCGGCTTGATCGGGCTGGCGATGGCTGGTCAGCGGTTCTGACCCGGGATCTGCATTGAATCGGCTCCCGCAGAGCCGGGCGGCTTCGAATCGGTCGATCCATCCCCATCGTTAGTCGGATTCCAGCTCGCGAGCCCGCTTCGCCTGGGCCTCGATCAGCCTCCGCTTGGTCGCGTCGTCGACGAGAACACCCCGGTGTTTCGTCGCATCGAAGATCTCTTTCGAGAAACCGAGTTCGTTCTTCCACTCCGATTGGAGCAATCGGGTCGGTGTGACCGCCGCCGCCCAGTCCTTTGGAGCGACCCAACCCGGGTGGGCGACGAGGGTTCCACGCGTGCCGGCCATGGGATGTCGACTGCGCCACTCCGTCATCAAGCGCCTCATTCGTGCGAGGACCGCGCGATAGCGTCTCGAGAAATCGGTCTGCTCGTAAGGGTCGGCTTCGATGTCGAAGAGAAATTCCTCGACGACTATCTCCGTCTGTCTCTCTCGGAGGATCTGCACGAGCTTCCATCGGCCGTCGTAGATCGCCGTCTGAACGACACCGGGCAGCGGAATCTCGGACACGAATCCGACGGGCCGGATACGCCGTACGGGTCGATCCTTGTGGATCGCGGGCCACATGTTGATGCCATCGAGATCGGCTGTCGTCGGCATCCGGACACGCGCTGCCTTGACCAGCGTCGGCATGACGTCCATCACGGTAATCATCCGGTCGACGACGCTTCCGGCTTCCAGCTCGCCTGGCCAGCGGATCACGGCGGGAACCCGCACACCCCCTTCGAAAGTCTCCCCTTTCTGACCACGGAGTGGAGTGTTCACGCCGCCGAAGATATTCGAGCCGCCGTTGTCGCTGAAGAAGAGCACGATCGTGTCGTCGGCGATTCCCTCCTCGTCGAGGGCATCGAGAATTCGGCCGATCTGTTGGTCCATCTCGTCGACCATGGCGGCATAGGTACGGCGAAAATTCGTCTTCGGGAGCGCTGCGTACTTGTCGATCGTGGCTTGTGGGGCCTGCATCGGGCTATGCGGCGCGGTGAACGGCACGTAGAGAAAGAAGGGCTTCTTCGGGTCGCGTTCTTTGATGAATCGGACGGCCTCCAAACCCTCGAGGTGGGTGAGATACTGGTCGGGCAGACGGATCGACTGTCCGTTCTTCTGGAGGTCGTGTCCGCCCTCGCGTTCGTGGGAATAGAAATCGGTGTTGGTGTGGAGATGACCCCAAAAATGGTCGAAGCCCTGCGCGTTGGGAACCTGATGCCCGAGCGTGTGGCCGAGATGCCATTTCCCGACGAGGCCGGTTTGATAGCCGTCGAGCTTGAACACATCGGCGATCGTCAATTCGTTGGGGGACAGGCCGACGTTGTACCAGGGGTGGATCTGGTCGTAGGCGATTCCGATCTCGAGTGGGTCACGACCGGTCACGAGTGCGGCACGGGTTGGAGAACAGATGGGCGCGCTGTAGAAGCGATCGAGTTGGACGCCTTCCGCGGCGAGACGATCGATCGACGGCGTTTCGATCGGGCCGCCGTGGTAGCCGACATCCGCCCAGCCGAGGTCATCGGCGAGGAGGATCACGACGTTCGTCTGCGCGGCTGTAGCCAAGCCGGCCGAGAGCAGAGCGAACGAATACACGCTCAGCTTCAGGAGGAAGGTCCGCCGAAAGAGGCAGAACACCGTGTAAGGGTGCGAATTCATGGGTCCTCCGAGGTCGATCTCGTGAGTAGCTTCGCGCACTCGGAGCGACGTCGCTGCAACCCTCGTCGGCCTCGGGCCTCGGCGAAAACTGCTATCCAGTGTCGACGTGGAGGAACAGAAATGATTGCAACGAATCCCGCCTTCGATCCCAGCAACTACGAGTGGCAGCACCTCGCCGACCCGTCGGAGACCGGATACAGCCTCGACTACAAGGTAGCCCTGCTCGGCCACGATCTGAAGGCCGGTACCTGCGATTTCCTCCTCCAATTCAACGATGCCGGTGGCCATTGCCCGCGCCACCGACATGTGGGGACGACCACGAGCCTCGTGCTTGCCGGGGAACATCGCGTGACGGATCTCCTGCCCGACGGTTCTCGCTCCGAGCGGATCAAGCCGGCGGGAACCTACGCCCTGTCTCCGGGCGACGTCCATCCCCATCTCGAACGGGGTGGCGATGAGGGCGCGATCGTCTTCTTCGGCAACCACACCTCGAACGGATTGCTCTACGAGCTCATCGATGAAGATCTCAAGGTGCTCGCCGAAGTGACCCTCGAGATGCTCATCGAGACCTGGAAATAGCAACGTCGCGACGGATGACCTCCCAGCAGAGAGAATTCGATGCCATCGTCGTCGGCGGCGGTTTTGCCGGTGTCTACATGGTTCACAAACTGCGCGAAATGGGACGCTCCGTTCTTGCCTTCGAGGCGGGCGGCGGTGTCGGCGGAACCTGGTTCTGGAATCGCTACCCCGGTGCCCGATGCGACGTGGAGAGCATGGAGTATTCCTACGGCTTCTCTCGAGAACTCGAGCAGGAATGGGAATGGACCGAACGGTACTCGCCCCAGCCGGAGATCCTCCGCTACATCAATCATGTCGCGGATCGTTTCGAGCTTCGTGACCATATCCAGCTGAATACGAAGGTCAGTTCGGCGCATTATTGCGACGAAGCGGGTCATCCCGAGGAGGGCCGGTGGCAGATCGAGACCGACGATGGTGAGCGCTATACCGCCGCAGTTTTTGTTACCGCGGTCGGCTGCCTGTCCTCGACGAATACGCCGAATTTCCCGGGCCTCGATTCCTTTTCGGGCGAGCTCTACCACACGAGCCAATGGCCTCACGAAGGAGTCGATTTTTCGGGCAAACGCGTCGGCATCGTCGGGACCGGTTCGTCCGGGATCCAGGCGATTCCGATCATCGCCGAGGAAGCCGACCACCTCACGGT
>JAPYTP010000089.1:0-3833 GCA_029941885.1 Myxococcota bacterium
ACCACGCAACTGCCGGTCAGGGCAATCGTCGCCTCAATCGTGCGGCGGAGCCCCCTCCTGCTTGAGCTCGAAGACGTTGCCGAAGGGGTCGCGCCCGTAGGCACAGATCGTCGTGCCCAACTCGACGAGCGGTGCGTTGAACACGACTCCGGCTGCCGCGAGCCGGGCGTATTCGGATTCGATTTCAGTGACCGCGAGACAGAAATGCGTGAGACCATGGTCGCAGACACGAAACTCGAGATTCTGCGGTTGCGGTTCGGGCGATTCGTACTCGAAGATCTCGATCCGCGTGCCGCCGAGCCGGACCATCGCGACCTTTGATGCCGAGTCAGCGAGCCCCACCAGAGCATCCAGATCCTTGGCGCCCTTCGGCCATCCCGCCTCACTCTCCAGCTCGAATCCGAGCACGTCGCAATAGAAGTCGATGGCGGCCCTCAGATCGGGAACCGAGATTGCCGTGTGATCGATCCCGTGAATCATCCCGGAGCCTCCTGGTCGTCTTCATCGGCGCGCCACCGATCCGGTGGCTCCAATTCGGTACCCGTGCAGCATGGAACAGAGTTCGGGGCCGAGTCAACATTCCACGTGGCGTGGCTGGCTGGACTCGCTCCATCGGATAGGATCGAGCCCCCCCGAGAGCCCCTCGACTCTCGGCCCGATCGCGTCCTCGAGCGCGAGCAAGAAACGACGAACGGAGCCCCGCATGCCCCTCGGACCGATGGACGACTTCCTCGCCCACCAGACGCCTGACACCTTCGACCACGTCTACACGAGCGACCGCGCGTTCTACGACCGCTACTACTTCAATTGCCATTCCTGCAACGACGACATCTTCTTGATCACGGGAATGGGGCAATATCCCAATCTGGGCGTCCTCGACGCGTTCGTCACCGTCTCAGTCGCCGAAAAGCACTACTGCGTGCGTGCTTCGCGCGAACTGGGTCACGATCGTCTCGATACGACCGTCGGCCCCTTTGGCGTCGAGGTCATCACCGGCCTCGAGACGCTGCGTGTCCACTGCGCTCCGAACGAGTGGGATCTGGACTTCGATCTCGTCTGGAACGGCTTCGTGCCCGCACTCGAAGAGCCCGTCACCTACCGACGCCTCGGCAACCGCCTCACGGAGCACACCGTCCGCTTCGCCCAGGTCGGCACCTGGCAGGGCCATATCAACGTGGATGGAAGGAGTTTCGAAGTCACCCCGGACCGGTGGAAGGGCGCCCGGGACCACTCCTGGGGTGTAAGACCGAATACCGGTGAAGCCGAGCCCCCCGGCATCCTCGCGAATTTCCGACCCGAGGGCGAGTTCGGCCATTTCCACAACTGGATCCCGATGCAATTCGACGACTTCATGATCAAGGTCTATTTCGATGAAGACGCGCACGGCAATCGACACATGGAGGAAGCCGTCAAGGTCCCGAAGCTCGGATCGAACGACCCCATCCTGCACCTCGGCAGCCCGAAGCACGAGATCACCTTCAAGTCCGGCACGCGCGAAATCGCCCAGACCGTCCTCACCTTCGCGAACACGGATCTCCGGATCGTCGGCACGCCCCTCCGCACGAACTACCTGTTGGGCGGATCGGGCTACCGCGCCGACGATCGCTGGGGCCTCGGCCACCATCAGGGAGCGCTCGAGGTCGAGCGACTCGTGTGGGATCTATCCGATCCCGATCAGTTCGCCGAAATTCAGGGTCTCAATGAAATGCTCTGTCGCTGGGAACTCTCGACCGGTGAAATCGGATACGGCATGCACGAAAACGTCTGCTTCGGGATCTATCATCCCTACGGATTCGACTCGATGGACGCCGTCGCGCCCTGACCCACTCCCGAGCCGTCCTTCTGCCCCGGCACCCACTTCGAAGCGAAGGAATTCAACGCGTCGAGTTCCGCGCCGTTCTCGCGAAGGACGACATCGACTTTCCGCACGAAAGGAGAGAGCGGGGCACCATAGAGAATGAGACTCATGATTCCTCCAGAGACCCGGGTGGGCGATCCGATGGAATATGGCATAGCCCCTGCCGAAAGGTCCGGCGAGGCGAATGCCTGGACTCGGAGTCGTCGCAACTAGAGGGGGTGGCGCGGGATGCCCGGTACTATGCTCGACACTCACTTCACCGGCCCGCCGAACGTGGACGCGAGACTGCGCCACTCTGAGTCGCAGAGGACGAAAAAAGCATGAATACCCAGCTCGCACGCGAACTCGGCCTTGAGTTCCCGATCTTTGCTTTTACACACTGCCGCGACGTCGCTGCCGCCGTTTCGAAGGCAGGCGGGCTCGGCGTGTACGGCGTGGCCGGTAATTCGGTGGCGGACATCCGAGCGGAACTCGAGTGGATCGAGAAGGAAGTCGACGGCAAGCCCTACGGGGTCGACCTGCTGCTGCCCACCACTTTCGTCGGAAGCGACCACAAGGGCGGCTTCAGCGGAAACGAACTCGACGAGCGGATCCCCGAGGACCACCGTAGATTCGTCGAGGATCTGCTCGAACGATACGAAGTTCCACATCTCCCGGAGGACGTCGCAGTACGCGAAGGAACCGGGGTTGGACTCGACAGCCAGCGCGAACTGATCGAAGTCCTCTTCGAGTACAACATCAAGTTGATCGCGAGCGCGCTCGGTCCGCCACCGACCTGGATGGTCGAGAAGGGTCGGGAAAAGGGTGTCATGGTCGCCGCCCTCGCGGGCACCGTCGAACACGCTCGGCGAAGCGCGGAAGCGGGTGCAGACCTCATCATCGCCCAGGGCTACGAAGCCGGCGGCCACACGGGTCAGGTCGCGACGATGGTTCTCGTACCGGAGGTCGTCGATGCGGTGGCGCCTCTCCCCGTACTCGCTGCGGGCGGAATCGGCAGCGGCCGTCAGATCACGGCCTCCCTCGCGCTCGGCGCTCAGGGCGTCTGGATCGGATCTCTGTGGCTGACAACGGAAGAAGCCGAAACCGCGCCGGTGGTGAAGGAGAAATTCCTCGCCGCCGGATCGAGCGATACGATTCGGAGCCGCTCTCTCACGGGCAAACCCGCCCGGCAGCTTCGGAGTGCGTGGACCGAAGCCTGGGAGGATTCTTCGAATCCCGACCCGCTTCCGATGCCTCTGCAACAGCGACTCGTGCGCGAAGCCCAGACGCGCATCGCACGCACCGCCCACAAGTCGACCGGGGCTGCGGAGCTCTCCAACTACTTCGTCGGTCAGATCGTCGGCTCGATGAATCACGTGAAGTCGGTTCGCGCGGTCATGGAGGAGCTCGCCATCGGGTACGCGGATACGATGGAGCGCCTCGACGAATGGGCAGAGGGCGAATAGAGCCAGGCGGAAGATCTCGTCGATAGAGGGGACCCCCTGGATCTTTCACGCCGACGCTTCATCGAACTCGCCGCGAGTCTTCCGGGGCTTTCTGTCCTTGGGTGTGCAGACTCGGATGACACTGAGGGCTGGTCCCGCGGTCCGCTGCATCACCTGCTGCCCACGGCCTCGCACCAGGCCTTCAATATCAAGGCCTCGTTCTTTGAACCCGCAGCCGCCGCGCCCCTGCTGCGGGTGGACGATCGCAGCGTCCCCGGTGAGCGCCAGGACACGATCGGTCGTTTCTGGGCCTTCCGGATCGGCGGCCTCGAACCGGGCAAGGAGTACACGCTGCAGCTCCTCGACGGTGGAGGGCACGCGGCGCTCTGCGACACCTGGCCGCTGAGAACACTCCCCGCGCCTGATTCTGCCCCGGATCGAGTCCGGGTCGCCGCGTATACCTGCGCCGGCGGTCCCAATTTCCCCATCCCGCCGGGTCTCTTCAACCCGTTCAAGACCGCGGCCTACCGGCGGCGACTCTTCGACATGAT
>JAPYTP010000089.1:3933-23494 GCA_029941885.1 Myxococcota bacterium
GTCTCTTCAACCCGTTCAAGACCGCGGCCTACCGGCGGCGACTCTTCGACATGATTCTCGGGCACAAACCCGATCTCGTCATGGCGATCGGCGATCACGTCTACTGCGATTTGCCCATGATCGAGGGCATCATGCGACACATTTCGGCCGCGTCCGATACGGCGACCTCTTCTCCGGCCTCCTCTACGACTGCGGCGGATACCTCGGCCTCTTCGAGGGCGCCGGCCTCGTCCCGCGCCCCGTCGAATCCTGGCTCCTGGACGAGACACGACGTGAGGACACGAGACATCTGGTCCACTTCCCATCCCATCCGATGGGCTTCACCGCGGGCAAATGGCGTGAGTGGTATCGCGACCTGCTCGCAAGCGACGGATCGCTGGTCCAATCGATCCAGGTCGACGAACGCGGCGGAAAATACCTGTGGCAGCTCGGTTGGTGGGAACAGCACCAGAGGCTGCTCGCGGCGCTCGGTGCCCAGGAGCAGCGCAGGGCGCTGGTCGTCTCCGGCGACCTCCATGCCCTGGGAGCGGTTCGGATCGAGGCCAGTGGTGGCCTTGCCCTCGATCGTAATCCGGTCCACTCGATCCTCTCAGGCCCGGTCGGCGTAGGCGATCTCGGCTGGCCGTCCCGGGCTCGGGGTGTCGATGCGCGCACTCCAGAGCAGCTTCGGGTCACGTCGCTACTCGACCTCGACGAAAGAAATGGATTTACCCTGATCGACTTCGATCGCCGAACAGCGCGGATCGAAATCTTTGGCTGCGGTCCCGAGTACCAGGATCCCAGGGAGATCCGGCCCGACTCCGCGTTCGAGTTGGAGATCGCCTAACGACTCTTTCGAGGGTTTCGACCTTGCCTGCTGAACCGATCACCGCCACTCAGAAATGGAGCCCGCCATTCGCAGCCAGCGTCTGGCCCGTGACATAGCTACTCTCCTCCGTCGCGAGAAAAAATGCCACCGATGGACATTGGGATTGGCATCCAGAGCCAGCGTCGCGATCCCCATCTCGCGAGCGCAACGAAGCGTGAAGCATTGGTCGAGGCCGGCACCGAGAACGAGCAATCGCTTTCGTGTTTGTCGAGAACGTCGTGACACGACTTCCTTCCGTACCGGGTCTATCGGTAACAGATACGCGCCCTCGGTGTCCAAGTCGTCGAAATCGAAAGAAATGTCTGGCTGATTCGCGATCCAGGCGTTCATCGAGAATGGTTGGTGGGTCGCGCGCACCGGCCGGAGATCCCCTAGCGTCGATCTCGAACCACTCGAGGCCGCTCATGCGTTTCTGGCACGGAATGGGATACACCCCGCTCGACGAACTCACGCCGCTGGCTCGACACGCCGAAGCCCTCGGGTTCTACGGAATGACCCTCGGCGATCATTGGGTGACCGCCGAAGAACAGACGGACCGCTACGAGATCGCTGAGGACGGCGCCACGCCCTGGGAGCAGACGGTCCCCTGGCCCGACCCCTGGGTTCAGTTTGCGGCCCTGTCGAAGGACACCACTCGACTCCGGTTCATGACCACGGTCTACATCCTGCCGCTGCGTGACGCCTTCACTGCGGCCAAGGGAATCAGCACGGCCTCGGTCATTTCCGGCGGCCGCATCCACCTCGGCCTCGGCGTCGGCTGGCAGAAACTCGAATTCGAGTTGAGCGGACAGCCCTTTCACCAGCGGGGCCGCCACGTCGACGAGCAGATCGAAGTCCTTCGGAAGTTGTGGTCCGGCGAAATGGTCGAACACCAGGGCGATTTCTATTCATTCCCCCGGATCCGAATGCTTCCGGCGCCACCGAGCCCGATCCCGATCTACGTCGGTGGGACCTCCGAGGCCGCCTTCCGTCGTGCCGCACGCCACGATGGATGGGAGGGAGCGGTCTATCCATGGGGTGAGATCGAGTCCTACGTGAAGAGCGCACGGGCCGCTCGGCTCGAAGCCAAGGGGACACTCGACGGCTTCCGCATGATCGTCGGGTGTACCGAACCGACCCCAGAGCGCATGGAACAGCTCCGGGATTGGGGCGTCACCGACTACCTGAAGCCGCCGTGGACCGAGGGTCTGAACGCGACCGAAACGTCGCTCGAACACAAATTCGAGGAGATGTCTCAGTTCTCGCAGACCTACGGCATCAGGGCCGGTGAGCCGGATTGAGCACCCGGGCACGACGCCGCGAGGTCCGCGATACTGAGCGACCCGCATCGACTCCGGTTGGCTGACTCCGCTGGCCCGACTCGGCGCTCAGGAGTTCCCTGCCATGCACTCCAACACCCCTGTCATCATCGAAGCGGCCATCAACGGTGTCACGACTCGCGACCGCAACCCGAACGTTCCCCGTACCCCCGAGGAGATCGCCGCCGAATCGATTCGCTGTATCGAAGCCGGCGCCACGATCATTCACAATCACAACGATGATCCGGTTCTCGACATGGTGACGAGGGCCCATGACGCGAGCCCCTATATAGAGGCGTGGGGTCCGGTGCTCGCGCGCTACCCCGAGGCCTTCCTCTATCCGACGATGACCGGCGGCGGACCGCACACGACCGTCGAAGAACGCTACGGACATATCCGCCAGATCGCCGACGCCGGCGTGCTTCGAATGGGCATCGTCGACCCGGGATCCGCCAATATCGGCTCGTTCGAAACCGACGGTGCACCCTCTGCCGGTGAGATCGTCTATATCAATTCGAACTCCGATATTCGCTTCATGGTGGACACCTGCACCGAACTCGGCGTACCGATCAACTTCTCGATCTTCGACGGCAGCTTCATGCAGACTGCGGTTGCCTATCAGCGGTCCGGAAGAATCCAGCACGGAGGCCTGATCAAGATCTTCTTCGGGTCGGACTACGCGCCGATTGGCCTTCCCGCGACCGCGTCCGCCTTGGAGGCCTACCTCGACATCCTCGGAGAGTGCCCACTTCCGTGGTCCGTGGCGCTTCCCGGCGGCGATATCCTGGAAAACGAAGTGGGTCGACTCGCCCTCGAACGCGGCGGTCATCTCCGGGTCGGTCTCGAGGACTACGCCGGACCGGGGCAGCCGACCAATATCGAGATCCTCGAACGAACGGCCAAGCTCTGTAGCGAAGTGGGCCGGCCCATCGCGACACCCAAACAGGCCGCAGAGCTGATCAAGCGTCGGCACTAGAGCAGGAGGGGACGATGCTCCCGAGTGAATCACCGAAATTCAAAGGCTCCGAGGAGGATCCCGGCCAGCTCTGGGACGAGTTCTGCGACGCACTGAAACAGGCGGGAAACGCACTGCGCCGGGACGAGACACCGAAGGACGAACGGACGATCGCCGAGGGCTATCGGAATCTGGTCCGGATGGTGAGAATCGGCTTCGAAAACACCTTCGAACTCTCCGACCCGGCGACACCGCAGCTCACACCGATGGTCGGCCGCATGGTGCAATACGAGGGGATCACCTCCGACGCTCGCTACCTGCATGCATTCATCGACGGATCCGTGACCCACGTGATCCGTGGCTCTCGCGGTGAGGCGCCGCTGATCGAATTCGGATCCTACAACGGCAAGATGGGAATTCACGATCCGAGCCACCTGATCGAATCGATCACCGAGGAGAAGCTCGAAGTCGCTGCGGATGGACGGATCGAAGTCGTCCTCTCGCCCGAGGAGCATACCGGGAACTGGATTCGCACCAGTGCGAAAACCCGATATGTCATGATCCGTCAATACGCTCCCGAATGGAGCGACCTCACTCCCGGCCGCTTCGTGATCGAACGTGAAGATGGAGCCCCCGCCGCCCCGCCTTTCGATCTCAGCGAAATTCGCGCCGGTCTCGAGCGAACCGCGGCCTTCGCGATCGGAAACCCGATCATCTGGGCCGAGATCTCGGACTATTGGGCTGGTTTTTCGGTGAATCGGTTCGTCTCTCAGGTCGACGCGGACGCGCGAACCGACATCGCCCCGCCATCCGGTCATCATTTCTCTTGCGGCTATTTCGATCTGCCCGAGGACGACGCACTCGTCGTCACGTTCCAGCCCGGTGAAGCCGGTTTCTGGAGTCTCGGGCTGGCCAACTATTGGTACGAAACGATCGGCTACGGACGCCGCGAATCCCATCTGAATAGCGGGACGGTGAAGCTGGAACCCGATGGGAGCGTGCGCGTCGTCATCTCCCATTCGCCGCCAAAGGATTCTGCGGGAACCAAGAATTGGATGGATCCGAAGGGCCATTGCCAGGGCACGATGGTGTTCCGATGGTCACGCCCGAAATCGCCGATGCCCGACATCGATTGCGAGCGCGTCGCATTGAGTTCACTCTCATGAGCCCCGCAAAGAGCGCGCCTGCCCGATTCGTCGTCGGAACGGGCCGCTGCGGATCGACTCTTCTCTCTCGCATGCTCTCGATGAATGAGGAGGTCCTCAACGTCTTCGAGCTCTTCTCGGGGATCGATCAATTCTTCCGTTTCGAGCGCCGGGAGGTGACCGGCAAGGAGTTGGCCGAACAGCTCCGCCTCGATCATCCGATGCTGACGATGGTCATGAAGCGTGGGGGTGAGGTACCGGAGGTCGTCTATCCCTTCGACGATCCGAATTCCCGCCACGTGCTCGGGGATCCCGTCCCCTGGGCCCTCGCCATCGCGATCCCGCGCATCAGCGAGGACCCCGACGCGCTCTTCGACGAGATGATCGAGTATGTCGAGTCCGTGCCGAAAAGGACCCTCTCGGCCCACTACCGGGCGATCTTCGACTGGCTGACCGAGCGAGCCGACAAGCCCGCGTGGATCGAGCGCTCGGGCACATCCATCGACTATCTAGCCGACCTCGTCGAGTTCTTTCCCGATGCGCGATTCGTTCACATCCATCGCGATGGACACGAGTCCGCGCTGTCGATGCGCGAATACGCCCCCCTTCGCGTGGCGGTCGCGGTCATGAACGGCCTCGCCGGCGAGATCGAATATTCCCATGAGGGGCTCGAACGTCTCGAGCGAGAAGACGGCGCCGCGATCGACCGGCTGCTCGCCACGGAGTCGCCGATCGAACTCTATGGGAAATACTGGAGCGAACAGATCACGAACGGCAATCGGGCACGTCAGTCGCTGCCCCGTGAGAAGTTTCTCGATGTGCGATTCGAGGACCTGGTCCTGCAACCTCGCGAGGTGCTGACCCGAATCAGTGATTTCCTGGAACTACCGAGTGTCGACACCTCGGGGCAGGAACCCTGGATCGAACGCGCCGCCGCGCTCTCCCGCGGCATGCCTCGGCTGCGCGCGCCGAATCTCAGCCATGACGAACGCGGCCGACTCGAGCAGGCCTGCGCCGACGCGATGAAAATCCTCGGGCGGTGAGAATCGGTCGTGGCATATAAAGAAACGAAAGGCGGCGTCACAGGGCTCGTAGCCGTCGATTCGTGTATTTCGATACGGGTGCCCGCATTGCCACTCAGTGAAACACCCACGGCACCGATTGGGAAGTGTCACCTCGCCCCCCTCGTGCTTCCCAGGGCGGTCTTCGCCGCCAGCGGCGGCAGCTCTCCAAGGGACGATTGAGATCTCATTCATTCGCGGCAACACCGCGCAGGCGTCGGGTCTCGACGATATCGTGCTCGCACCCCGGTCCCAGGGACAGCCGCCGCCGGTTGGTACCGCGACCGCCTGTATCTATTCGAGCACGAGCAACTATCAAGTGCGAATCACGAACAATCAGATTCAGGCCGCTCCGACCGGAAACGCAAGCGACACGCTGACGGTGATCATCACACCGCAATAGCCGCGTCCCTCGGGCACCGAAGAGTGGACTTTTCAACCGGCCACCTCGGCCGCCGGCCCCTTTCGCGCGAGAATCCCGCAGGTTTGCCCCATCGAGGCCTGTGCCAGAGCTCGATACAACCTCGACAGATCGTCGACCCGGGCATGACCGAGCCGCACGCGATGAGTCTGACAGTGGCTTCGCGCTCCAGGGCGACAAGCCCGTCGCGTTCTACCAGTCGACGTTCATGCAGCGTGCATTCGACCAGCTGATCCACGACGTCTGTTTCATGGATCTCCCGATCCTGATTCTGACGGTTCGCACCGGCTTCGCGGGCTACGACAATCCGACTCATCACGGAATCTACGACTTCTCGTTTCTCCGTGGACTCCCGAATCTTCGTACGATGTATCCGAAGGACATCCACGAACTCGAGCGCATGGTTCGCGGAGAGATGCGATCCCTCGAACATCCAACGTTGATCGCGATGCCCTACGGTCCTGGAGAAAGCTTCGATCCGAGTGTCTTCGACGAATCCGACGAATCCTTTGCATTGCCCGAAATCATCGAATCCGGTGATGACTTGCTCCTGCTCACAGTCGGCCACAAATTCGGGGCCGCGCGGGAAGCGCGAGAGCGCCTGTGCGCCGAGGGCATCGGCACGGGCCTCGTCAACCTGCGATATCTGAAACCACTCCCCGATGAAGCGCTCGTTCGAATCATGCGGAGCTATCGCCGCGTGGCGGTCATCGAAGAGGCAGTCCTCGAAGGGGGTGTGGGCTCCGCCGTCGCGGCGCTCGCGATGGATCGGGAACTCGATTGTCGGCTCCTCCGGATCGGAGTGCCCTGTGTCTTCGTCGAGCCGGGCTCGAACGACGAGCTATGCCGCGCCTATCGCCTCGACGCTGACGGCATCGTCTCCCAGTGCAAGGATCGGTGGTTCTGAACGGCTGAGCACCCAAGCAGCCTCTCACTCGATTGCCCGCGAACTGTTCGGCGCTCTCCATTCACACGCTACTCTCCTGCGACGTGGTTCCATGCGGATCCACGCCACGGGAGATGCATCAATGGCAGCCAAGATGGCCAAATCGGCCCTCGACGTCGGACTCGTCACCGCTAACGCGAAACCACTGCTCGATTTCTATTCTGGCGTTGCCGGCTTCGAGATCCTCGACCCGATCGAGCTCCCGAATATCGGAATGATCCACAAGCTCGCTTGCGGAGAGAGCATCCTGCGCGTGATGGTGCCGGTCGACCCGCCCATGTCCGATGACTCGAGCTCATTCTCGTCGACCGCGGGGATCCGCTACCTCACCCTCGAAGTCGACGACATCGAGGCCGCGGCGGGGGCCGTCGAGGCGCTCGGCGGATCGATCACCCTTCCGCCCTTCGAGCTTCGTCCGGGACGACGGGTCGCACAGATCGCCGATCCCGATGGCAACATGATCGAACTCGGTCAGGGCTGAGGCGGCAACGATGCCCGTCGACTACACCGAATACGATCCCTTCTCCCACGACGTGATGCGCGATCCCTGGCCCTACTACGCCGCGCTCCGTCGTGAGGCTCCGGTCTACTACCACGAGCAATACGACACCTGGTTCCTGTCCCGCTTCGAGGACATCCGCGAGAGCACGATCAATGACGTGTTCAGCACCGAACAGGGTGTCACTCCGGAGATGGTGGTTCTCAAACAACCCCCTCCGCCCGACCCGGTCTTCTCCATGCTCGACATGCCGCGGCACCGTGACTACAGGCGAATCTTCGCGCCACGATACACGCGTCGCGCGACGAACGAACTCGAAGATTCAATTCGAAGTCGGGTCCGAACCCTTCTCGAGCCACTCCTCGAACGTGGGAACTTCGATGTGTACCAGGACCTCGCGGATCCTCTCGCGACGCTCACGATTGCCGAGTTGATCGGGCTCCCGGAGGACGAAGCCCTTGAATTACGCGCGCAGGTCGCCACGTTCATGGAACGGAAACCCGGCCAGGTCGGGACCACGCACGAGAACGAGCAAGCACGACTCGCGCTTCTCACGCGCTTTGGCGAGATCATCCATGCCCGCAGCCAGGATTCCGAACTTTCCGGGGACGACCATCTCTCCGTGATGCTGCGAGCCGAGGTCGAAGGCGAGAAGCTTTCTCTCGGGACGATGGTGGCGGCCATGTACACGATGCTCGTGACGGGAGCAGAGGTCGTTCCGCTCTCGGTCGCGAATACCATCTACTACCTCTGGTCGAATCCCGATCAGCGCCGCGAGCTCATCCTCTCTCCGACCGAAATTCCCCACGCCTACGCGGAATCTCTTCGATTCGACCAGCCGACGAATCTCCTCGGGCGAACGGTGCGCGCGCCTACCGAACTCCGCGGCCAAAAGCTCTCGCCGGGACAGGGTGTCATGTTCCTCTGGGCTTCGGGCAACCGCGATGAGAACGAATTCGAGAACGCGGACGTCTTCGATATCCACCGGCGACCGAAGCGAGTGCTCTCCTTCGGCCATGGCACCCACAAATGCATCGGAGAGCACCTCGGTAATCTCGAGGGACGGATCCTGCTCGAAGAGATCCTCGCCGCCGTACCTGAATACGAGGTGGACGAGAGGGGAATGGAACGCGCCTACAGCGAATTCCTCCACGGCTACCACCGCATGCCGATCGAGTTCTAGAAGCGGCCGGGGCGCTTCACTCGGCGGGTTTCAGCGACTCCGCATCCAACCCCTGATGGCCCCAATCATCACCGCCTCCGGCGAACTCGTGTTCGACCCAATCGTCGTCGACCAGCAGTCCGTCCCAGCCAATCTCGATATCGAATCCACTCGGCCCTTTCATGTAGAAGGAAACCGTCTTGTCGTTTCGATGGCGGCCCAGGCTCGACGAGATCTCCACGCCGGCGGCGAGGGCTCGGTCGAGCGTCTTACCAACACCGTCCAGCGTCGTCGACTCGAGCATGAGATGCTGAAGTCCTGAGGGTGGACCCACCTGCAGAAGCGCGAGCGAATGGTGGCGCCGTGTGCACCGCAGGAAATGGATCCCCATTCCATCCGGACCGAATTGCATGTAGTCCGTTCGTTTGAACCCAAGGACATCCCGGTAGAAATCGAGGGCGGGATCGATCTCCGCCACGTAGAGGACGACGTGACCCATGCCGAGTGCACCGGTGAGGAACTCGACGCCTCGATCGGAGCACAGGGGCTCGTCGACGATCGGGCGGCAGAAGAGCTCGAGTCGGTGGCCCGCGGGATCTTCGAAAACTGCGAGATTCCCGACACTACGAGCTTCGAGTTCCTCGCTCGTCCCGGAGCGAATCGCGACGCCACGCTTCGAAATCGACTCCATCGCCGCTTCCAGATCGCTCTCGAGGAGCAGCTCGAATCCGAGATAGGCGAGTCCCTGCGTCTGCCCGGGATGAACGGCGAGTCGCCACTGGCGTCGGTCCATCTTGAGAAAGACGCTGCCGTCGGCGGCTACGCCCGCATGCTCCGGTCCACTCGTGTTCGGGACCGGCACTCCCCCGGCGCGGGGGCCCGGCGGGATCAGCGCGGGTTCGAGACCGCAGACCTCGGTTGCGAATCGCCGCCAGGCGAGCGGATCCGGGGCCTCGATTCCGACATAACCGAGACCCCCGAGGCCTCCGGGCGAAAGTTGATTCGGTTGCATGAGATTCGCACTCCTCTTTGGGAAAGCGTAGACCATTCTATGGCGAGCGCTTCAGCGAAGCGCGGCCTGCCCCGAACGCTCGGCGACAGCCCCGACGCGTCATGCGAGAGACCCTGACGCGTCCGTGGGAACGGGGTATCCGCAGCGACGGCTCGGGGGAATGCGCTTCCCGCTGCGATCAGCCGATCCCGTTCACGAGCACGGCAAAGTGGCTCGAGGTCGCCTCCTGGCGAATCGGTATCAGCTTCTGGTATTCGCCCGATTCGTAGATCTCCTTGGCCTTCTCCATCGAGTCGAAGCTCACGATGATCGTCTGGTGACCCGGTGTTCCCTCGAGCTTCTCGGTGTTCGGGTCGAATGCCACGATCTGGGCGACCTCACCGATCTTCATGATCGGGCCCGCCGCGGCGGAGTATTCGCCGTAGCGCTCGGGGTTCTCGACGTTGTAGTTGACGATCAGATAGGCAGGCATCGGAATTCCTTTTCGGGGTGGTTGTGAAAGAATGCGGTCGACGACTCTACCCCGCGTGAACCACGATCGCCGGGGTCTAAAGAGGTCCAGCCCTTTTGCTCGACGGGGTTTCAGACCAGCGGCCCCGCTTTGACGCCCGTCTCCCATCGCGGCATCTCGACGCGGGCAAAGTAAGGGCCCGCGGATCCAGAAGCCGATCGGATGTCTCGGGTAGTCGTTGTCGATCCGATCGGGAAGAAGTTGAATTAGCGTCAGGGGACCGGGCCTCCTGGAGCCAAACGCCAACTCGCTGCCTCATCCGATGAGTGGCCGGATCTCCGCGTAGAGCCCCCCATCCGAGTTGAGGGAAATCTCTATCTGGGTGACACTGGTGACCGGAAGCGGGTTTTGCCCGACGCTCGATCGTGCAGGCACTGAACAATGAATTGGCTGAAGATCCAACGGACCCCCGCTGTCGTTCTGGCGATTGCGGCGCTAGTCGTGCTTGCGTCGATGTGGGGCTTCTATAGTTCTGACGGAGCCGCGAAGGCGCGCGAACGAGATGCTCGACTCGCGGATGCAATCGCGAGTGGGGGGGGCGAACTCGGACCGACCCTCGAGGTTTCGATCGTGGTCGCGAATGCTTCGACCTCAGTGGAGATCGTGGAGCTCGCCGGGGTCCTCGAACCCATTCGATCGACGTGGGTGGCCGCAGAGATTGCCGCGCGAATCCTCGACGTCCCGAAGCAAGAGCACGCGCCGGTCGCGCGTGGGGAGCTGCTCGTGGAACTCGATTCTTCGCTCCCGCGTGCGGAGGTGATCCGTGCCGAGGCGATCCATCGGCTCGCCCGGTCCGAACTCTCACGCCAGGAACGACTCGGGAGCCGGTCCGTCGCGAGTGAAGCCGAACTCGATCAGGCGAAGGCGGAGGAGCGCCGAAGTTTTGCCGCGCTCCTCGAGGCCCGAACGCGACTCGACCATACCCGCATCACGGCCCCCTTCGATGGCCTCGTCAATTCCCTCGACCTCGATCCGGGCGCCTACGTGCAGCCCGGAACCCTGATCGCAGAGATCCTCGATCTGTCCAGCATCGAAGTGACCGTGCTCGTAGGAGATCGGCAAGTCGGTGTGATCCAACCGGGATCGGTCGCGCAGGTTCGAATCGATGCGCTCGGGAGCGAGCGCTTCAGCGGGCGTGTCGACCGGGTCGCGGGCGCGCCCCGGCACGACGGTCCGCGCTATCCCGTCGTCGTCGTCCTCGACAATGCATCCCGCCGCTTTAGGCCGGGGATGCTCGCCCATGTACTTTTCGAGGTCGGCACGGCCTCTGCGATCCGCCTCCCAACCCGCGCGATTCAACGCGAGTTCGAACTCGACTACGTCTTCGTACTCGATGACAACGACGCGGCGCGGCGTGTTCGCGTCTCGACGCGACCCGTCGCCTTTCGCCCGGACCGGATCGAGGTCCGCGAAGGCCTGAGCGATGGGGACCGCGTAATCGTAACGGCGATTGAGCAGCTTCGAATCGGCATGCGCGTGATCGTTCGATGACGCTTCCCGAGTTCAGTGTCCGTCAGACGGTGTTGGTCAACGTCCTCTTCGTCGTCTGCATGGTCGGCGGCTGGAATGCGCTCCAACTGACCGAAGTGGAATATTTCCACGACGTCACGCTCAACCAGGTCGTGATCACGACCCAATGGACCGGCGCGTCCGCCGACGAGATCGAACGACTCATCACGGCCAAGATCGAGGAAGAGCTGCTCACGGTCAACAACATCGATGAGATGCGCTCGGCTTCGCAATCGAACATGTCGATGATCAGCCTCGACATCGACGAAACCCTGGACTCGATCGAATACGAGTCAGCGGTGAACGATATCCGTGGAGCGCTCGACCAGGTCGAAGATCTTCCGCCGGAGGCGGAGGAACCCCAACTTCGCGAGATCATCACCGCCGATGTCAGCCCGGTCGTGTTCATCGCGATTTCGGACATCGACGGCGTCGGCCCCCTCGCGATTCGGGACATCGCTCAGGATATCGCGTCCCGCGTCCGCGAACTCCAGGGCGTTTCGACGGTGGAAATCCGGGGACTGCAGGATCGGGAGGTCCGCGTCGTCGTCGATCGCGCGCGAGCCGCCCTCTACGACCTGACGGTCGACGACATCGCCGAACGCGTACGCCGCCAGAACCAGAATCTACCCGCCGGCACCTTTCAGGACGAGCTCGGAGAGGCCACGCTCCGCGCGACGGGTGACTACGAATCGATCCAGGAGATCCTCGACACCATCGTTCTCGAGGATGGACCGGGTACCCTGATTCGCCTCCACGACGTCGCCCGGGTCGAACGGGGCCTCGAAAAACCCGTCTTCATCACGCGCTACAACGGCAGACCCGCCTCGCTCGTCTCCATCGGCAAGAAAGACAAGACCGACGTCCGCGATCTCGTCGCGCGAGTCGACGCTTTCCTGGAAGACTTCACGCCACTCCTACCCGAAGGAATCCGCGTCAACACGACGCTCGACAACTCGGACTTCGTGACTCCCCGGATCGGCGTCCTGCTCGACAATCTGGCTACGGGCATGCTCCTGGTCGCCGCGCTCCTCTGGTTCACCATTGGCTTTCGCAACGCGCTGCTCACGGTCATCGCGATCCCGTTCAGCTTCCTCACGGCGATCATCTTCTTCCCGATACTCGACATCAGCATCAACTCGAACACGTTGATCGGGATGCTGCTCGTGTCGGGCATGCTCGTCGACGACGCGATCATCGTACTGGAGAACATCTACCGTAAGATCGAGGAAGGCATGGAGCTCCGCGCCGCGGTCGTCTCCGGGGCGAACGAAGTCCTGTGGCCCGTCACGGCGGCGGTCTTCACGACCATCGCGGCCTTCGCACCGCTCCTCCTCGTCGGTGGAACCGCCGGAAAATTCGTATCCGTGATGCCCAAGTGCGTGGTCGTCTGTCTGTTGGCCTCGCTCTTCGAATGTCTGCTCATCCTGCCCGCCCACTACCTCGACTTCGGGAGTCGCAGCGGCACCAAGGATGCACGCATCGGAGGGACCCATTGGCAACAACTGGTCGGCTTCTTCCAGGGGCTTCGCCTCGCGATGGACGGTGCCTTCGACCGGCTGCGAGATCTCTACCGACGAGCCCTCCAGCCCGTCATCACTCATCGCCTCTCATTCTTCGTGCTATTCGTCGCATTTCTCATGGCAACTGTCGCCGCCAGCACGCATCTCCAATTCGATCTCTTTCCGGGCGAGTTCTCGAAGTTCAATATCAGCCTCGAAGCCCCGCCCGATTACAGCCTCGAACAGACTTCCGCGGTGAGTCGACGAATCGAGGAGAGGCTGCTCGCCATGTCCGCAGAGGACATCGAGGATTTCAATACGGTCGTCGGCCTATCGATCGACTTGAATTACGACCGAATCTTTGCAGCCAATCTCGCGCTCACCTCCGTCGCGATTCCCCAGACCGAACGAAATCAACTTCGGCCCCAGGACGTCCTGAAGCGCGTCGAGGAGAATCTCGCCGAATTCGCACGTGAAAATCCACGAGACGTCGTCGCCCTGCGCGTCGAGTCCGAAAGCTACGGCCCACCAGTCGGTCGTCCGGTCGAGGTCCGAATCCAGAGTGAGGACTTCGCGGTCAACAAACGCATCGCGGACGAGATCAAGGCTTATCTCGCGACGATCCCGGGCGTGTCGGGAATCGACGACAATCTGAAGGAGGGACCGCGAGAGATTCGACTCGAGATCGACGACGAGCGCGCGGGACAATACGGCTTGACGTTCGAGGACCTCGCCCGCGCGCTCCGCGCCGCGAACGACGGCGTCGTCAGCTCGAGCTTTCGTTCCCCCTCGGCCGTCGACGACGACGATATTCGGGTCCTCCTCGAACCCGCTCAACGTGACCGGATCCTCGACCTCCTCGAAGTCGAAGTGCGTGGCTCCCAGGGCCAACTCGTCCGTCTCGCCGATGTCGCCAACCTCAACGTCACCCGTGGATACCTCGCCTATCGTCGCGTTGATGCGAAGCGCGCGGTCACGGTCTTTGCGGACGTCGACGACGATCTAGCCACCAGCATCTCGGTCAATCGAGATCTCGAAGCCCAGTTCGCCGACATCATCGCGCGCTTCCCCGCGGTCGATCTAATCTATGGTGGCGAGTATCAGGAGTCGAACGAATCGATTGCGAACACCATCGCTGCCTTTCCCGTCGCACTGCTGCTCATCTACATGTTGCTCGCGACTCTCTTTCGAAGCTACTTGCAGCCTTTCATCGTCCTGACCTCGGTTCCCCTCGGCTTTGCAGGAATCGTCTTCGGGGTCGGCGTCATGGACTACAAGATCAGCTTCAACCTGCTCTATGCCGCGGTAGGACTCGCGGGAGTCGTGGTGAACGACGCGCTCGTGCTCGTCGATTTCATCAATCGCGCGCGGCGCGAAGGAGCGCCGATGCTCGAAGCGGTTTCGCAGGCAGGGGTCCAACGGCTCCGCCCGGTGATCCTGACGACGATGACGACGGTCGTCGCGCTTCTCCCAATGGCGCTCGGATTGCAGGGATCATCCAAGAGCTACGGACCCTTCGCGGCTTCGATCGCTTTCGGCCTGCTCTTCGCCATGATCGGAACCCTCTTCGTGGTCCCCCTCAGCTACTCTACGGTCGCCTCCGCGGACGAGCGCCGGAAGCGGCTCTGGCGGTGGCTGCGTGGACTGAATGCGGGGCGTCCGATTCGACCCGGCGCGACGACGTGAGTCAACAAGCCTGACGACGACGGGGATGTCCAGCTGTCCGGTCTCGATCTCGCCATCATCCTCGCTTATCTCGCGTTGGCCCTCGGCTGGGGAGCTTGGCACGCGCGGCGCGCATCCGCGAGCACAGAGGCCTTCTTCGCCGCCGACCGATCTCTCCCCTGGTGGCTCGCGGGCACTTCGATCGTCGCGACGACCTTTGCCGCGGATACGCCGCTGGCCATCGCAGGCCTCGTGGCCACCGATGGCATCGCCGGAAATTGGTTCTGGTGGGCCGACGTCCTGCCGGTCGTGATCGGTGCGTTCATCGTCAGCCATCTCTGGAAACGAAGCGGCGTCCTGACGGACAACGAGATCACGGAACTTCGATACGGCGGCCGACCCGCCGCGGGCCTGCGTCTCTTTCGCGCCCTCTATTTCGGCGTTCTCCGCAATGCGATCGTCATGGGCTGGGTGAACCTCGCGATGGTCAAGATTCTCGCGCTCGCGCTCGGTCTCGATGAGGATCAGAGCCTCCTCGTTCTGGGCGGCCTCTTCCTCCTGACAGTGGCGTACACGCTCATGGCGGGCTTGATCGGCGTCGTCTTCACCGACTTTCTCCAGTTCGGCCTCGCCCTCCTCGGATCGATCCTCCTCGCGATTCTCGCCGTGGAGGATCTCGGTGGCCTACAACCCGTCCTCGACCGGCTCGAGGGCGAGCGAGATCTGCTCTCGATCTTCCCCTCTCCCGATGACGGGGACGCCTTCTGGGCCTTCCTCGCCTACGTCGGTGTCAAGAGCTGGTCGAGCGGAAACACCGAGGGCAACGGCTACACCGCCCAGCGGATCCTGGCGACCCGAAGTGAACGCGACGCGCGCCTCGCTTCTCTCTGGTACGCAATCGCCCATTTTGCAATTCGACCGTGGCCTTGGATCATCGTCGGACTCGTCGCGGTCGTGCGATTTCCTGGACTCGAAGACCCGGAATCGGGCTACGTGGTCGTCATGCTCGACGTGCTCCCGCCGGGCCTGCTCGGATTGCTCATTGCCGCCATGCTCGCCGCGTTCATGTCAACGATCGACACCCAGCTCAATTGGGGCGCGTCCTACTTGACGCACGACATCTACAAACGCTTCATCGATCCCGATGCGACCGAACGGCGACTGGTCGTCGTGGCCCGCTTGAGTATCGTCGCGCTCGCCGCGATCGGTGCGGCGGCAACGCTGATGATGGATTCGGTCGCCGACGCCTGGAAACTACTCGCGACGATCACCGCCGGAACGGGCCTGATTCTCTTGTTGCGATGGCTCTGGTGGCGGATCAACGCATGGAGCGAGATTGCCGTCATGACGGCATCGCTCGTAGGGGCCAATCTGGTGGACGCGTGGACGGAGATCGCCTTTCCCTTCTCGCTCGTGGTCGTGGTTGCGTTCGCGCTGCCTGTCGCGTTCGTCGTCACGCTTCTCACGCCGCCCGAGGATCCGGAGGTGCTGCGGCGCTTCTACGAACGCGTACGGCCAGCAGGGGCGTGGGCGCCCGTCGCTGATCGAGCGGGGCTCGAGCTGCGAGGACTCGGTTGGCAACCGTGGGTCGACGTCGCGGCGGCGACTCTCGGCATCTATGCGGCGATCGCGGGAACGGCAGGGTTGCTATTCGGCGATCCCTTGGGCGGTCTGGCCAGCTGGGCCCTCGCCGGGGCGCTGCTCGGCTACGCCGTTCGGAGTGCCAACCGCGTTCCCGACTGAAGGACGACCCGGTTTAGACCTCCCCGGGCCGGCCGGAGTACTCGTCACAGGGTGAGCATCACCTCGGCCGCAGTCTGCGTGGCACCCTCCACCAGGCCGATGGTCCGACAATCCCCGATCGCGTGTGCCCGAACGCCTCGTGCGAGCAGCGCGTCGGCGAGCGACGAATCGGGTGTGGCGCCGCCGCTGATGAGAATCTGATCCGCGGGGGACAGCCGTTCGACCCCTTCTCCATCGATAAAGCGAACGCCACCCGCCTCGATTGCCCGTAGGTGTGCACCGCTTCGAAGTCGAATCCCCGATTCCTGTGCATCATGGACATAACGCCAACGTCCGACCAGACCATTCGACGCACAAAAGACCTCGGTCGGCTGCAGGACCTCGACCGCAGCCCCCCTCGCGCGAGCCACACCCGCGAGAGCGATGCCCACGCGATCGCCTCCGATCAACACGAAGTTTCGCCCGATCTCCGAACTCGTGCCCTCGAGCCAGCTCCCCAGTTCGTCGACCGTGCGGACACGGGCGTCGTCGACTCCCGGAATCGCCGGCCGATCCCAGCGCCCCCCGCTCGCGACGACGACCTCGTCGAATCCCCCTTCGACGACCGCGTCGACGTCGAGGCGCGTTTCCAGTCGGACCTCGATCTCTCGTCGCACCAGCTCGCCCTCGAACCACGCCAGCAGCTCCGCATTCGGCTCTGCGGTCGCCGCCGCCAGTGCGAACCGTCCTCCGAGGCGCGATCCCGCTTCGGCGAGGACTACCTGATGCCCGCGCAATGCCCCGAGACGTGCCGCCTCCATCCCGGCGGGTCCACCTCCGACGACGAGGATCCGCCTCGGGTCCGATGCGGGCTCGAGCTTCCGCGTCGACTCGAATCCGGTCATCGAATTCACCGCGCAACGGACGCTCGAACGCACGAAAATCTGACTGATACATCGATAGTGGTAGATGCAGGGTCGCACGCTCGCAGGCTCTCCCGCCGCCAGCTTGTTGGGCAACTCCGGATCCGCCAGGAGCTTCCGGCCCATCGCCACGAAATCCGCCTTGCCGTCCGCCAATGCGCGCTCGGCGTCGTCGGGGCTGAGTCTCCCGACGGTGATGACCGGAATCCCCACCCGCTTCTTGACCGCGGCACCGAGCTCGAGGAATCGGCCCGGAATATGCGTCGCGTGCGCCTCACTGAAGCCGATCCCTCTCGTGGGGTCGGCGTAGAGACTCACATGAACCGCATCTGCCCCGGCGGCTTCGGAAAGTTCCGCGACGCGGCAAGCATCTTCGAGGGTTTCGCCCTCGATCAGCACTTCCCCCCCGTTGATGCGACACCAGATCGGGTAGTCCGGGCCCACCCTCGCGCGAATCGCTTCGAGGATCTCGATCAGAAAGCGTGCCCGATTCTCGACGCAGCCACCGTATTCGTCGTGCCGATGGTTGGTCGTCGGAGACAGGAAGTTGTCGATCAGGTAGCCGTGGCCCGCGTGGAGTTCACACGCATCGATCCCCGCCCCCTTTGCGAGTTCGACCGCATCGACGTAGGCCGCAACCATTCGGGCGATATCGGCATGGGTCATTTCCTGGAACACCACCTCCGCGCCCTTGACCTGTGCCGGCGTCCCCATCACGCTGGCTTCCTCGGGTGTGAGCATGCCCATCAGGGGGTCTGCGAAGAGGGGTCGATCCGGCAGGGAAGGAACCAGGAGAGGTCGTGCTGCGATAATATCCTCGACCGCGTTCTTCCCGTTATGTACGAGTTGCAGTGCCACCCGGGCACCGTGTTCGTGCACCCGATCCGCTAGACGCCGCCAACCCGACAGGAAGGACTCGTCGCCGATCGCACTCTGGCGTGGGCTCGAGAGCCCGTCCGGCGCCGTCACGCCGACGGAGCCTACGAGCAGAAGAGCTGCGCCGCCCCGGGCACGGGCTTCGAAATAGTCGATCTGCTGATCGGTGACGTACCCCCCCGCGGTGGCCTGATTGTCGCCCATGGGGCACATGAAGATTCGATTCCGCAGCGTCATCGAGCCGATGCGCCCCGGCGTCAGCAACTTCGCGTGGTTCATGCTTCCTCCGAGAGCGCGGGCATCACGCATCGATGATGCCGGCGAGGTCCGACTCACCCGCACGACGGCCTAACGCTCCTTGAACTCGACCAGAATCGCGTGATAGGTCTGATCGCCGGTATTGACCGCCTCTTCGACCGAACCACTGGGCAGGACCGCTGCCGTCTGCGACTCGATCTCGACCGAGAGGATTTCGTCGCTATGCATTGCCCGGTACCCGGGCACGGGCGCCACGTCGAGGCTCGAGCCTTCGACCGTCACGAGGGCGTAGGGTAGTTCGTGGACATGTGGACCGGTCGATTGGCCGGGCGCGATCACCTGATCCCACACGCGAACCCGTTCGTCTTCGTAGACGACCCGAGTCGCAATCGGCCCCAATTCGGTCCGCTCATCGGTTTCTTTCGCTTCGTCATCCATGAAGATCGACTCTATCACACGAAATTCACTTCGATCACGCCTCCCGGACGGCTCACACGGACCCATCCCCGATCGTCTCCTGGGGCCTTCACTTTCTCTATAGTCGACTGTCGACGTCGGAACCCTTTGCGTCGGCCGCGAGACGACAGGAGACAGCGATGCCCGAGATCGACCGAAAAGCAATCGTGTACAAGCCCAAACCGCGCCCGGACTGGGCACTCGAATTCATCGATGTGGGACGGCAGATCGATGCTCGCAGCGTCGTCCCCCTCGACGAGGATTCGCTGCTGCGCTGCGCAACGGAAAACACGGGTCTCACGGACTTTGGAGAGGACGATTGGCGCGATCCCTTCAGGATTCTGCTCTCGGATCTCGAAAACACAGCGGAGCTCAATTTCTTCGGACGCATCATGACCCGCTCCGACCTCCTGATTCACCTCGAGGGTCGACTCCAGGTCGTCGACTGGTTCAAGCGTCACCCCGAGGTGGAAGACGAAGTGATCGAGGAACCGGTCTTCGTCGTCGGCCTACCCCGATCGGGAACGACGATCATGCAGGAGATTCTCGGAGCCGATCCCGACGCTCGAACCGTCAAGATGTGGGAGGCCAAATTCTCGTGTCCGCCGCCTGCGCCGGGCGACCCGGTTCCCGATCCACGACTCGCGAAAGCCGATCGCGTCGTCAGCCTGCAGGATCGGATCACGCCCGAATGGGCGACCATGCACAAGGTGGGGGCGCATCTCCCCGTCGAGTGTATCGAGTGGACCTACTCGTCTTTCGTCTCCTACGC